>DASTCB010000096.1:0-11202 GCA_035711585.1 Sphingomicrobium sp.
GGCGTCGCAAGGCGCCGCCGCCTTTCTTTTGTCTGTCGCGATGTCAACGCATCGCTTGTGGCGTCGCAAGGCGCCGCCGCCTTTGTTTTTGCGCTCCGGCAGTGCCCATATGCCGGGAGTCCAAAGGAAATGGCAAATTTATTAACCGCACGACGAAACCTTTTCACAAGCTCCTGCTGACAGCTTTCGGACATCCGGCGCGCGTTTGCGTCCCGCGGCGGTGGGGAATTGAGATCCCCTTGGTGGAACCCGGAAAAAGGAGACCGGAGATGACCAAGTTCCTGAAGCTGATCAAAAACGACAAGGGTGCGACCGCGATCGAATATGGCCTGATCGCCGCGCTGATCGCTGTTGCGGCCATCGCCGCCATGTCGAACATCGGCAGCCAGCTGGGCAGCACCTTCAACGAGGTTTCGAGCAAGCTCTAAGCGCTCTAAAACTGGCAAACACAGGCGGCGGCGTCGCAAGACGCCGCCGCTTTTCTTTTGTAGGACGCGATGCGCGAGGCATCGCTTGCGGCGTCGCAAGACATGCCACTCTCTTTTGCGCGTCGAGGAAGGGCCGCTCGTGAGCATTGAACTGGTGGCGGGGATCGAGACCGGCGGAACCAAGATCCTCGCCCGCATCGTAGAGCCCGAAAGCGGGAAGACGATGGCAGAGAGCCGCTGGCCGACCGGAACCGCCGACCAGGCCGCCCAAGAGCTCTCAATATTCCTGTCGGAAATGCCGGGAGAGGGCCGTCTCGCGGCAATCGGGCTCGCGGCGTTCGGGCCGCTGATCGTCGACCCGGATTCGCTGGACTATGGCCGGACGCTTGCCACTCCAAAGCCCGGCTGGGCGGGAAGCAACCTTCGCGCCGAGCTTCAGGCACGGCTCGGCGTTCCGGTCGCGGTCGACACCGACGTCAATGCGGCTGCGGTCGCCGAGCAGCAGATCGGTGCGGGGGAGGGACTGCCGAGCATCGCCTATGTCACGGTTGGGACGGGGATCGGCGCCGGGCTGGCCATCGACAAACGTAGCCTCAGGGGAGCAATGCACCCGGAAGCGGGACATCTTCGGTTGGTGCGCCTGCCAGGCGACGATGTGCCAAGCACATGTCCTTTTCACGAGGGTTGCGCGGAGGGATTGGCGGCAGGCCCAGCGGTGCGGCGCCGGCTTGGCAAAGGCCGAGATCTGGCCGACGACCGCGAGCTCCTGGACCTCATCTCCGATTATCTAGGGCAACTGGCCGCCGCGCTGGTCCTGACCTGGTCGCCGAACCGGATCGTCTGGGGAGGCGGTGTTATCCGCGCTGCGCCGCTCGTTCCGATGATCGGCGAGAAGCTGGTCGCCAGCCTGGGCGGCTATGGAGTCGGTCCCTGCGCCAGCCGGCCCGACTTTTGCGTCCCTGCCGCGCTCGAAAATGCCGGGCTGGAGGGAGCGCTGCTGATGGCGCGAAACCTGGCCACACAGGCCAAGCGCGCCTAGGCGCCCCCGGGGCCGTCCAGCTCTTCAACTGCAAATAAAATTCAAGCGATCGACTGGCCGTTTCCGGCCAGGGCGAAAGCGCGGCTCCGCTGTCGTCAAAGATAAAATCGATGGCACGAAATTGAAAAATCCGGGGCCATGAGCGGCTAGGTTGAAAAGAAAAAGCCGTGTCGGGGGAGATCAACCTAAATGCCTGCAAGACTTCGCGTAAATGCTTACGCCAGCGCTTTCGCACTGGCGGTCGCGCTTGGAACCGCGCCCGCGTTCGCGGAAGAGCCCGCGGCAGACGCCACCGCGCAATCCGAGGGGCCCGCCGCATCGGCCTCTGTAACAGAGCCTGCCGCTGAGCCGGACGCGGGAACGGAGATCGTCGTCACCGCGCAGAAGCGTGCGGAAAATGTGCAGGACGTGCCAATCTCGATTGCCGCCTTCTCCGGCGACACGCTGGAAGAGAGCAACGTCGTCAACCTCGAAGGCCTGACCAAGGTCACGCCAAACCTCAGCGTCGCCAGGGGTGCGCAAACCAGCTACGTCCGCCTCGCGATCCGCGGCATCGGCGCGGCCAGCAACACCACCGTCGAACCCAGCGTCGCGGTATTCCTCGACGGGGCCTATGTTCCGCGGGTCGGCGCGGTCATCAGCTCGCTGCTCGACATGGAAAGCGTCGAAGTGCTGCGCGGTCCGCAGGGAACCCTGTTCGGCCGCAACGCCAGTGTCGGCGCGGTGTCGTTTCACACGGCGCGGCCCAGGTTCGGCGAGTTCTCCGGCGAGGTGACCGGCGAAATCGGCAACGGCGACCGCTATCGCGCCTATGGCTACGTCAACGTGCCGGTGGGCGAGAACAGCGCGTTCCGCTTCGCCGGCTCGAAGCAATGGTTCAAGGGCTATTGGCATAACGAGCTTGACGACAAGCAGGTCGGCGGAACCGACGACACCATCCTGCGCGGCAGCTTCCGGACCGAAGTCGGGCCTCTCGAATGGGTGTTCCGCGCCGACTATGCCAAGATCAGCGGCGACGGCGCGACCAACATCGATTTCGACCGCAGCAGCGTCTCCGACGCCCAATGGGCCTTCTTCAGCACCGTGCTGGGTGCGCCGGACACCGACCTCAACGACGACGACCTGAATCAATTCCTCACCGCCGACGTCGATGACAAGCAGTGGGGTTTCAACAGCAGTCTGTCTTGGGATGTCGGCGGGGGCTCGACGATCCGACTGATCAACAGCTATCGCGACTGGGAAAATGAGCAGCTGGACGGTGACGTGATTTTCACGCCGACGCCCATCCTGTCGCGGACCGGCCTGTTCGATTCAAAGAACCAGAACCACGAACTGCAGTTCATTTCGCCAACCGGGCAATGGCTCGACGGCCGCCTCGATCTGGTTGCGGGCCTCTACTACTTCCACGAGAAGTACCGGCAGGGCGAGAAGCTGCACATGAACGAGCAGTTCTGCATCATCGCCCCTGCGCCCGCCAAGCCATTGTGCAATGCGTTCCTGGCCGCCAATGGAGGGACGGTCGAGGACGCGACGGTGCAGGAAGTCCGCCAGACCGTCGACAGCTATGCCGCCTACGCCCAGGCGAATTTCCATTTCACCGACCAGCTCTTTGCGACGGTGGGCGGGCGATTCAGCAAGGACAAGAAGGAAGGCTCCTACGACCAGCAGACCAATCCCCTACTGGCCAACGTCCGTGCGCTGGAGGTGCTCGAACTCCCGGACGTGAGCGACGAGAAGTTCACCTATCGTCTTGGCCTAAACTATGAGCCGACGGAGGATCTGCTGCTTTTCGGGTCCTACTCCACGGGCTACAAGTCAGCCGGCTACAACTCGGGCGCAGGCGCACCTTCGCTGACAACGGTCAGCGGCGAATTCCGTCCAGAGCGCCGCGTGTTCGACCGGGAGACGACCAAGAATTGGGAGTTGGGCGCCAAGACCAGCTGGCTCGACAGGAAGCTGACGCTCAACCTGACCTTCTACCGGATGAATATCAGCGGTTTCCAGGACCGTGCGTTCGACGGAACCAGCTTCACCGTCCGCAACGCCGGCAATTTGCGCCACCAGGGCTTCGAATTCGACAGTGTCGCCAAGCCGCTCAAGAACCTCTCGCTGTTTGCCAACGTCGCTTACCTGGATTCGGAATTCACCGAGTATGACAACGCAGCCGGACTGCCGGGCCTCCCGCCGGGAAGCACGCAGGATCTGAAAGGCAAGGCCGCCAATTTCGCGCCCAAGTGGAGCGGGCGGATCGGCTTCGACTGGGCCGGCGATCTGGGGTCAGGCGGCATGACCTGGGGCCTGAATTCCAACCTGTCGTTCGTCTCGAAACAGTTCGGCGGACTGGTCAACGACGCCAATCCGCAAACGGTCATCGACGGCTATGCGCTGCTCGGCGCGCGCGCGACGCTCAACGGAGCGAACGACCGCTGGTCGATCTCGCTGTTCGGCAACAACCTCCTGAACAAGCAGTATGAAGCCGGCAACCTGTACCAGTTCCTCGGCGCCAACTTGGGCCTCAATAACGGTGTCTTTAGCGGAAGCACGGCCGTTCGCCGTCTCCATGCAGATCCCCGCACCTACGGTGCGTCGGCCACCTTTCGCTTTTGAGCTGAGTCGTTGAGTTAGGGGAGGGGAAGCCCGGCGCCGGTCCACGGCGCCGGGCTTTTCATTGTCTACGGGCCGCCAGCCGCTCCAGCAGCCGCAGAGCCCCGTCCCAGCGCCCATACCCCGCAGCCGGGTTCAAATGGCCCACCTCGCCCGCATCATGGAGCTCCGCGCCCCATGCATAGGCCAGCCCGGCGACCTTCTCGAACTGCGCAAGTGGATCATTCTGGCTGGCCGCAACGATGGCCGGAAAGGGCAGCGGCTCGCGCGGGATGGGAATCCAGCCATTGGCCTTGAGATCGTCGAAGGCGGGATATCCCGGCGGTAGCGGATTTTCGACGTCGGCGGGGGTCGCGAGCAATGCTCCGCGGATCCGGCGCGTCGGAGCCAGGGCCCAATTGGCGACCATCAGCGCGCCGGCGCTGTGCGCGGCAATCACCACCTCGCCCTCGATCTTTGATAATGCTTCGTCCAGCGCCTTTACCCTGGCGTTCCTGCTTAGCCGGTCCTCTGTCAGGGGCTCAACCGTTACCGAGCCTGGAATCTCGGCGGCCAACAGGGTCTGCCAATGTTCGGCGACATGGTCCCTTAGTCCCGGAACGAACAGGATGGTGACTCCATCCATTACCGTCAAAGCAAGCCTCCCCAAATGGCGATGAGGGCGAGGCCCGCAATGAAGATGGTTTCGAGGACCATCAGCATCACCGGCTTCCACCCGATTTCGACGATTTCACGGAAGTGGGTCTTGATGCCGAGCGCGGCGATGGCGGCGATCAGGCACCAGCGCGACACGGTATTGCCCGCGTCCCGCACAAATTCGGGGATCGGCACCACGCTGTTGAAGACCACCAGCGCCGCGAATGCGGTGACGAACCACGGCAGCAACGGTGGCCGCTTATGCCTGTCATGATCGCCCTTCGCGCGCACCCACAGGCCGATGGCGATGATTACCGGCAGCAGCATGGCGACGCGCATCAGCTTGACGATGGTGGCGGTATCGCCCGCCTCCGGCGAAATGGCGTAGCCAGCGCCGACCACTTGCGCGACGTCGTGCACCGTGGCGCCAATGAACACGCCGGCATGATGGTCGTCGAACCCGAAGAAGCTGGAAACCGCCGGGTAAAGGATCATCGCGATCGTCGAAAGCGTCGACACGCCGATGATGGTGAAGCCGGTCGCCCGCTCCTTCCGTTCGTCATGCGGCAGGGCGGCCGAAATTGCCATGGCCGCAGATGCGCCGCAGATGGCCGTCGCGCCGCCTGACAGCATGCCGAACTCAGGCTTGAAGCCCATCGTCCTGGCCGCCCAGATCGACGCGAAGATGGTTAGCGTGACAACCGAGATCACCAGCAGCACCGGTTGCCAGCCGAGCGCGGCCACTTCCCACACCGTGATGCGGAAGCCGAGCAACGCCACGCCGAGGCGCAGGACTGTCCTGGAAGCGAAGCTGATGCCGGCCTTGCAGCGGTCGACATCGCTCAGGAAGTTCATCGCCATGCCGAGCAGCAGGGCGAACAGCATGACCGGACCGGCGTAATGATCGGCGAGGAATGCAGCCGCCGCCGCGATGATCAGCGATGCCAAAAGTCCGGGACCAACCCCGCCCAGAGAAGGGGGCCGAAGAGCACCAAACCTCATCACTCTACTCCGCGAAGGCGAGATCCGCCCGCGAGGACTGGCGGGCGCACAGGAACACCAGTGCCGCCGCTATGCTGGCCAACGGCAGCCATCGCAAGGCCCCAAGAAGGCCGAACTGGTCGGCCAGCCAGCCGGTGACGATCGGGCCGGGCGCGAGCCCGACAAAATTATTGGCGAGGGTCAGTGTCGCGAACGCGGTGCCGTGGATCGCCGCGGGAGTGAGGCCGGCAACCATCGCTCCGGCGGGGCCAGTGGTGGCTGCCGCCAGGAACATCGCCAGCCCTAGCATCATGAGCTGTGGGGGGCCGGCGGGAAGCGCCAGCGCGGCACTCAACAGCATGGCGCAGGCAAGGCAGTAAAATATAGACAGGCTGACCCGCTGATCCGGCCGGCCGAACAGCCGGTCGCTGACCTGGCCGCAAACCACCATGCCGATTCCGCAAATGGCAAGGAATAGCGCGGCAAGCGAGCCGGCGCCGTCAACGGGAAGCTCATAGTAACGGTGGAAATAGGTCGGCAGCCATGCCGGCAAAGCGCCGGCGACGAACAGCTGCAGCCCGCTGCCGGCATAGGCGCATTTGATGGTGCGGCTGGCAAAGAGGCTGCCCAGCCCGGGGAAGGATCGTTTGCGCTCATAGGGCTGGTTCCCCGCCTGCTCGGCCAGCGCCGCGATCCGCCTTTCGCCAACAGCCAGCGGAAAGAGGAGGGCGAGGGCAAGGCCGCCCATGGCGATGACCAGGAAGGCCATGCGCCAGCCATGCGCGGCGGCGACCGCGCCCCCGATTCCGACTCCAAGCACCTGGCCCAGGAGAGCCCCGGCCATGAAGGCCGCGGATAGCGTGGCGCGCAGGCGCTTGGGAAAAACGCTGACGACCACCGCGATGCCGACACTTCCATAGGCGGCTTCGCCGACGCCGACGAGCAGCCGCCCGGCGAGCATCTGCCCATAATTGTCCGCCGCCGCGCAGAGTAGCGTTGCAATGCTCCATAGAACCGCCATGGCGGTGAGGCTTTTTACCCGTCCCCAGCGGTCCGCCAGCAGCGACAGTGGAAAGGTCAGAAGACCGACCATGATCGCAACCACGCCGCTCAACAGGCCGAGCTGCCCGTCGCTCAGGGCCCATTCGGACTTGAGCAGCGGAAAGACAGCGTTCAGCACCTGCCGCGCCATATAGTCCGAAATGAGCAGGCCGAACGCGAGCGCGAAGATCACCCAAGCGTAGGCCGGGATCGGATGCTGGCGTTCGGCGGTCATGATCAGGCGGCGTACCGGTTGGGGATAGCGCGCTTGCCGGGCTCGCGGTTCGGCGGCATTCCGAGTTGCGCCAGCGTCTCGTCGACGCTGTTGTACTGCACACCGATCTTGTAGATGTCGCGCGCTTCCTGGGCTGTTGCGATTTCGCGGCCAAGCTCCCTGGCGATGCGCACCAGCTGCTCAATCTGCTGCACGGAAGTGAGCTTGTCGCCATGCTGGTCGTAGAGCGTGTCCTCGTTGCCGCAACGCGTGTGCATGCCGAGGCACATGGCCATGACGTTGATCGGCAGGACGTTGCGCATGACCGACTCCAGGGTGACGGTCGAACCGTCGGGCGCGCGGCGGATGAATTCCATGAAATTGCTCGGATTGGGCCCGTCGAACCCGCCGCCGATTCCGACCCAGGTCAGGTTGAGAGGACCGTTGTACTGGCCACGGCGGATCAGCCGCTCGACCGTTTCGAGGTCGGGCATCGAGGTCAGCTGGAAGTGCGGCTGGATGCCGGCGGCGACCAGCCTCCGCAGATGTTCCTCGACCCATGACGGGTTGGCTGGGACAACCATGTCGCGATAGGCATCGTACAGCGCCGGGTCGGCCAGGCTGGTGTTCCGATATTCCCGGTCGTGCATCAGGTCCATGATGTTCATCTGCGTCGTGTTGACGGCGATGGTCACCTGGTCCGGCTTGGGAGTGAGCTCGGCCAGCATGTGGCGGGTGTCGTCGGACAGCCACTTGGCCTCGGCGCCGTCGCCTTCCGGGGCGAAGGAGATTGATCCGCCGACCTGGAGGATCATTTCGGGCACCGCTTCGCGCAGCAGGCCGAGCAGCTCGTTGAACTTCGACAGCCGCTTGCTGCCCTTCCCGTCCAGTTCGCGGACGTGGATGTGAAGGACGGTCGCGCCGGCGTTGAAGCAATCGACCGCCTTCTGGACATGCTCGTCCATGGTCAGCGGAAGATCTTCGGGGAAATCGCTTACCGCCCACTCGGGGCCATAGGGAGCGACGGTGATGACCAGCTTGTCCTGGGTCTCGGGCAATAGAGAGTCGTCGAGGAACTGCATGGGAATCTCCGTCAGTAGGGCTTGTCGCCGATGATGCCCGCGCGCTCCATTTTTCGGACCGCGGGCCAGTAATCCATGACCGCGTAATGCTGGGTGCAGCGGTTATCCCAGATCGCGACGCTGCCCGGCTCCCAGCTCCAGCGGACCTGATATTCGGGGATCGAGGCGCGGCTGATCAGATAGCTCAGCAGGTTCGCCCCGCCGGGTGCATAGTCCTGGCCGTAGCGGACGTTCTCGACCGTGTGGAAATTGGTGAAATGGGTCGTGAAGGCGTTGACGAACAGCAGTTTCTCACCCGTTTCCGGATGGGTGCGCACCACCGGATGCTCTGCATCCGGAAATTGCGCCTTCAGCGCATGCCGCTTCTCGGTCGGCATGCGCGCGCCGAAGCTCGCCTCGATCGAATGGCGCGCATAGAGGCCGTCGATCGTCTCTTTCACATGATCCGGCAGGTCCCCATAGGCCTTCGCCATGTTGGCCCAAAGCGTGTCACCTCCGACCGGCGGACATTCGATGCAGCGCAGCACCGCGCCCATCGGCGGGCAATCGCGCCAGGTGGCGTCGCAATGCCAGGCATTTTCATAGAAGTCGGGCGGGGAATCGAGATCCTTGTAGATGCAAACGATACCGGGATGATCGCTGCCTGCGACAGGGTGATCCTCGAGCTCGCCGAAGCGGCGAGCGAAGGCGACATGGTCGGCTCTTGAAATGAGCTGGTCGCGAAGAAGCAGCACCTTGTGATTGAGCAGCGCCTGCCGAATTTCTCCGAACAGCTCGTCATTCCGAACGGCCTCGGCGAGGTCGATGCCGACGATCTCCGCACCAATATGGGTGGTGAGTTTCTCGATCCGCATCAGAAGGTGAAGATCGACGAGCCAGTCGTCTTTCCCGCCTCCAGATCCCGATGCGCCTGCACTGCGTCTTGCAGCTCATACTGCTGGTTGATCTCGATCTTGATGCGCCCGCTGGCGATATGGTCGAACAGCGCACCCGACAGCTCGGCCCGTTCGGCCGGGTCGGCGATATAGTCGGCCAGGGCCGGCCGCTGGAAATAGACCGAGCCCTGGATGGCGAGTTGCAATGCGTCGATCGGCGGGAAAGGCCCGGACGAGGTACCGCAGCCGACCAGCACGCCGCGGCGCTTCAGCGACTTCAGCGAGCCTTCGAAGGTGTCCTTGCCGACGGTGTCGAACACGGTGGTGACGCCTTCACCTCCGGTCAGTTGCCGGACGCGATCGGGAACATTTTCCCGGCGATAAAAGATGATTTCGTCACAACCGCGGGCGCGGGCCAGCTCGGCCTTCTCTTCGGTCGAGACGGTGCCGATCACGCGAAGGCCGAGTAGCTTGGCCCATTGCACCGCGATCAGGCCGACCCCGCCGGCCGCAGCATGCAGCAGGATGGTATCGCCGGCCTTCATCCACGGGTTGGTCTTGAGCAGCCAATAGGCGGCGCTGAGCCCACGCATGGTCGAGGCCGCCGCCGTCTTGTGATCGATGTCGACCGGCAGCCTGATGAGCGAACCGGCAGGCATGATACGCTCGGTCGAATAGGCTCCGAGCGGACTGCCGGTGTAGGTGACTCGATCGCCGACCTCAAAGCCGTTGACCCCTTCACCGACGCCTTCGATGACCCCGGAAGCTTCCACCCCCATGCCATTTGGAACAGGGACCGGATAATAGCCCAGCCTGAAATAGGTGTCGGCGAAGTTCAACCCGACGGCGATGTGGCGGACGCGGACCTGGCCCGGCCCGGGGTCTCCAACCTCAACCTGTTCGTATTGCAGGACTTCCGGTCCGCCCGTTTCGTAGAAGCGCACGGCATGCGCCATCAGAATCTCCCTGGTTTTCGCTTGCGTTGGAATTACGCCTGCGCCCGATTGCCTTTTTCACAAATTGTGACAGATTCTGCTTAGGTAGCGACAGGAGCCTCTTATGGAGTTGGTCAGGGCCGCGGCGCTCACCGGTTATTTTGCGGCTGCGGAGGAGCTTCGGCTGGACACGGCCCCGCTGCTTCGCAGGAACGGGCTATCCCGCGCAATGCTCGGCAATCCGGAGCAGATGCTGCCGGCACGGCCCGTCATCCGGTTGCTTGAGGAAAGCGCGGCCGCCTCAAACTGCCTGACCTTCGGCCTCAGGATGGCGGAGCGGCGCGGGCTTGCGGATCTCGGCATGGTCAGCCTGCTGATCGCCCATCAGTCGACCCTTCGCGACGCGCTGTCGGTGCTGACCCAATTCCGGAATCGCATCAACACCAACCTCGCCCTGCGCATCGAAGAGTTCGACGGCATGGTACTGCTGCGCGAAAATTTCGTCTTCGACCCGCCGATGCCCTCAAGGCAGGCCGACGACCTGGCCCTCGGCGTGCTTGACCAGCTATGCCGAAGCGTCGTCGGCGCAGCTTGGCTGCCGGTCAGCATCAGCTTTCCGTACGAGCCGCCGCCGCTGGCCGAGCGCGCGGTCTACCAGCGGCTGTTTTCGGGTCCGCTCGAGTTCAATTCGGACTTCGAGGGCCTATTGATCAGCCGAGCCGACCTCGATCGCACGAACCCGCGATCCGATCCCGCCCTGGCGCTACATGCCCGCAACCTGGTCAACGCCATAATCGACCCCGGCGAGCGGTCGATCGTGCAAGAGGTGGAGCAGGCGATCCAACTGTTGATGCCGGCCGGACGAGCATCCATCGCCAGTGTCGCTGACAGCCTGGGCATGACCGTCCGGACCCTGCAGCGCCGCCTGGATGAAGAAGGCCAGCAGTTCAGCGATCTGCTCGACCGAGTAAGGATGCGCGAGGCGAGCCGCTACGTGGCGCAGCGCAGGCTGCGGCTGACGGACATTGCCGACCTCCTTGGCTATTCATCCTTGTCAGCCTTCAGCAATTGGTACCGAGGGCGATTTGGCGAACCGCCGCGCGATACTCGGCGCCGTGGCCGGCAAGCCAGGACCGAGCAATAAGGGGCGATTAGGCGTTGAGCAGCGGCCAGGGCGCCTGTCGAAACCATTTGGTCAGCACATATTTGGTGCCGCGCCGAACCTTCATCCCCTGATGAAGGGTGGCCGGATTCGGACTGCCGTCGGCCAATAAATTGTTCCAGACGATCAGCTTGCCTGCCTCCGGATGGATGGTCTTTCCGATCTTCTTGAAGCGCGTAGCTCCGCCCTCCTCTGGCTCGTTGAG
>DASTCB010000097.1:0-8371 GCA_035711585.1 Sphingomicrobium sp.
TTCAGGGACGGACCGCCGGGCAGCCGACGAATTGCGTCCCGAACTTGCATGGCCAGGTCAAGATGAACGTGATCGACGACGGGACCATCCTGTTCCGCGACGGTTCAACCGTCTATTTGCAGCGGCCGGCGGGCGGATGCCCAGGCCTCGAGAGCCGAGGCTATACGCTGGTCAGCCGCCGGGTGGGCCAGCATCAGATTTGCCAGGGCGACATCCAGGAGCTGGTCGACCTGCAGACCGGAATCCAGGGCGGCAGCTGCGTATTCAGCGAGTTCGTGCCCTATCGCAAGGCCATGTAAGCCAGTGCGCATCGGCGCGTCATTGATGCTTGCCGCGGCCGGTGGGATGCTGGCGGGTTCCTGCACGACCACGCCGATTCAGCAGACGCAAAGTCCGAGGGCACAGCGCGAGTTGGCCGAGGCGTTGTCCGGGCGAACGCCCGGGCCGCCGCTGCGCTGCATCCCAGGCTATCGATCCGATCAGATGCAGGTGATCGACGATTACACCATCCTGTTCCGGGATGGTCGCACCATCTATCTTCAGAAACCCCGCGACGGCTGCATCGGCCTCAGCTCCGGCAACCGGACCCTGGTGACTCGCAAGTTCGGAACTTCGGAGACGTGCCAGGGCGACATCAACCATCTGGTCGATATGCCGAGCGGCATGCAAACCGGGAGCTGCGTGTTCGGCCCGTTCGTTCCCTACACGAGGCCGGGCTAGACGCTAGCGCTTGTAAAGCGCGTCCAGCCGGTTGCCATAGGCCCTGCCGATGATGTGGCGGCGAATCTTCATCGACGGCGTCAGCATCTCATTCTCGACGGAGAATTGTTCGTCGGCGACGATGAAGCGCCGCACGCGCTCGATCACCGAAAGCTCCGAGTTGACGCGGTCGACCGCCCGGGACAGCGCCCGTTGGATTCCCTCGGGGTCGTCCTTGAACCGCTTCATTTCCTCTGGGTCCGGCACCAGCAGCGCCACCAGATAGGGTCTCCGGTCCCCGTAGATCATCGCCTGCAAGATCTCGGGTTGCAGCGTCAGCATGCCCTCGACCCGCTGCGGCGAGACATTGTCGCCCTTGTCGTTGACGATCAGGTCCTTCTTGCGGTCGGTAATGACGATCCGGCCCTTGTCGTCGAGATGGCCTACGTCACCGGTCGCCAGCCAGCCCTGCTGGAGGACCCGCTCGCTTTCGTCGGGATTGTGCCAATAGCCTTTCATCACCAGCTCGCCGCGGACCATGATCTCGCCATCCTCGGCGATGCGGACCTCGGTATTCTTGAGCGGCGGGCCGACGGTATCCATGCGGATGCCGGCCTTGGGCCGGTTGCAGCTGATCACCGGCCCGGCCTCGGTCTGGCCATAGCCCTGCAGCATCGGCAGGCCCATCGCCTGGAAAAAGAGGCCGACGTCGGGGTTGAGCGGCGCCCCGCCGGACACCATCGCCTTCATCCGCCCGCCGAACCTGCGCCGGATCTTGCGGCGCAGCGTTAGGGCCAGGATTCCGTTCATCGGCAGGTCCCACGGGACAGACTTGCCGGCATCACGCTTGGATTCGATCGAGAGCGCGCGGCCCATCAGATATTCGGGCAGGCCGCCGTCCTTTTCGACCTGTTTCATGATCCGCGCCCGGAGCATCTCGAACAGCCGGGGCACGACGACCATGATCGTCGGCCGCACTTCCTCGATGTTGGCCGCCAGCTTCTCGAGACTTTCGGCGTAATAGATCTGACCGCCCAGCGCGATCGGGAAATGCTGCCCTCCGGTATGCTCATAGGCGTGGCTGGCGGGGAGGAAGGAGAGGAATATCTCGTCATCCCAGCCGAAATCGGTGGCGATGATGTCGATGCAGCCCTCGACATTGTGCAGGATCATGCCGTGATGCTGCATCACGCCGCGCGGGGCGCCACCGGTCCCGCTGGTGTAAATGAGGCAGGCGAGATCTTCGCGCTTCACCTCGGACATGCGCGATTCCAGCGCGCCGACATCGGCCGGCCCGTCGACCAACTCATCCCAGTGATGGAACTGGGCAACATCGGGCGACTGTCCGGTACGGATATCCTCGATGCCGATGACATGGTGGCACTCGGACGAGAAAAGCACTGCCGGAACCAGCGAACTGGCCAGCTTCTGGGTCGAGACAATCACCGCGCTGGCGCCCGAGTTTGCCAGGATATGCTGGTGATCGCGTGAGGTGTTGGTGGTGTAGGTCGGGACGGTGACGCAGCCGGCGGCCATGATCCCGAGATCGGCGATTAGCCATTCCGGCCGGTTCTCGCTGACCAGCATCACTCGGTCGCCGGGCTTGAGGCCGATCCGCTGGAGGCTCCCGGCCAGCGCGGCAACCTGGCGAGCGGCCTCATTGTAACTGGTCGACCGCCAGGCCCCGTGGCGCTTGCTCCACAGGAACGATTTGTCACCCCGTTCCCTCGCCCGCGTCAGGAACATGGTGACGAGGTTGGGAAAATGTTCGAGCTCGTTGGTCGACCTGCCGCCCATCTCTCCCCGCCTTCTCCTGTTCGCGCTGCTTCTTAACCCATCGCCCGGCAAGCGCCAGCCCGCGTGGACTGGCAAGATAGGTTCGGCTAGCGCAGCAAGATGCGCTTCATCGACAAGCTGGTCTGCGTCCTGGCCGCACTCGCCTTCGGATCCTGCGCGCCGGCGACGCCCCCCTCGCCTGCGGCAATCCCCATCGCCCAGCCATTCGTCATTGCCGCCAACCCGCTGGCGGCCGAGGCCGGGATGGAGGTGCTCCGCCGCGGCGGAAGCGCGGTCGATGCGGCCATCGCGGTCCAGGCGATGCTGTCGCTGGTCGAGCCGCAAAGCTCCGGCATCGGCGGCGGCGCGTTCATGACGCATTACAGTGCGAGCACCATGCGGGTCACCATCTACGACGGGCGGGAAGTGGCGCCTGCGCAGGCCAGTCCCACGATGTTCCTCGATCCTGCAGGCCAGCCGCTGCCGTTCGGCACGGCGGTGCTGAGCGGACGAGCCACCGGCGTTCCGGGCGCGGTGAAGATGCTCGCGCTGGCCCATGGCGATCATGGCAAGCTGCCGTGGAGCAGCCTGTTCGGATCTGCCGCCCGCACCGCCGATGACGGTTTCATCGTCAGCCCCCGTCTCGCGCGGATGATCGACGCGCATCATCCCCAGAACCACGCGCCGGACGTCGTCGGCTATTTTTCACAGCCGGACGGAACTCTGCTGAAAGCCGGAGACCGGCTGGTCAACAAGCCCTATGCTGCTTTCCTGCGGCGGCTGGCCGAGCATGGGGCGGCGGCGCTCTACGCCGGCGAGACCGCGGCAAGGATCGTCGAGCGCACCCGCGCTGCTCCGCTCGGCGGGTCGATGACCATGGCCGACCTCGCCGAATACAAGCCGGTCAGGCGCGAGGCGCTGTGCCGCCCCTATCGCATCTATCTCGCCTGCGTCCCACCGCCGCCGTCGAGCGGGGTCGGCCTGCTGCAGCTGCTGATGATCCTCGAGCGGACCGACATCGCGGGCCGCGGTCCGGCCGACCCTCAAGCCTGGTTCCTGTTCACCGAGGCCAGCCGCCTCATGTACGCCGACCGCGACCGCTACATCGGCGATCCGGCGTTCGTGACAGTCCCGGTCGAGGGCATGCTGGACGCCGCCTATGTCGCTTCGCGGCGCCGGCTGATCGGAGCGACTGCCGGCCCGCCGCCGGAGCCGGGCAGGCCCGAGCTGGCGCCGCTGATGGCCGCCGACCGAACGCTCGAGCCGGCCGGAACCTCCCATTTCATCGTCCGCGATGCGGCAGGCAATGTGGTGTCGATGACGACGACGGTCGAATCCATCTTCGGCTCCGGCCGGATGGTCGACGGCTTTTTCCTCAACAACCAGATGACCGATTTCTCGTTCAGCCCGGTCGATGGTGCGGGCCGTCCCGCGGCCAATGCGGTCGCGCCGGGCAAGCGGCCGCGATCGTCGATGACTCCGATGATCCTGCTGAGCCAGGACGGGCGGTTCGCGGGAGCGATCGGCTCGGCCGGGGGCAATGCGATCCTCGCCTATGTTGGAAAATCGCTAATCGCCGCGGTCGACTGGAAGCTGCCGATGCAGCAGGCGATCGCGGCGCCGAACCTTGTCGCTCGTGGCGTCAGCTTCCGGGGCGAGGTGACCAAATTCACGGCGGAACAGCTGGCGGCATTGCAAGCGAAGGGCATCGACCTCAAGCCCGGCCAGGGCGAGGACAGCGGCGTCCACGGCGTGCTGATTCGCGACGGCCAGGTCGACGGCGGTTATGATCCCCGGCGCGAAGGCGTGGTCTTGCTACTCGGCCGCTAGGCGGTCCCAACCGCCGCGGCGATGTTCGACATGCCCTCGCGTTCCAGCCGTTCTGCCAGGCCCCTGGCGATGCGCATGGCGATGCCCGGTCCTTCATAGACCATCGCCGAATAGAGCTGGACCAGGCTGGCGCCCGCACGGATCCGCTGCCAGGCGTCCTCGGCATTGCCGATCCCGCCCACCCCGATCAACGGGATGGTGCCGCCACTCGCCGAGCGGAACCGCCGCAAGGCTTCCAGCGCCAGCGGCTTCAGCGGGGCGCCGGACAGCCCGCCCGCCTCGGCGGCGAGCCGCGACCGGAGCGGCGGACGAGAGACGGTGGTGTTGGCGACGATCAGCGCGTCAATCCGATGATCGATCGCCGATCGAACGATCCGCGCGGGATCGTCCGTTTCGAGATCCGGCGCAACCTTGAGAAAGACGGGCTTGCCGCCGCGCACCTCGCTGACCGCCGCCAGCAACTCGTCGAGCGCGCCCTGATCCTGCAAGCCGCGCAGGCCCGGCGTGTTGGGGGAGCTGATGTTGATGGTCAGGTAGCGCGCGACCGGCGCCATCCTGCGAACACCCGCGACATAGTCGGCGATCGCGGCCTCACTGAGGCCATCCTGACGACCTTCACCCCGGAAGGTCGCCAGGCTGGCCTTGTTCGCGCCGACATTGACGCCGATCACGCCATGCACTCGAATGAGGCGCCGCAGCCGTTCGAAGGCCGCCTCCTGGCCTTCATTGTTGAAACCCATTCGGTTGATCACCGCCTCGTCTTCCGTGAGCCGGAACAGCCGAGGCTTGGGATTGCCCAGCTGCGGCTGCGGGGTGACGGTGCCGATCTCGACCGAGCCGAAGCCGAAACCGAGCATCGCCTCGGCGACTTCGCCATCCTTGTCGAACCCGGCGGCGAGCCCGACCGGAGAGGGGAAGTCGATCCCCGCGACCGCCGTTTGGATCGACGGCGGAAAATGCCGCGGAGGGTTGCGGTGCGCCACTTTCAGCGCGGATATGGTTGCCCGATGGGCCGTCTCGGCATCGAGCATGAAAGCGAGGGGTCGGATCAGCTTGTAAAGGGCCATTGGCGAACGCCCTTAGCGCGGCCACTCGTGCCATTCATCGAAAAAACTTTGCTGACGGCCAGAGGCGCGGCATGGATACCCCGTTTTCCTTTCATCCCGAGGAGCTCGCCTTGAATCGCCTTGCCCTGCTCGCCTCGTCCGCGCTGCTCATTTCCGTCCCGCTGGCCGCCCAGGTCGCTCAACCGGCGCCGGCAACAGCGCCCGCTTCCCAGTCCGCCGCGCTCAAGCAATTCTTCGAGGAATATGACAAGGCCGAGCTCGCCCTGTCGCCGATCAGCAAATCCTATCGCGGCATCAAGGATGGTGACTATGGCAAGCTCGACGAGTTCAGCGACGCGGCCGCGATCCGCAATCGCGAGCTCGACCAGCGCACCGTGGACGAAATGGTCCGCCGCTTCGACCGTGCCAGCCTCTCGGCCGAAGACCAGCTGAGCTACGACCTGCTTCAGTACCGCAACCAGCGGTCAGCCGGCATCTTCCCTTATCGCCGCCATGGCTATGTCTTCGACCAGATGAATGGCGCGCAGGCCGATATTCCCGCGATGCTGATCAACATTCACAGGATCGAGAACGAGGCGGACGCGCAGGCCTACATCAGCCGCATCCGCGCCTCCGCCGCCTATCTCGACGGGGCGATCGCGGAATCGAAGGAGCGCGACAAGCTCGGCAACCTGCCGCCCAAATGGGTCTTCCCGCAGGTCATCGAACAGTCGCAGAACCTGATCAAGGGCGCGCCGTTCGACAATGGCCCGGACAATGACCTGTTCGCCGATTTCAAGGGGAAGGTCGGAAAGCTCGACATTCCGCAGGCATCGAAGAATTCGCTCATCGCGGCCGCCCGGCTCGCGCTCACCGAGTCAATGGGACCGGCTTATCGGCGGGTCATCGCGACGCTGCAGGACCAGGCAAGGCGCGCCGGCACCGACGACGGAATCTGGCGCTTCCCTAACGGGGCCGCGCAGTATCAGACGCTACTCAAATATTACACGACCACCGACCTCACCCCCGACCAGGTGCATGAGCTGGGCCTGGCCCAGGTCGCCCGCATCCATGGCGAGATGGAGGCGATCAAGAACAAGGTCGGATTCCAGGGAACGCTGCAGCAGTTCTTCGCCCACATTCGCGACGGCGACCAATTCTACTATCCCAACACCGCTGCCGGGAAGCAGACCTATCTCGACGAATCCAAGAAGGCGCAGGCGCAGGTCCAGGCCAAGCTGCCCAGCTATTTCGGCAAGCTCCCCAAGACCGAGCTGCTGATCAAACCGGTCGAGCCGTTCCGCGAGAAAAGCGCTGGCAAGGCCTTCTATAACGACCCGCCACCCGACGGATCGCGGCCAGGCATCTATTACGTCAATCTCTATGACATGAAGGACATGCCCTCGGTCGAGGTCGAGGCCCTGTTCTGCCACGAAGGCATTCCCGGCCACCATTTGCAGGGCGCGCTGCTGAGCGAGCTGCCCGAAGGCTCTGTCCCTCCGTTCCGTCAATTCTCGGGCTACACCGCGACCGACGAGGGCTGGGGCCTCTACGCGGAGAAATTGTGCAAGGAGATGGGTCTCTACGACGACCCGTACCGCGACTTTGGCCGTCTGCAGCTGGAGCTTCACCGCGCGATCCGGCTGGTGGTCGACAGCGGCATCCACCACAAGCGCTGGAGCCGCGAGCAGGCGATCAAATATGTCGAAGACAATAGCGCCGACGCCAAGGGCGGGATCGTCAAGGCAATCGAGCGCTACATTGTCTATCCGGGCCAGGCGACCGCTTATATGGTCGGCAAGCTGAAGATCGAGGAGCTGCGGGCCAAGGCCAAGGCGGCGCTGGGCGCCAAATATGACGATCGCGGCTTCCACGACACCATATTGCTGGCCGGGTCGATGCCGCTGTCGATGCTGGAAGCGCGGGTCGACGAGTGGGTGGCGCGGGTGAAATCGAGCTGATCAGCATCCGTCATCCCCGCGAAAGCTGGGATCTCCCTTCTTCCCTGAGACCCCAGCTTTCGCTGGGGTGACGAAAGGTTGTGTTTTCGCACCCAAAAGCCTAAATCGGAGCGGAAAGCTCCGATTAGCCATGCGACTCACCCATCTAGCCGATTATGCGGTCGTTTTGATGACCGCCGCAGCCAGGCGCGAGCCGTCCGCGCGCCTGTCGGCGACTGATCTCGCCCAAGATACTGGCGTGCCGCTGCCGACCGCGCAGAAACTGATGCAGCAACTGTCGGCCCATGGCCTGCTCGTGGGCCAGCGCGGCGCGGGCGGCGGCTATGCGCTGGCGCGGCCTATCGAGGAGATCAGCCTGGCCGATATCGTCGAGGCGGTCGAGGGCCCGATCGTGATGACCATGTGCGCCGACGGGGTGAATCATGATTGCCTGCTCGACGCCCATTGCCGGGTGAAGCCCCACATGGGGATCGTGGGCAATGCGGTGCGCGGCGCGCTGGGCGCGGTCAGCCTTCAGGAGCTGGCGTCGTGAACGAAGCCGTCAAGAACCAGGAAATCCGCGAGAAGATCGCGCAGGACTATGAGTGGGGCTTCGTTTCCGACGTTGAGCAGGAGTTCGCGCCCAAGGGGCTGAACGAGGACACGGTCCGCTTCATCTCGGCCAAGAAGGGCGAACCAGCCTGGATGCTCGACTGGCGCTTGAAGGCCTATCGCGCCTGGCTGGAGATGGAGGAGGTCGACTGGGCCAAGCTCGACATCCCGCACATCGATTACCAGGACGCCTATTATTATGCGGCGCCCAAGGCCAAGCCGAAGCTGGCCTCCTTGGACGAGCTCGATCCGGAAATCCGCCGCACCTATGAGAAGCTCGGCATCCCGATCGAGGAGCAGAAGGTGCTCGCCGGCGTCGAAGGCGCGGCCAGGGTCGCGGTCGACGCGGTGTTCGACAGCGTCAGCGTCGCCACCACGTTCCGCGAGGAGCTGAAAGCCGCGGGAGTTATCTTCCTGTCGATCAGCGAGGCGATCCGCGAATTTCCGGACCTTGTCCGCAAATATCTC
>DASTCB010000098.1:0-5679 GCA_035711585.1 Sphingomicrobium sp.
TCTTCCTCTACGCGCAGGACAATATCGCTTCGACGGGCCGGACGGCGCTCCAGGTGCTTGGCGTCGCCGGCTGCTTCGTCGGTTTTTGCGCTCCCAACATCGGCGGTGCGGGCCAGTTCGGCTATGCCAGCCTGGTCGATCTCAGGACCGGCGAAGTGGTCTGGTTCAACGTCGTCCAGGCCGGGAGCCAGGTGGCCGGGATCAAGTTCGGCGACATCCGCACCGACGAGGGCGCGGCGCAAATGGTCGACCGGCTGCTCGACCGGATGAAGCCCGGCCGCAACGTCCAGCGCCGGGAGCCCAACCCATGAGCCCTGTGATGACCAGGCGGGCCCTGCTTGGAGCGGGGGCGGGGCTCGCCGCTGTTACCACGACAGGCGTCGCCGAGGCCCGGATATTGCCCAGGGACATGGTTCCGCTGATCGGCCCCGGATACCGCGCGGTCGACCAGGACGAAAAGGGCATGTGGCAGCTGATGGAGCGGGTCGAGGAGGAGGTTTCCGGCTCCAACCTGCTGATCAAGGACGCGCAGCTGACCAGCTATCTCGGCACGCTGATCGGCAATGTCGGCGGGCCGGCGGCGAAGGACATGCGCATCTATCTGGCGCGGATCCCGGAATTCAACGCCGTCATGTTCCCGACCGGCTTCACGATCATCTTTTCGGGCCTGCTGCTGCGCATGCGCAACGAGGCGCAGCTCGCCGGCGTGATCGCGCATGAAAGCGCCCACTTCCTCAGGAAGCACCAGATCCGCCAGTGGCGCGACATGCGCCGCAAGACGGACATCTTCTCCTTCCTGGCGATGGGAGCCGGCGTCGCCGGCGGAGTCGCGGGCGTCTATGCCGGCGACCTGGTCCAGCTCGCCCAGCTCGGCACCATCCTGACCCTGCTCAAATATAACCGGACGCTGGAGGCCGAGGCCGATGCCATGGGCGTCAGGCTTCTGGCCGAGGCCGGCTATGACCCGATGGCGATGAGCGAGACCTGGGAGCAGTTGATCGCGGAGCTCGATCTCAGCGCCAAATACCGGCGCAAGAGACGCCACCGCGACTTCTCGCTGTTCGAAACCCACCCTTCGCCGGAATCGCGGATGGCAGACCTCAAAATCTCCGCGGCCGAGGTCAAGGTCCCGGGCAGGAGCTACGATCCTTATCGAGACCGTTACCTCGCTGCCCTGTCGAACATCCGTCCGACCATGCTCGACGACCAGGTCAAGCTCAACGATCCCGGCGCCAGCCAATATATCGTCAATACGCTGGCGAAGGACGGCTGGAACGGCTTGCTACGATTCTACGAGGGCGAAATCTGGCGGCTGCGCAACAGCCAGAAGCAGGACGACGAGGATCGAGCCGCGCTGGGTTATGCGGCGGCGGTCGCCTATCCCGACGCACCGCCCGATGCGTGGCGGTGGCACGGAATCATGCTGCTCAAGAAGGGCAGGACGGTCGAGGCCCGCGCCGCCTTTGCGCGATACCTGCAGCTCGCGCCCGACGCGCCCGACGCGCCGTTCGTTCGTCAGATGATGGTCGGCTGAGGAGAACCCGATGCGCTTGAACAAGCTTCTCCTGCTTGCCGTTGCGGCCTTGCCGCTGCCGGCCTGCACCGGCGCCGGCGGCGAAGGCTATGGCTATGGCGGATATTCGTTGGTTCGGGTCCGCGAAGTTCGGGTGGGAGACAATTCGCTTGCTGTCACGCCGCCCCGCGAGTGGAACCGCATCTCGGCGCGGCTGTTCCGCGACATCCGCGACGTCGAGGACTGGACCCAGAACGGGCCATACCTCGACGGGATCAGCTTCGTCACCGGCCTCAAGGACGGAAAGGCGGTGGTCGTCCAGCGCAGCCGCGACGACCGTCAGGTGCCCAAGTTCCGGTCCAACATGACTGCACCGGAAATCGCGGCGATGATCGAAAGCCTCTACCGCGTCCGCGGCGGGGCGGTCGACTTCAACATGACCTCGCTGGCCCCGCGCCAATTCCTGGGAGCTAATGGGTTCCAGTTCGATTTCGAGCATCTCGACAGCGACGAGGTGCGCCGGCGCGGCCGCGCCGTTGGCGCGGTGGTGGACGGGCAGCTGTATTTGATCCTCTACGATGCCGCCCGATCGCACTATTTCAACGCTTACCTGCCTGACTTCGAATCGATCGTGACCTCAGCCCGTAGGGTCTAGCCAATCACCGGATCGGGCGGAGGGGGAGGCTCGGGTTCGCCCGGAAGCGGCGGGACATGGCCAGGTTCGTCATCAGGTGGCGGATCGCCCGGGCGCGGCGGCTTGCTGGCCACCACTATCCCTGCGGGCCGGTGCCGGGGGCGGGAATGTCCACGTCCGGCGTGGGGGGCGGCGCTTCGGGCGGTGGCGGCGTGGGTTGCGCCGGCTGGCTCGGCTGCCCCGGGTTCGGCTGCAGCGGCGGAGTTTCGGGCGGCGGAGTGATCGGTTGCTCGGGCTGTTGCATGAACGCGGCTCCTTCAAAGGAGATAACCCCGCCGCATGCCACTGGTTGCCTGTCCCGATGCTCTTGCCCCGGCGGCGATCCTTGCTATAGGCCGCCCACCTTTGAGGCGTCCGCGCGCGCGTGGCGGAATTGGTAGACGCGCTGGATTTAGGTTCCAGTGTCGAAAGATGTGGGGGTTCGAGTCCCTCCGCGCGCACCATTCCGCGCGCAGGGCATCCGGGGGATGCCCGAGCACGGAAATCGGCGCAGCCGCCGCGCATGTGATGAGCGATTAACGAGCAGGATTTGAGTTGTGACCATCAAGACCGTTGAGACGGAAAACCAGGGCCTCAAGCGGGCCTACACGCTGACCATCCCGGCCAAGGATATCGACGCTCGCGTCGACGGAGAGGTCAAGCGCATCGCCCCGACCGTGCGCATGCCCGGCTTCCGCCCAGGCAAGGTTCCTCCAAACCTGATTCGCAAGATGCATGGCGAAGCGCTGATGCGCGACGCGCTCAGCACGGCTGTGCAGGACAGCGTTCAGAAGCTGCTGGCCGACAAGAAGCTTCGCCCGGCGATGCAGCCGGAAGTCGAGCTGGACGAAAGCTATGAGACCGGCAAGGACGCCGAGGTCCGCGTCCGCCTCGAGACCCTGCCCGAGGTCCCGGCCCCCAAGATCGACGGACTGAAGCTGGAGCGCTTCAACGTCGAGGTGGACGAGAATGCGGTTGAGCAGCAGCTCAATCAGCTGGCCCTGTCGCAAGCCCGCTACGAAGACGCCAAGAAGGGCCACAAGGCCGCCAACGGAGATCAGGTCGTCATCGATTTCGTCGGGAAGGTCGACGGCGTCGCGTTTGAGGGCGGCACCGGCGAGGGCATGGCCGTCGTGCTTGGTTCGGGCCAGCTGATCCCCGGCTTCGAGGATCAGCTCGTTGGCGTCAAGGCGGGCGACGACAAGCAGCTCAACGTGACGTTCCCGGCTGACTATCAGGCCGAGAATCTGAAGGGCAAACCAGCGACGTTCGACGTCAAGGTCACCGCGGTGAAAGTGGCGGGCGACCCCAAGGTCGATGATGAATTTGCCAAGCAGCTGGGCCTCAACGACCTCGACCAACTGAAGGGCCTGCTTCGTGACCAGCAGGGGCAGGAGCTCAACGGCCTGACCCGCACCCATATGAAGCGGCGCCTGCTCGACCAACTGGCGGCCGACCATGATTTCGATGTTCCGCCGTCGATGGTCGAGGCGGAATATGAGAATATCATGGCGCAGCTTCGCCATGAGGCCAGCCATGAGGCCGACCCCCAGGCCGCGCTGAAGGAAATCGAGGGCGATGTGGAAGAATATCGCAGCATTGCGGTTCGCCGCGTTCGGCTCGGCCTGTTGCTGAGCGAGATCGGCGCCGCCAATGGCATCGAGGTCAGCCAGCAGGAGATGAACCGGCTGATCGGCCAGGCCGCATCCCAGTATCAGCCGAAGGATCGCGAGGCGTTCGTCCGCTACATCCAGCAGAATGCGATGGCCGCGGCGCAGCTTCGCGCCCCGCTCTATGAGGACAAGGTCGTCGACTTCCTCTTCTCGAAAGCTGAGATCAGCGATCGCACCGTGACCCGAGAAGTGCTTGAAGCCGACCTTGAGAGCGAGGAAGGCCATGTTCATGGGCCGGGCTGCGGGCATGACCATGCCGAAGCCAAGCCGGCCAAGAAGGCTGCCGCCAAGAAGCCCGCCTCCAAGAAGGCGGAAGTGAAGCCAGCCGAGGTCAAGGCGGAGCCGAAAAAGCCTGCCGCCAAGAAGGCTGAGCCCAAGGCTACAGCCAAGCCGGCAAAAGCCGAGCCGAAGAAGGCCGAAGCGAAGGCGGAAAAGGCCGAGCCCAAGAAGGCGGCTCCAAAGCCGGAAGCCAAGAAGGCCCCAGCAAAGAAGCCGGCTGCTAAGAAGTAGGACGTAAAATCCGCTCGTCCTGAGCTTGTCGAAGGACTGTCCTTTTCTTTACGAAGGTAGGGAAAGGGGCAGGGCTTCGACGACGCTCAGCCCGAACGGGGTTGGGGGACGTTGATGGACAGCCTGCGCATCGCGGTCATCCTGCCTTGTCACAACGAGGAAGCGGCGGTCGCCGAGACGGTTGCCGGCTTTCGCGCCGCACTGCCGTCCGCCACTATCCACGTCTACGACAACAATAGCCGCGACCGGACGGTCGAGCTGGCGCGGGCCGCCGGCGCCGTCGTCCGAAGTGAGCGCCAGCAGGGCAAGGGTCACGTCGTCCGCCGGATGTTCGCCGACGTCGATGCCGACATTTACGTCATGGCCGACGGCGACCTCACCTATGACCCCAAGGCGGCGCCGGAAATGGTGCGGATGCTGGTCGAAGAGCAGCTCGACATGGTCGTCGGCACCCGCCAGCACGAAGCGGCCGAGGCCTATCGTGGCGGGCATGTCCTGGGCAACCGGATATTCACCGGCCTGCTGGCTCGGCTGTTCGGGCACAGCTTCACCGACATTTTCTCGGGCTACCGGGTCTTCTCGCGCCGCTTTGTCAAAAGCTTCCCGGTCCTTTCGGAAGGCTTCGAGATCGAGACCGAGATCAGCGTCCACGCTTTGGAACTCAGGATGCCGGTGGGCGAACTTGTCACCGCCTATGGCGCTCGGCCGGAAGGATCAGCTTCGAAACTGTCCACTTACCGCGACGGCTGGCGCATCCTGAAGACCATCGCGACGCTCTATCGGGTGGAGCGCCCCGTGCTGTTCTACGGCGGGATCGCGGCGCTGCTTATGCTGGCCGCGATCGTCCTCGCGGCGCCGCTGCTGATCACCTATCTCGACACCGGGCTGGTTCCGCGCTTCCCGACCGCCATCCTGGCGACCGGCATGGTAATCGTCGCGGTGCTCAGCTTCTTCACCGGCCTGATCCTCGACACCGTCACTCGGGGACGCCGGGAGATGCGGCGCCTGGCCTATCTGGCCTATCCCGCGCCGATGCCCGCCGACGAGGCTTGAACCTTCCTCGCTTCGGGCCGATGTAGGCCGCGACGCAATTGCCAAGGACCCGCATTTCCCATGGATCATCAAGACATCGTTTCCGGCCTCGTCCCCATCGTCATCGAACAGTCGAACCGGGGCGAGCGCAGCTTCGACATCTATTCCCGGCTGCTGAGGGAGCGGATTGTATTCATCACCGGTCCGATCGAGGACCATATGGCCTCGCTGATCACCGCCCAGCTGCTCTTCCTCGAGTCCGAGAACCCGAAGAAGGA
>DASTCB010000099.1:0-2637 GCA_035711585.1 Sphingomicrobium sp.
CCAGCGGACGACTGGCGGTCCAACCCGGGCCAGGGCGTGAGGATCAGCAAGCCGAGGACGCCGGCAACCGCGGCGGCCGCACCCCAGGCCCGGACCGACGATCGCTGGTTATCCTTGACCGCTGGATCGAAGACGATCTCGTTGTCGTTGGATGTCGGCTCCAGGTCCGCCGGTGGCTGATCATCGTCAGCCAATTGCTCTTGCGCTTCGGGTCCCGGCAGCCCTTCCGGCCCCGGTTCCGGCGTTGATCCCGTGGCGGGCGGCTCATCCGCCCGTGGACCCGGCACGACCAGTTCGTCGGTCGCCGGATCCTCCGCGGTCAAGGCCCATGGCGCGGGACCTGGAACCTGGTGCAGGGACTCATCGTAGGCTTGCCGCATCGCCGGGTCACCAAGCGTGGCGTGAGCATCCTTGATCTGGCGTGCCCGCAACCACTGGCGATTGAGCGGCACGCCGGCCTTGTAACCTTCGCCGTCAATGAGCTGGCGGAAGGCGCTGTCGATCTCGTCGGCAGAAGCTCTGGGCGATACGCCCAGGACGTCATAATGGCTGTCACCAGCCTGTCTCAAGCGGTTCATGAACGAATCCCCGCCATAAAAATCACACAACAACAATGGCTTAGCCTACATGAAGAGTCGGGCGCCGTCGAGCATCTCATTTCGTTTCGTGCGAGAGGGACAACCGCCCGGCCTCGCCTGTTCCAGGCTAATGCACTTCCCGCCTCTGCGTTTCGCCCTTGGTGGCGAGGGTGAAGCGCGGCTCGGTTTGCGGTCCTTCACCCGAGACCAAAGCTGCGGCCAGCCGGCCGACCTCGGGCCCATGCTTGAAGCCATGGCCCGACCCGCCGCCGACCAGCACCACATTGGGCATGGATGGATGGCGGTCGATCAGGAAATCGCCGTTGGAGCTGTTCTCATACTGGCAGACGCGGGCCTCGGTCAGCGGAGCGCCCTTGAGCAGCGGGAAGCGGCGGTCGCGGAAGGCGATGATCTCATCGAGCGCAGCACGGCTCGGCTCGCGCGATTGGGTGTCGGGATCGACTTCCGGGCCGTGCTTGTCATGCGCGAACTTGACGCCGCGTCCTTCGAGATCGGGAAAGCCGTAGAAAATGTCGCCTTCGTTGAAGTCGGCCCAGCCGGGCATTGCCGCTGGCAGGAAGCGGCGGTCGCCGGACGGCGGCGCGAAGAAGAATACTTCCTGCCGGGTGGCGAAGATTCGCCGCCCGAGCAGATCCGGGAACAGCCTGGGAAGCCAAGGCCCGCAGGCGAAGACGAAGCGATCGCCTTCGATCGCGCCGCCGCCGACAGTGCGTAACGTGAACGTGCCGTCCTCCAGCGAAGGCGGAGCGATGGCGGTCTGCTGGTAGATGCCGCCGGCCGCGACAAAGCGCTTCACCAGCATCTGCACCGCGCGGCGAGCCATCAGCGCGCCGAACTCAGGCTCGAACATGCCGAGCTCGATTCCGGCGAAATCGATCATCGGAAATCGGCAAGCCAGTTGCGCGCGGTTCATTTCCGCGATCGGTATCCCGAGTGCGCGATTAACCGCCAGCGACTGGGTGAAATAGTCGTCGGCCTTCGACGTGAAGAACAGCACGCCGTGCGGCATGAAAATCGGCAGGCCGGAGACTTTGCTGAGCGCCTTCCATTCCTTGAGGCTGGCCCAGGCCATCCGGGTGTAGATTTCGTCCTTGCCATAACCGCCGCGAGTCATCCGGCTCTCGCCGCCTGAGCTGGCGCGGTTGTTGGCCGGGCCGGCCATGTCGACCAGCGTCACCCGATGGCCGGCGCGGCGGAGGTACTCGGCGGTCCACGCGCCGAACACTCCGGCGCCGATCACGGCCACATGCCCAGCGCTGCCGGGCTTGGCCGCACGCAAAACGGCCGGGGCGAGCGCCCCGGCCGTCATGCCGCCGATTACCCAGCGGCGGGTGATGGACGAAAGTGACTCACGCAAAGGCTTGTCACTTTCGTTTTTCATTGCCTGCCCGATCAGTCGCTGCCGCGTTCCGGCTCCGGCGGCGGCGGTGGCGGAGGCGGTGGTGCCGGCGGCGGCGGACAAGTGTCTGTCGCCAGGATCACCGCGCCATCCGGGCAGGTCTGCGTCGCCGGAGGCGGCGGCGGCGGAGGTGGCGGCGGGGGCGGAGGCGGCGGAGCCGCTTCCGGTTCATCCCTGAACTTGTAGCGCACCGTCACGCCGATCGTCCGCGGCTGTCCGATCAGGTAGCCGAAGCGAGCACGTAGGCCGCGCTCCCGATCGATCGCCAGCTTCGGGTTCGCGTCGAACAGGTTCTTGACGTACGGAGCCACCTCGAGTCCATTCGCCCAGCTAAAGCTCGCCGACAAATTGACGAGTGTATAGGCCGGAAGCCGAAGCGACCCCAGGTCAAGCGGGAAGTCGGGGCCCGACAAGCCAGTGGCGGGGTCGAGGAAGATCGCGTTTCCGACGAAACCGGCCCCCTCCACCTGGTCACCCGGTTCGCCGTAACGGTTGCCAATATGCTGAACGCTGCCGGTAATCGACCAATCGATGTGGTCGTTCAGAGGTTGCCCATAGGTTGCCACTGCCGCAATCTGATACTTCGGCACGGTCGGCAGGCGATTGCCATCTTCCATTCCGGCGATGATATCGCCAGCC
>DASTCB010000100.1:0-14234 GCA_035711585.1 Sphingomicrobium sp.
CTGGATGCGCTCGTCCAGGATGCGCTGGCTCACAACACCGATGTCCGCGCTGCCGTCGCCCGGCTGGCCCAGGCCCGCGCCGCGCTCCGCGAGGTCAAAACCGATCGCCTGCCCCAGATCGACGCTAGCGCCGGCGCGACCCGCGGCCGCGACCCGGGGACAACAGACGCCGCCACCAGCTTCGATGCCGGACTGGATGTCGCCTATGAAGTCGACCTGTTCGGACGGGTCGGCCGCGGCGTCGAGGCGGCGCGCGGCGATGTCGGTGCCGCCGAAGCCGATGTGGAAGCCGTCCGGGTCGCGATCGTCGCCGAGACGGCCCGCGCCTATGCCGATGCGGCCAGCGCGGCGGAACGGCTGGCGGTCAACACACGCATCGTCGAGCTGCTCGATCGATCGCTGCGGCTGACCGAGCAGCGGGTCGAAGTCGGCCTGACGACCAGGCTCGACACGGCGCGCATCGCCACCCTTCGAAACCAGAGACAGGCCGAGATTCCGGCCATCGCCGCCGAGCGTGACAATGCATTGTTCCGGCTGGCGATGTTGACCGGACGCGCGCCCGCCGAGCTGCCCCAGGCGGCGGGCGCGCGAAATGTGTCGCTGAAGCTGACCGAGCCGATCCCGGTCGGCGACGGCGCCCAGCTGCTCGCCCGCCGGCCGGACGTCCGCGCCGCGGAGCGCAGGCTGGCGGCGGCAACCGCGCGGATCGGCGTCGCGACGGCGGAACTTTACCCGCGCGTCAGCCTCGGCGCCTCGATCGGCTCGACCGCTGGCAGCATCGGCAATCTGCTGAGCAATCCGATCGGCTTCCTGCTCGGCCCGCTGATCAGCTGGTCCTTCACCGACCATGCCCGCGCCCGGGCTCGTGTCGCCGGGGCCGAGGCAGGCGCCCAGGATGCCCTCGCCGAGTTCGACGGAACCGTGCTTCGTTCGCTCCAGGAAACCGAGACCGCGCTGTCGGCCTATGCCAATGCGCTGCGCCGCCGCGAAGCGCTGAAGGCCGCGCGCGACGAGGCCCAGGTCGCGGCCAACATCGTCCGCGCCCAGCAGCGCGAAGGCCAGGTGGATTCATTGGTCCTGCTCGATGCCGAGCGCACTTTCGCCGAGGCCGAGGCCGAGCTGACCACCATGGAAGGCCGTGTCTCGACGACGCAGATCGACCTGTTTCGTGCGTTGGGAGGTGGTTGGTCGAGCGCCGCCTAGGCGTCGACCAGGATCCGCCGCGGGGTGCGAGCCGGAAGCTGGTCGCCGATCGACGGCAGCGGCTCGGACTCCGGCGCATCCATCCGCCGCCAGCCGTCGCGGCCGAGCCGTTCCAGCGGCTTGAAGCTCGCCTTGTAGGCCATCCGGTCGGACCCCTCGACCCAATAGCCGAGGTAGACATAGGGCAGGCCGGCCCGCGCCGCGCGGACGATATGATCGAGGATGATGTAGGTGCCGAGCCCCTTCCGGGATCCCTCGCCGACATCGTAGAAGCTGTAGATCATGCTGAGGCCGTCGGCCTGCTGGTCGCTGAGGCAAGCCCCGACCAGCCTGCCGGGTTTGCCGTCAGCTGAAGGCTCGCGATATTCGATGACATAGGTGCGGACCGGCGTCTGCTCGATCATGTCCGCATAATCCTGCTCGTCCATCTCGGCCATTCCGCCGCCGGGATGGCGCGCCGACAGATATTTGCGCAGCAGCGCATATTGCTCGTCGGTCGCCCATGGCCGGCAGGCATTGACCTCCAGGTCCGCATGCCGCCGAAGCAGCTTGCGCTGCGTCGCGTTGGGCATGAATTCGTCGCTGATCACCCGTACCGAAACGCAGGCCGAGCAGTCGACGCAGCTCGGGCGGTAGGCGACCGACTGCGAGCGGCGAAAGCCGATGCGTCCCAAGGCTTCGTTGAGTTCACCCGCGTTGCGGCCGTTCAGCTCGGTGAACACCTTCCGCTCGACCTTGCCGGCAAGGTACGGGCACGGCGAAGGGTTGGTCACAAAAAACTTGGGAAAGCGAAATGGTGCGCTCACCCGGCGAGCCTCCGCAAATGGTTACCGAACTCTTTATGCTCGTCGTAAACGCGGATGAAAAGAGTTGGTGGCGCAAAAAGAGGGTTAATGACTCACGCTGTGCCGTGGGGGGACATGTCCTCCCCAGCATGTGCTGGGGAGGGGGACCGCCGAAGGCGGTGGAGGGGTTCTAGACGGCCGGGCCTGAAGAACCCCTCCGTCAGCCGCTGCGCGGCTGCCACCTCCCCTCGAAATCGAGGGGAGGATGATTTAATCCAGCGCAGCCCGTTCGACCTGGAACCCGGCTTCCTCCAGCCGATTGACCAGCGTTTCGATCGCATGCGCATCGCGCGCCTCGCACTCCACCTCGATCACCGTGTCCTTGGCTGGACGGCGGGAAAAGACCCGCTGGTGATTGGTCTCGATGATGTTGACGCCGCATTCGAAGAATTTGGCGGTGATCGCGGCCAGCGCGCCCGGCCGGTCCTGCGCGGCAATACGCAGGCGCGCGATGCGGCCGCAACGGACCAGCTCGCGCACCAGCACATTGGCGAGCAGGTGCGTGTCGATATTGCCGCCGCAGAGCGTCGTCCCGACCTTGCGGCCGCGAAACCGCTCCGGCTGGGCCAGGATGGCGGCCAGGCCGGCCGCCCCGGCGCCCTCGACCACCGTCTTCTCGATGTTCACCAGCATCGAAACGGCATGTTCGATGTCATCTTAGCTGACCAGGTCGATGCGATCGACCAGCTCGGCGATGATCTTGCGGGTCAGCTGACCCGGCTCCTTGACCGCGATCCCCTCGGCCAGCGTGTCGCCGCCGATCGCGCCATGCCCGCCCTCGACGACATTCTTCATCGACGGATAGAGCTCGGCCTCGACCCCGATCACATTGATGTCGGGCTTGATCGCCCTTGCCGCCGTGGAAACGCCGGAAATCAATCCCCCGCCGCCGATCGGGATGACCAGCGTATCCAGGTCGGGCGCATCCTCCAGCATTTCCAGCGCGACCGTGCCCGCCCCGGCCATGATCGCCGGATCATCGAACGGGTGGACGAAAACAAAGCCCTTTTTGGCCTCGAGCTCCTTGGCGTGGGCATGGGCATCGTCGAACCGTTCGCCGTGGAGGACGACATTGGCACCATGACCCTCGGTCTGGGTGACTTTGATCATCGGCGTCGACACCGGCATGACGATCGTCACGGGAATTCCGAGCCGGCGCCCGTGATAGGCGACCGCCTGGGCGTGATTGCCGGCCGACGCGGCTACCACTCCCTGCTTGCGCTCCGCCTCGCTCAGCTGCAGCAATTTGTTGAGCGCGCCGCGCTCCTTGTAGGCGGCGGTGAACTGGAGGTTCTCGAACTTCAGCCAGACCTCTGCATCGGCGATTTCCGACAGGGTGCGGCTCATCATCATCGGCGTGCGGATGACGGCGCCCTTGATCCGCTCGGCGGCGGCGCGGATGTCGTCGATCGTCGGGCGGGTCTTGGTCGGTGCGTCCATGGGGTGCCCGCCTAAACCTTCCGCAAAGTCGAAACAATGCTATCGAACAATCATGCGAAAGACCCTGTTCGCGCTGGCCGCGCTCCTCTGTTCCTCCTCCGCCCTCGCCGATTCGATGATCTACAATGTCAACGGCATCCAGGTTGGTGCTGACGGCAAGCTCCAGAGGTTCGGCGGTCTAGTCATCGACGACAACGGCAAGGTCGCGGAAATCTTCCAGCGGACCGAGGATCTCAACCGTCCGATCGAGCGTGAGATCGACGGCGAGGGCCGCACCCTGCTTCCCGGCCTGATCGATGCGCATGGCCACGTCATGGGACTGGGCTTTGCGGCGCTTCAGCTCGACCTCACCGGCACCAGCTCGCTGGCCGACATGCAGGCGCGATTGAATGCTTACGCCGCGGCCAATCCCGATGCCCGATGGATCGTCGGGCGCGGCTGGAACCAGGAGCTGTGGCCGCAGAACGAGCGCATCTTCCCGACGTCCGCCGACCTCGACGCAGTCGTCAGCGACCGGCCGGTCGTGCTCACCCGCGTCGATGGGCATGCGCTCGTCGCCAACAGCGCGGCGATGCAGGCCGCGGGGTTCGCGCTCAACACCCAGGCGCCTTCGGGCGGGCGGATCGAAAACGGCCTGTTCGTCGATGCGGCGATGAACCTGATCGAGTCAAAGATCCCTGCGCCAACAGCAGCCGAACAGGACGCGGCCCTCGCCAAGGCGCAGCAATCGATGCTGTCTGTCGGCCTGACTGCCGCCGCCGACATGGGGACCAGCCTGGACGACTGGGCGGCGATGAACCGCGCCGGTCAGGCTGGCACGCTCAGCGTCCGGATCCTGAGCTATGCCGGCGGCATTCCGTCGATGCGGGCGATCAACGACAGCAAGCCGAGCGATTGGCTTTACGCCGACCGGCTACGCCTCGGCGGCGTGAAGCTGTACGCCGACGGAGCGCTCGGTTCGCGCGGAGCCTGGCTGAAGCAGCCCTATCACGACCATCCGGACACGCGCGGCCTGCAATTCCTGACCGATGCGCAATTGCTCGACCAGGCCGACACAGCGGCCGCGGCGGGGCATCAGCTGGCGATCCACGCCATCGGCGACGCCGCCAATGCCCAGCTGATCGCGACTTACGAGCGGCTCGCGAGGAAATATCCTGGAGACCGCCGCTGGCGGATTGAGCATTTCCAGATCGCCGACCCGGCCGACATTCCGCGCCTGAAGCCGGCCGGGATCATCGCCTCGATGCAGCCGACCCACCAGACCAGCGATCGGCTGATGGCAGAGAAGAGGCTCGGCCCAGACCGGCTCGACGGAGCTTACGCCTGGCAGACCATTGCCAAATCGGGAGCGCGGTTGGCCTTCGGCTCCGACTTCCCGGTCGAAAGCCCCAACCCCTTCCCCGGCCTCGCTGCCGCTGTCAGCCGGGAGGACATGAACGGCCAGCCGCCCGGCGGCTGGATTCCGGAGGAACGGGTCAGCTTCGAACAGGCGCTCGCCGGATTCACTCGCGGCGCGGCTTATGCCGGCTTTGCGGAAGACAAGATCGGCAGCCTCGAGCCCGGCAAATGGGCCGACTTCATCCTCGTCGACCGCGACGTTGGCAAGGTCGACCCGCAGGCGCTTGCCCGCACCCATGTGCTGGAAACCTGGGTCGCCGGCAAGAAGGTGTGGGAACGAGCCCCTAGCGCCGGTGCCGAGCGCGGTCGGTAAGCATCCCCTGCGTCAATATCTGGGGCAACTCCTCGGGCTCGACCTGGCCGGGCTCGTACCATAAGTAGAGCGGCACGCCCGCCCTCCCCCGGCTCTCGAGGAACCGCGTGATCGCGGGGTCGCCGTTGGTCCAGTCGCCGACCAGCACCTTGACGTCCGCTTCCTTGAACGCCTCGCGGGTCGCCTCCCGCTCGATCGCGGCCGCCTCATTCGCCTTGCAGGTCAGGCACCAGTCGGCGGTGAAATAGACGAACAATGGCCGCCGCTCGGCGCGATATTTCGCCACCGCCGCCTCGCTCCAGGCTTCTGCGCCTAGCGGGATTCGCGTTGCTACCTGCGATGGCTTCGGAACCTGCGTCGCCACCACGCCGGTCAGGGCCAAGGCCGCCGCGAGGGCGGCCCAGCCGATGGTCTGTCCCTTCCGCTGCGCCCATCCCGTCCACAGCAGCAAGATAGTCAGCAACACCGTCGCGAGCAGACCCGCGACCAAAGCCGGAGCGCCCGCCTGCCGGTAGAGCAGCCACAGGCAGCCGACCGCCGTCGCGGCCATGGGAATGGCGAGGAAGCGCTGCAGCCGCGCCATCCATGGCCCCGGCTGCGGCAGGCGCTTCCTCAAGGCCGGAACGAAGGCGATCAGCAGGAATGGAATGGCCAGCCCCAGCCCCAGCGAAGCGAACACCGCGACTGACCCGTACAAGGGCAGCAGCAGCGCCGTGCCCAGCGCCGCGCCGAGGAACGGTCCCGCGCAGGGGGTCGCGACCAACGCGGCCAGCGCACCGGTACCGAAGCTTCCGCCCGGGCTATGCTCCCCGGCCAGCACCGGCAGCTCAAAGGTCCGCAGCAGGTTCAAGGTGATCGCGACCGCCAGCATCATCAAGATGATGGTGGTGCGCGGATCCTGAAGCTGGAACGCCCAACCCGCCGCGCTGCCCCCGGCGCGGATCGCCAGCAGCAGCGCTCCCAATGCACCCGTGCCGATGACAGCCCCCGCCGTATACACCAGCGCATCGCGCCGCGCCGTGCGCTGGTCTCCGCCCGACCTGGCGAGATGCAGCGCCTTCAGCGCCAGGATCGGGAAGACGCAAGGCATCAGGTTGAGCAGCAGCCCGCCCACCAGTGCGCCGAGGATCGCATAAAGAACCGCCTCCGCGCCCAGGTCGCCGATGCGCGTACCGCCCTCGGGGACCTCGCCCGGCCTGGCGACAATCTCCAGTCCGCGCCGGTCGCCCAGCGCTAACACGCCCGCTAAGCTTGCGGGCTCTCCCCGACGCCGCTTGAGCTCGGCGATCAGCCAGTCGCCCTTGCGGCGGAACTGTTGCGGCGCGGCATAGTCGATCGGGCCATCGTTGGCCGGGAAGAAATAGGGCTCGTCGATCTCAATGCTGGCCGGCAGCGGCACGGCAAGCTCGATCGTATCTCCCGTCAGCTGGAACCTGGCCGGGCTGGCCAGCGGCCGCGGCAGCGCACGGCGCCACTGGTCGAAGCGGGCCCGCTCCGTTGCCGGGCCGGTGCCAACGGGAAGGTTGAGTGAGAATTCGCCTCGTTCGGGCACACAGACCTTGTCGGTGCAGGCGAGCCACTGTGCCTCGGCCCGGATCGGCAGCGCGCCCTTCGCGTCCGCCGGCACCTTGAGCCGCGTCAGGATCGCATGGTCGCGCTCATAGACATAGTTGACGATCCCCGCGACCAGCAGCCGGTCCGGCACGGGGAAGCGCGGCGGGCCGAGACTTGCTCCCTCCGGAAGTTGCCAGTCGATCTTCATCGGCAGGCCGGCGTCGCCCGGGTTAAGCCAGTAACCGTGCCAGCCGGGATCGGTGTGCATCAGGATCGCGAGTTCGACCTCGCCGCCCGGCACCGCCGGCCCCTCGGCCACGAGCTCCGGCCGGATCGCATTCTCGCGGGCGCCAAGCTGCGCAGCGACGGGCGCCGCGATCAGCGCGAACAACAGGAGCAGCCAGCGATACATGGGGCGAAGCGCTACAAGGCTTTCGTTTCGCTGCAAACTACCCGTTCGTCCTGAGCGGAGGTCCGAAGGACCGTCGTCGAAGGGGCTGGCGCCGGCGCCCTTCTACGACGCGCTTTGCGCTCCGCTCAGGACGAACGAAATTGCTCAATCCAAATTGGGCCTTAGCCAGCGCGTCGCCGTTTCAATATCCACCCCACGCCGGCCGGTATAATTCTCCAGCTGGTCGCGCCCGATCCGCGCCACTCCGAAATATTGGCTGTCGCGGTGACCGAAGTAGAAGCCGGACACGGCGGAGGTCGGGAGCATGGCGAAATTCTCCGTCAGCGTGACCTCGCCGGGATGGCCGCCGAGCATGTCGAACAGAATCGGCTTCAGGCTATGGTCCGGGCAGGCCGGATAGCCGGGCGCCGGGCGGATGCCCTGATACTTCTCCCGGATCAGCTGCTCGTTCGACAGATGCTCGTCGGCATAAGCCCAGAGGCGGTTGCGCACCTGTGCGTGGAGCACTTCGGCGAAGCTTTCGGCCAGCCGGTCGGCCAGCGCCTTCAGCAGGATATCGTCATAATCGTCGACCGTTTGCTTGAACCGCTCGAGGTGCGGCTCGAGGCCGTGGATCCCCACCGCGAACCCGCCGATCCAGTCCTCGCCTTCGGGATTGATGAAGTCGGCAAGGCACATATTGTGCCGGCCTTCGCGTTTCTTCACCTGCTGGCGGAGGAAGGGCAGTCGGGTCCAGTCGTTGCGGGCGAGCACCAGCACATCGTCGTCTTCGCGCCGGCAGCGCCACAGTCCGACCGTGGCCTTGGGCGTCACCCAGCGCTCGGCGATGATCTGGTCGAGCATCGCCTGCGCGTCATCGAACAGGCTGCGGGCGCTTTCCCCGACCACCGGGTCGTCGAGGATCGCGGGATAGGTGCCGGCCAGCTCCCAGGCGCGGAAGAAAGGCGTCCAGTCGATCGACGCCTTCAGGTCCTTGAGCGGCCAGTCACCGAAATGATGCAGCCCCGGATATGCCGGCGCCGGCGCCTGGCCGGACGGATCGAAAGGAAAGCCGTTGGCGCGCGCTTCCTCAATCGTCGAAAGCTCGCTGTGACCGCTGCGCGAACGCGTTTCGCGGAGCTTTTGATAGTCCTCGGCCGTCCGCTCGACCAGGTCGCGCTTCAAATTGTCGGAAACCAGCGCGGACGCCACGGTCACCGCCTTGCTGGCATCGACCGAATGGATAACCGGTCCGTCATAAGCCGGATCGATCCGGAGCGCCGTATGCGCCTTGCTGGTGGTCGCACCGCCGATCAGCAGCGGCAGTTTCATCTCGGCCCGCTGCATTTCGCCGGCGACCGTCACCATCTCGTCCAGTGACGGGGTAATCAGTCCACTGAGGCCGATCATGTCCGCCCGATTGTCATTGGCGGCCTTCAGGATGTCCTGCCACGGCACCATCACCCCCAGGTCGATCACCTCGAAGCCGTTGCACTGCAGGACCACGCCGACGATGTTCTTGCCGATGTCGTGGACGTCGCCCTTGACGGTGGCCATGACGATCCGGCCCTTGCCCTTGGTCGCCCCGGACTTCTCCTTTTCCGCTTCGATGAAGGGAATGAGGTGCGCGACGGCGCGCTTCATCACGCGCGCCGATTTCACCACCTGCGGCAGGAACATCTTGCCCGATCCGAACAGGTCGCCGACGACGTTCATCCCGTCCATCAGCGGGCCTTCGATCACCTCGATCGGGCGGGGGAAGCTTTGCCGAGCCTCCTCGGTATCCTCGACGATGTGGGCGTCGATGCCCTTCACCAGCGCATAGGACAGCCGCTCGGCGACCGGCATCGACCGCCATTCCGCGAGCTTCTTCTCCTCGGCCGCGTCGGTGCCCTTGAACGCCTCGGCCAGCGCGATCAGCCGCTCGGTCGCATCGTCGCGCCGGTCGAGGATGACGTCCTCGCACGCCTCGCGCAGCTCGGGGTCGATCTGGTCGTAGACGTCCAGCTGGCCGGCGTTGACGATGCCCATGTCCATGCCCGCCGGGATGGCGTGATAGAGGAACACAGAGTGCATCGCCCGCCGAACCGGCTCGTTGCCGCGGAAAGAGAAGCTCAGGTTCGACAGTCCCCCCGAAATATGGACGTGCGGGCAGCGCGCGCGGATCTCGCGCACCGCCTCGATGAAATCGAGCGCATATCGGCGATGCTCGTCGATGCCGGTTGCGACGGCGAAAATATTGGGGTCAAAAATAATGTCCTCGGGCGGAAAGCCGTCGCTGACCAGCAACCTGTAGGCCCGCTCGCAGATCTCGACCTTGCGTTGCCTGGTGTCGGCCTGGCCGGTTTCGTCGAACGCCATGACGACCACTGCGGCGCCATAGGCCCGCACCTTGCGCGCCGCTTCAAGAAATAGCGCTTCGCCTTCCTTGAGGCTGATCGAATTGACGATCGGCTTGCCCGACACGCACTGCAGACCCGCCTCGATCACGCTCCATTTTGAGCTGTCGATCATGACCGGAACCCGGGCGATGTCGGGCTCGGCAGCGAGGCGCTTCAGGAAAGTCGCCATCGCCAGCTCGCCGTCGAGCAGGGCCTCGTCCATGTTAACGTCGATGATCTGCGCACCCGCTTCGACCTGGTCGCGCGCGACGGTGACTGCCGCGTCATAATCGCCCGCGAGGATCAACTTCTTGAACTTGGCCGATCCGGTGACATTGGTCCGCTCGCCGATATTGACGAAGCGAGCGCCGACGGCGGCGCGGGAAAAGTCGTTCACGCGGCGAGCACCATCGGTTCGAGGCCGGACAGCAGGGTCGAACGGGACGCCGCGGGAATGGGTCGCGGGGCCGCGCCCTTCGCGGCCTCGGCTATGGCCACGATATGCGCCGGAGTGGTGCCGCAGCAGCCGCCGACAAGGTTGACCAGCCCCTCGTCGAGCCATTCGCGGACCTGCGCGGCCGTCTCTTCCGCCGCCTCGTCGTAGCAGCCAAGCTCGTTGGGCAACCCGGCATTGGGGTAGGCCATGACCAAAGTGTCGGCCGTGCGCGCCAGCGCCGCCAGGTGCGGGCGGAGCTGCGCCGCCCCGAACGAGCAATTGAGGCCGATCGTCAGCGGCCGAGCGTGGCGAACGCTCGCCCAGAACCCTTCGACCGTGTGACCGCTCAGATTGCGGCCGCTGAGGTCGGTCAGAGTCATCGAGATCATGACCGGAAGCTCCCGGCCCAGGGCCTGCTCGGCCTCCAGCGCGGCCATGATCCCCGCCTTGCAGTTCAGCGTATCGAACACCGTCTCGATCAGCACGAAATCAACGCCGCCCTCGACCAGGGCGTCGATCTGCTCCCGATAGACCCCCTTGACCTCCTGGAAGGTCACCTCGCGATAGCCGGGATCATTCACGTCGGGCGACAGCGACAGCGTCTTGTTGGTCGGCCCGATCGCGCCCGCGACCCAGCGCTTGCGGTCATCGGCCGCTTCCTTGACAACGTCGCGGATGATCCGGGCCGCCTCGCGGTTGATGTCGACCACCAGATGCTCTGCCCCATAGTCCGCCTGGCTGATGCGGTTGGCGTTGAACGTGTTGGTGGCGAGGATGTCCGCGCCCGCCGCGACGAACTGGCGCGCGATCTTCCGAACGATGTCCGGCCTGGTGAGGTTCAGCAGGTCATTGTTGCCCCGCTGGTCGCGGCCGAGGGGGATGTCGCCGCGATAGTCGGCTTCCTTCAGCGCCTCGCACTGGATCAGCGTGCCATAGGCGCCGTCCTTGACAAGGACGCGTGTCGCCGCCGCCGCGCGCAATTCCTGTGCCTTGCTCATGCGCGCACTCCCAGCATGTGACAGATGGCGTAGGTCAGCTCCGCCCGATTGAGCGTGTAGAAATGGAAATGGCGGACCCCGCCGGCATAAAGCCGCCCGCACAGCTCGGCGGCGACCGTCGCCGCGACAAGCTGGCGGGCCTGGGGCAGCTCGTCGAGCCCCTCGAACAGCCGTTCCACCCAGTCGGGTACCGCCGAGCCGTTCATGGTCGCCATCCGGTGGATCGCGGCGAAGTTGGTCACCGGCATGATGCCCGGCAGGATTTCGATGTCCATTCCCGCCGCGGCGACCCGGTCCCGATAGCGAAAGAAGCACTCGGGATCGAAGAAGAATTGGGTCGTCGCCCGGTCCGCACCGGCGTCGATCTTGCGCCGCAGATTGTCGAGGTCGGCGGCTTCGCTGGGCGATTCCGGGTGGCATTCGGGAAAGGCCGCGACCGAGATTTCGAACGGCGCGACCTTTTTAAGGCCGGCGACCAGCTCGGCGGCATTGCGGTAGCCGCCCGGGTAAGGCTCGAATCTTGCGCCGGGCTCGGGCGGATCCCCGCGGATCGCCACGATGTGCCTCACGCCGACTTCCCAATAAGCCCGGGCAATCGAATCCACCTCGTCGCGGGTGGCGTTGACGCAGGTCAGGTGCGCCGCGGCCGGAATATCCGTCTCGCGGACGATCCGCTCGACCGTGGCATGGGTCCGCTCGCGGGTCGAACCGCCCGCGCCATAGGTGACCGACACGAACCGCGGGTTCAGCGGAGCCAGCGTCTCGATCGACTGCCACAGCGTCTCGGCCATTTTCTCCGTCTTCGGCGGGAAGAATTCAAAGCTGACGGCGATATCGCCGCGCGCCTCCGCGAACAGGGGCGCATGGCTGTTCAGAGCGATCTCGCTTTCCCGGTTCATGCCGCCGCCCGCTCCCTGACCCTTTCGCCCGGCCCTTCGTCCTTGCTCAGGACAGGCTTGGCGCCGCGCCACAGGATGACGGTCAGCGCGCCGCCGCCCAGCCGCTCGATCCGGTCGAGCTCCAGCCCGGCTGCCGAGAACCAGCCGCGCATCGCGTCGTCGGCGAATCCCAGCCTGAGATGCGCGTCCTGCTCCTTGAGCTCGGCCCGGTCATGCTGGGCGAAGTCGATCACCAGCAACCGTCCGCCGGGGCTGAGAACCCGCGCCGCCTCCGCAATCGCGGCACCGGGCTGCTGGGCGTAGTGCAGCACCTGGTGGAGGATGATGCTGTCGGCACTCTCGTTGGACAGCGGCAGCGCGTTCATGTCGCCCTGGCGCAGGCTGGCGCCGTTGATGCCCGCCTCCTCCAGCTTGACCCGCGCCAACCGAAGCATTTCCGACGAGCGGTCGATGCCGATCGCGCTGTCGGCGCGGGGCGCGAACAATTCGAGCATCCGGCCCGTACCGGTGCCGATGTCGAGCAATGCTCCGAGCGGCCGGTCGGAAAGCATCGACCCGATCGCCCGCTCGATTTCATCGTCGGCCGCGTGGAGCGCCCGTATATTGTCCCAGGTGGCGGCGTGGGCCTCGAAATAGCGCCGCGCCGCTTCCGCCCGGTCGTGGCGGATCGAATCCAGCCGGCCCAGGTCGGCCTCGAACAGCTGCTCGGCCCCGGGATCGATGCCCTGGCTGAGCTCGAACAGGCCGCGCGTCCGCTCCGGTTCGGCCAGCTGCAAATAGACCCAGCTGCCCTCCTTGCGGCGGCCGATCAGCCCCGAGTCGCTAAGGATCCGGACGTGACGCGAAACGCGGGGCTGGCTCTGGCCCAGCAGCTGGGCCAGCTCTCCAACTGACAGCTCCATCTCCCGCAGCAGCGCCAGGATACGCAGCCGCGTCGGATCCGCCAGCGCCTGGAAAAGCGCGGCAAGCTGAAGGTCCCGGGTCACGGCTTAAGGATATAAGGAAGTCTTTATATCCGTCAATGAATGAGGATCGACTCCGTAACTTTTCTGGGTCCGCAACAAATGACGATTGCGTGACCCATCCTTCCTCTATATCCAAGCGCGCTGGCCTGACGCTCCTGCGTGGGGCCGAGCCCGGACCGGTCTCCGCAAGGGGACAGGTCCCCATAAGCAAGGAATGGAACGATCATGAAGAAGGTTGCACTGACCGTTGCGGTCCTCGCGCTCGGCCTGGCCGCGTGCGAAACCCAGACTGAGAACGCCGCCGAGAACGCCGCGGTTGAGAACGCCGTCGAAGAGGATGTCAACGCTGCCGACATGGCCGTCGACAATGCCCTCGACGCCGCTGGCAACGCGACGGAGAACGCCGGCGAGGCGATCGAGAACGCCGCCGAGGCGACCGAAGAAGCGGCCGAGAACGCTGCTCAGTAAGCCGCGCGCTCAAGCGAATAGAGAGGGTCGTCCGGGACTTCCGGGCGGCCCTTTTTGTTTCCTCGCTCGAAGTGCTACTTCGCGCGCGATGAAGAGCAGTCCGCTGATTGCCGCCTTGCTGTTCGCCTCCGCTTGCAACCGCGAGGAACAGCCCCAAGCCCCGACCCCGGCCGAAGCCGAGCGGCTCGACGAGGCCGAGGCTATGCTCAATGAGTTGGCCAAAGAAGAAGGGGCGGCACCGACAGGCACCGCCCCTTCCAATTCAAACTAGGACGCTTCGGGCTTAGAAGTCCATTCCGCCCATTCCGCCCATGCCGCCGCCCATCGGCATCGCCGGCTTGTCTTCCGGCAGCTCGGCGATGGTCGCCTCGGTGGTGATCAGCAGGCCGGCGACCGAAGCCGCATCCTGAAGCGCGGTGCGAACGACCTTGGTCGGATCGATCACGCCCGACTGGACGAGGTTCTCATATTCCTCGGTCTGCGCATTGAAGCCCTTGGTCTCGTCATTCTCGCGCAGCAGGTTGCCGGCGACGACGGCGCCGTCATGGCCGGCGTTCTGCGCGATCTGGCGGACCGGCGACTGCAGCGCCTTGCGGACGATGTCGATTCCGCGCGTCTGGTCGTCATTGTCGCCCTTGAGACCCTCGAGCGCCTTGCCGGCATAGAGCAGCGCGGTGCCGCCGCCCGGAACGATACCTTCCTCGACCGCGGCGCGGGTCGCGTGAAGCGCGTCGTCGACGCGGTCCTTGCGCTCCTTCACCTCGATCTCGGTGGCGCCGCCGACCTTGATCACGGCAACGCCGCCGGCCAGCTTGGCGAGCCGCTCCTGCAGCTTCTCGCGGTCATAGTCGCTGGTAGTGTTCTCGATCTGCTGGCGGATCGCGGCGGTGCGCGCCTCGATCGCCTCATGCGTGCCGGCGCCATCGACCAGCGTCGTGGCGTC
>DASTCB010000101.1:0-14703 GCA_035711585.1 Sphingomicrobium sp.
GATTGGCCGACGGCAGCATCCGCTACACGCCGATGGTCGCGCTCGATGCTCCGGACGGACTGATCCTCGATGTGACCGGCTGCGCCCATTTGTTCGGTGGGGAGCGCGGCCTCGCCGCCGATGTCGAAGGGAGGATGGCGGCGCTGCGGATGACGATTCGGCTGGCCTTCGCCGATACGCCCAAGGCGGCGCACGCGCTGGCCCGGTACCAGGCGCTGCCTGCAAAGGATGAAGCTGCCGCGATCCGCAGGCTCCCGGTCGCGGCGCTGGAATTGGATCCGGATGCGACCCAGGGCCTTATTCGTGCGGGCCTCAAGACGGTTGGCGAGCTGGCCAGGCGGCCGATGCGGGCTATCGCCGCGCGGTTCGGGGCCGAGGCAGTGACCGCGCTTCGAGAGCTCCTCGGCGAGGTGCCGAAGCCGATCGAGCCCCGCATTCCCCAAGCGCCCGTCCTCGCCGAGCGTCGCTTCGCCGAGCCGGTGGCTCGGACCGAATATGCGCTGCAGGTGCTAGGCGAGCTGGGGACCGAGACAGCCCGGCAGCTGGAGGAGCGCGGGCAGGGTGGGCGGCGGTTCGACGCCTATTTCTTCCGAAGCGACGGGCTGGTGCGTCCGCTTGGCATCGAGACCAGCCAGCCGAGTCGCGACCCGGCACTGGTGATGCGGCTGATGAACGAACGGATCGAAACCTTGTCCGACCCGATCGATCCGGGTTTCGGCTTCGATCTCATCCGGCTGTCGGTGCCGGTGATGGAATCGCTCGCGGTGACCCAGCTCAAGCTGGAAGGAGGGGCGACTCGCGAAGCCGAGGTCGCGGCGCTGGTCGACCGGCTGAGCACCCGGCTCGGGCGGGACCGGGTCCGGCGGCTGGTGGCGCAGGGCACCCATATCCCCGAGCAAATGCAGCTCGCGCTTCCGGCGGTCGAAGTGAGCCGGCCTGCGGCGCAATGGCCTCCGGCCGCTGTGGGAGAACCGCCGCTGCGCCCGCTCCACCTGTTCGACCCGCCCCAGCCGATCGACGTCATCGCCGAAGTGCCGGATGGGCCGCCGCATCGTTTCCGCTGGCGGCGGAAATTCCACGAGGTGAAGCGGTTCGAGGGGCCGGAGCGAATCGCGTCCGAATGGTGGAAGCGCAAGGATGGCGCGGTCGATCGGGCCGGCCTGACCCGCGACTATTACCGGGTCGAGGATGCGCGCGGGCGCCGCTTCTGGGTCTTTCGCCACGGGCTGTTCGAGGAGAAACCCGATCCGCGCTGGTACCTCCATGGATTGTTCGCATGAGCTTCGCCGAGCTGGTCGCCGCGACCAATTACAGCTTCCTGCGCGGGGCTTCGCATCCGGCGGACATGGTCGCCCGGGCGCTGGAGCTGGGCATGGCCGGGATCGGAATTGCCGACCGCAACAGCGTCGCCGGGGTGGTGCGTGCCTGGGTGTCGCTCAATGACGCATGCGAACAAGCCAAGGGGGCGCTCGAAGACATCGATTTCCGGCTGATCGTCGGGGCGCGGCTGGTGTTCACGGATGCGACCCCGGATATCGTCGCCTATCCGGCAACGCGCCATGGCTGGGGCCGGCTGACCCGGCTGCTGACCGTCGGCAATCTCCGCGCGGAGAAGGGCAACTGCACCCTCCATTTCTCCGATCTCATCGATCATGTCGACGACCTGCTGCTGATCGTCATGGCCGAAGAGGGCCAGGAGTTCCTGCTGCGCCGCCTGGCCGAGGCAAGGCCGGGCGCGGTCTGGCTGGGCGCAACCATGCCGCGGCAAGGCCATGATCGCCGCCGCCTGGCGAAGCTGAAACGGCTGGCGGGGCGAGTCGGGATCCCGCTGCTCGCCACCAACGACGCCCTCTATGCTGATCCATCCGATCGGCCGGTGCAGGATGTCGTCACCTGCATCCGCGAAGGCGTGACCATCCGGCAGGCCGGCCGGCTGCTGGCCGCCAATGGCGAACGGCATTTGAAGCCTCCGGAAGAGATGGTGCGGCTGTTCAATGACTGCCCGGAGGCGATCGAGGAGAGCCGGCACTTTCTCGATCGCATCCAGTTCCGGCTCGACGAACTTCGCTACGAATATCCGCACGAGCCGGTGCCCGACGGCTGGACCCCGCAAGGCTGGCTCGAGCATCTGGTCATGAAGGCAGCGGGGAAGAAGCGCCCGGACGGCCTGCCGCCCAAATGGCGAAGGGTGCTGGACGAGGAGTTCGGCCTGATCCGCAAATGCCAATATGCCAACTACTTTCTGACTGTGCATGACATCGTGAAATATGCACGCGAGCAGGATCCGCCGATCCTCTGCCAGGGCCGCGGATCGGCCGCCAACAGCCTGGTCTGCTACCTGCTCGGCATCACCCCGATCGACCCGGTCGAGAACAACCTGCTGTTCACCCGCTTCCTGTCCGAACAGCGCCGCGAGCCGCCCGACATCGACGTCGATTTCGAGCATGAGCGGCGCGAGGAGGTGATGCAGTATGTCTATCGCCGTTACGGCCGCGACCGGGCGGGCATCGCCGCGACCGTCATCCATTACCGCTCGCGAAGCACGGTGCGCGAGGTCGGCAAGGCCTTGGGGCTTTCGGAGGATGTCACCGCCCGCCTCGCCAACACCACCTGGGGAAGCCACGAAAACGAGATGGAGGAGCGGCGCTACGCCGAGGCCGGGCTGACCATCGCCAACCCCGAGATCGCGCGTCTGAAGACCCTGGTCGAACGGTTGCTCAAATTCCCGCGCCACCTGTCGCAACATGTCGGCGGCTACATACTGACCGAGGGGCGGCTCGACGAGATCGTCCCGATCCACAATGCGGCCATGGACGACCGCACCTTCATCGAATGGGACAAGGACGACATCGACGCGCTGGGGTTGATGAAGGTCGATGTGCTCGCGCTCGGCATGCTGACCTGCATCCGCAAAAGCTTCGACCTGATGCGGCTGCACAAGCTCGGCGATTACGACCTGGAAACGGTCCCGAAGGAGGATCCCGCCGTTTATGACATGCTGTGCAAGGGCGACAGCATCGGCACCTTCCAGGTCGAAAGCCGCGCCCAGATCAACATGCTGCCGCGCCTCAAGCCACGTTGCTTCTACGACCTGGTGATCGAGGTGGCGTTGGTCCGACCTGGCCCGATCGAGGGCGACATGGTCCATCCCTATCTTCGCCGGCGCAACGGGGAGGAGAAGGCCGAGCTTCCCTCGCCGGCGCCGCCGCATCCACCAGACGAGTTGCAGGAAGTGCTGGGCCGGACCTTTGGCGTGCCCTTGTTCCAGGAGCAGGCGATGAAGATGGCCATCGTCGCCGCCGGCTTCACTCCGGACGAGGCCAATGGGCTGCGCCGCGCCATGGCCACCTTCCGCAACCTCGGCACCATCCATCGCTATGAGGCGAAGATGGTCGAGGGGATGGTCGCCCGAGGCTATTCACGCGACTTCGCGACACGCTGCTACAACCAGATCAAGGGCTTCGGCAGCTATGGTTTCCCGGAAAGCCATGCCCAGAGCTTCGCCAAGCTGGTCTATGTTTCGGCCTGGCTCAAATGCCACCATCCGGCGGTGTTCACCTGCGCGCTCTTGAACTCGCAGCCGATGGGCTTCTACGCGCCGGCCCAGCTGGTCCGCGACGCGCGCGAGCATGGGGTCGAGGTTCGACCGACCGACATCAACGCCAGCGACTATGACAATCTGCTCGAACTCCCCTCCACTTCAGGGGAGGGGGAAGGGGGTGGGGCGGTGCCGCTCACCAGCCCCACCCCGTCAGCCGCTAACGCGTCTGCCACCCCTCCCCTGAAGGGGAGGGGATTGTCGATCCGCCTCGGCTTTCGCCAGATCGACGGGTTCCGGGAAGAGTGGGCGGAACGGCTGGTCGCGGCGCGTGGCACTGGCTTCACCCATGTCGAACAATTGAGCCAGCGCGCTGGGCTGCCGTCACGGGCGCTTCATTTGCTGGCTGACGCCGATGCGTTTGGTTCGATTGCGCTCAAGCGGCGCGAGGCTTTGTGGGAAGCGCGGCGGACTCCGCAGGGCGTGCTGCCGCTGTTCGCCCATGCCGAGGCGGCCGAACTGGGCGAGGAGCCGGCAATCGAGCTTCCCGCCATGCCTTTCCCCGAGGAGGTGGTGACCGACTATCAGGTGACCCGCCTGTCGCTGAAGGGCCATCCGATGCAATTCCTGCGCTCGACCTTCGAACAGGAAGGCGTGCTCAGCTGCGCCGGTGCCGCCAACGCTCCCAATGGGAAGATCAGGCGCGTCGCCGGCGTGGTTCTGATCCGCCAGCGGCCGGGCAAGGGCAACGCGCTGTTCATCACGCTGGAGGATGAGACCGGCATCACCAATGTGCTGCTGTGGGCGCGCGATTTCGAGCGCTACCGCCGCGAGGTGATGGCCGCCCGGCTGATGGAGGTGGAAGGGGAGATCCAGCGCAGCAAGGAAGGGGTGATGCACCTCATCGCCCGTCGCGTGTTCGACCGAAGCGCGCTGCTCGGCAGGCTAACCGAAGACTCCTTCGCCGCCCAGCCCGAGCGCCACGGCCATCCCCGCAATGTGCGAGTGTTGCCGAAATCGAGGGATTTTCATTGATTTAGCTCCTCCCCACGCCTTCGGCGCAAGGAGGAGCTACAAAGCCTCGACGATCGTCACATTGGCGATCCCGCCGCCCTCGCACATGGTCTGCAGGCCGAATCGCTTGCCCCGCGCGCGCAGGGCATGGACCAGCGTCGCCATCAGCTTGGTGCCGCTGGCGCCGAGTGGATGGCCGAGCGCGATCGCCCCACCATTGACATTAAGCCGCTCCGGGTCGGCTCCGATTTCCTTGAGCCAGGCCAGCGGGACGGGCGCAAAGGCCTCATTGACCTCGTAAAGGTCGATCTCGTCGAGCTTGCGGCCGGAGCGTTCGAGCGCGCGCCGGGTGGCGGGGATCGGTTCCTCCAGCATGATCACCGGATCACCGGCGGTGACAGTCAGATGGTCGATCCGGGCGATCGGAGTCAGCCCATGCTGCTTGAGGGCCCGTTCCGACACCACGAGCACGCCCGAGGCGCCGTCGCACACCTGGCTGGCATTGCCCGCGGTGATCACGCCATCCGGCGCGATGGTCTTGAGCTCGGCCAGCCCTGCCATGCTGGCGTCAGCACGGATGCCCTCGTCGCGGTCGTGACGGCGGTTATTGCCTTCCTTGTTGACGCCATCGACCACCAACAACTCGCGCTCGAACGCCCCGCTATCGGCCGCGACAGCAGCCTTGCGATGACTGCCTAGTGCGAACCCGTCGAGCCCTTCGCGGGAGAAGCCATATTTCCGTGCCATCATCTCGGCCCCCGTGAACTGGCTGAACTGCTCGACGCCGTAGCGGTCCTTGATCGACTGCGGCCAGGGACCGATCCCGATCCCCGCCTGCATGGGAAGGAAGACCGGCGTTCCCATCGGCACGCGGGTCATGCTTTCGACGCCCGCGGCGATCACCACGTCCTGGGTTCCGCTCATCACGGCCTGCGTGGCGAAGTGCAGCGCTTGCTGCGAGGATCCGCATTGCCGGTCGATGCTGACCGCCGGGACGCTGTCGGGCAGATTCGACGCCATCACCATGTTGCGGCCGATATGAAAGCTTTGCTCGCCGACCTGGCTGACGCATCCGGTGATCACGTCCTCGATCGCGGCAGGATCGATCCCGCTTCGATCGACCAGTGCATTGAGCACCGCGGCACCAAGATCCGCCGGATGCCAGTCCCGCAGCGCCCCGCCGCGGCGTCCTCCCGCGGTTCGCAGTGCTTCGACGATATAGGCCTCAGCCATTACCCCTCCCCGGAATCAGCCGCTATTCGGTGGACCATGCGAGCACGAAGGTGCCGCTGCAACTGAGCGTGCGCGCCGCTCCCTCGTCGATCAGCGCGCATTCGCCCGGCTTCACCACGCCGACGGGCTGATCGATCGGCAAAAGCTGCACGTCGCGCATCTGCCGCGGTAGCTCGGGCGGTTCGCCGACACACCAGGCGACGCCGAAATGGGGGCCGTCAACCAGCAGCTTGCTGCTCCGCTCGACCCTCGTGTCCAGCTCATGATGATGGGGATGCGGATCGACCACGTCGGCCGCCTCTTCGAGATGCAGCTCGCGCGGGCGGCCATAATCATAGAGGCGGTAAGTCAGATCGACGGCCTGTTGGACCTCCAGCACGGTCAATCCCGGCCCCAGGGCATGAACGGTGCCGGCGGGATTGTAGATGAAATCTCCCTTCGATGGCCGCTTCCAGTCCATCATCCCGACAATCTGTCCGCTTCGCGCCGCTTCGATCAGTTCGTCCGCCTCGACCCGCTGGTGCGTGCCGATGGCCAGTTCGGCCTCCTCGTCGACGTCGAGCACGATCCAGCATTCATCCTTGCCGCGCGGATAGCCGCGCTCGCGGGCCGTGGCATCGTCTGGATGCACCTGGATCGACAGCCGTTCCGTCGTGAACAGATATTTGACCATGACGTCGAGTTGGCGGCCGGCAGGCGGCTCGAACCAGATTTCGCCGACCTGGCGATCGGGGTCGATGCCGAACCGCGGGTCGATCCCTCGCTTGCCCCAGGGCTTGTCGACAATCTTGGTTGCGAGCTTCTGCACCATGCTCGCCTCCTCTCAGCCTAGTGCCGCGACCAGGTCCTTGAGCGGCAGGAAGGCAAAGCCGATCGAGCTGTCAGAGATGCCGTAGGGCATGAACAGCTGGTCGCCGACCCTCATGCCGCCACAGGTATAAACGACGTTGGGCACATATCCGTTGCGATCGTCATTCTCGGCCTGAAGCACCGGGAAGCGCGTCCGGCCCAGAATTTTCGACGGGTTGTCGCGATCGAGCAGCACCGCGCCGATCGCATATTGCCGCATGGCGCCGACGCCGTGGGTCAGCACCAGCCAGCCCTCGTCGATCTCGATGGGCGCTCCGCAATTGCCGATCTGGATGAATTCCCAGGCATATTTGGGCGCCATCAGCAACTGGCCGCCATCCCAGCGGGTCAGGTCGTCGGATTCCAGCAGGAACATGTTCTGGCCGTCCTGGCGCCCGATCATCACATATTTGCCGCCGATCTTCGTCGGGAACAGCGCGAGCCCCTTATTGCGGGTGGCGTCCCCGGTCATCGGCACCAGCTCGGCTGACCGGAAGTCGCGCGTCCTCAGCAGCTCGGACTGGATGTCCCTGCCGGAGAAGGCGGTATAGGTGCCGATATATTCGGTGCTTCCGTCGTCGTGGGTGAAATAGGTCAGCCGCAGATCTTCCAGGCCATTCGCCTGGGCGGGGGTGACCGGGAAGATGACGGTACCTGACAGGGTCGAATCTTCGCTTCGATAGATCGTCACCGGGCAATCGTCGCAAAGCGCATCCAGGTCGGGTGAGTCGGCAGCTACGGCGAACGGCGGCTCGGGGGCCAGTTCCAGGCCGCCGCGATCCGACACCAGTCCCTCGCGGAACGCAATGGAGCTGATATGTCCTTCCCCGACCGCTCGCAGCGACATCAGGATTCTTGTCGTATGCTGGTCGAGGCCGCTTTGATCCGGGTGCGGCACGACGCTGGGGTTCATCAGCGCAGCCGCGGCATAACTATATTCCTGGCAGAAATATGCGCCGATCAGCTGCTGCCGCTTGTCGCCGATGCCGGCTACGGAAAGGCTGAGCAGCTTCGAGATTTCGGCGAACCGCCGAAGGAAGACCTTGCGCGTCTGCCAGTGCCGGGTTTCGAAATTGGCCATGATGTGCTGCAGCTGGCGGCCGATCTCCTGGTCGCTGAGCGTCAGCACCTGGTCAACCAGCCGCCGGGCCCGGCCAGGATCGGATCGATTGCCCTGCCAGGCCAGATGGAAGGGCCTTACCACCACACGCGACGGGTCGGCCTTCAGCCTCAGGGGGTGCAGTTCAGAATGAATCATGAGCCTATCAGGTAGCGGCGAAGGACCTCGTTTCTGATGCGCTCGAACGCTCCTGTCCAGCCTGATTGCTGGTTCCGAATGACTCCCGCATCGTTTGGGCGGCGAGGTGCAGCGACAGGATCGATTCCGCGCCCTGGTTACGGTTGATGCCGGTCGCCATCAGCCCGTCGAAACAGCTACCGTCGGCGGCGTCGGCAAGCGGAGCGCCGGCGTCGTTGGCGCCGAAGAACCAGGCGAAAGCATCCCGCGCCGCCCGGCGCCACCTCGGATCCTCGCTCGCTTCATGCGCCGCAGCCGCGGCGTCGACCGTCGCCGTGGCCTCCAGCGGCTGCTGATCGAAGGCCAGCGGCGGAGCATAGGGCCGGCCGAAACTCTTGCAGCCGACCGGACGGAAGGCGCCGCGCGGGCTCGTCTGCTGGCCGATCAGCCAGGCGAAGGTCTTCAGGCCGCATTCGATCATCGCCTGATCGTCGAGCATGCGGCCGGCGCGGATCAGCGCTTCGGGCAGGCGCGCATTGTCATAGCCAAGAGTGGGTTCGAACCAGTCCCAGTCCGCCCGGGAATATTGCCCGTGCAGCTGCATCAGCTGGGCGCCTGACAGGCGGAGCAGCTCCTGCGCGATATTGTGGTCGGGATTGCGGCGGAGCAATTCATGGCCGCCGAATGCCGCAAAGGCCCGTGCGCGTGCCGCAGTGAAGTCGAATGCAATCGGCGCTGTTTCGTCGAACAGCTTGCAAGCCCAATCGCGAACCGCGGGCCACGGGGACCGAGCCGCGGTAAGGCCCAGTGCCCAGAGAGTCCGGCCATTGCTGTCCTCGGACCCGCATTCCTCGCACCAGCGCCGGTCATAGCCCATGAAGTTGCGGAAGCGGCGGCGGTTCGGGTTCCAGCCATGCTGGAGGAAGGCGGCATATATTGGCGCCAATTCGCCGGCTCGGCGGTCGCCGCGGCGGACCATCATGATCAGCGCGCGGGCATTGTCGTCGATGCAGTAACCGTGGTCGCGGTCGGGCACGGAAAAGACCGCATGCTGGATCATTCCGACCGCGTCGCTCATCCTTTCGACGGCATCGAGCGGCAGGGCCGCCGCCCTTGGTTGCGCAGGCTGGCTGGTAACCAGTCGGGGGCGCTGAGGGAGGCGGGCGAGCGATTGCTCGACGACCCGCGGCCACAGCATCGAGCGACCGCGCTGGTGGGCAGCCCTGCCCAGGGCCTCACGCTTCCTGTCATGATCGAGCAAGTCCAGCGCCGCCTCCGCCAAGGCATGGGAATTGGACGGTGGCACCAGCACGCCATGACCCTCGGCCAGGATCTCACGGGCATGGACATAGGGCGTGGCGATGACCGGTTTGCCGGCCGCAACCGCATAGCTCAATGTGCCCGAGGTGACCTGGGCCATGTTGAGGTAGGGCGTCACATAGATGTCGGCCGCCTGGAGCATGTCGAGCAACTCTTCCTGCTCGACGAAGCGATCGACGAAGCGGACATGCTCATCGACCCCAAGGTCGCGCGCCAGGTCCATGAGCATCCGGCGATGCCGCTCCCCTTCCTTGCGGACCTGGTTGGGGTGGGTTGCTCCAACCACCTCGTACAAGACCTCCGGATGGCGGCGAACCACCTCTGGCATCGCCTCGATCATGTGGCGGATTCCCTTGTCGGGAGCCAGCAGGCCGAAGGTCATCAGCACCTTGCGGCCTTCCCAGCCGAAGCGCGGCTTGAGGCCGTCCGGGTTGCGCATCGGCCGGTCGGGGACCCCATGAGGAATGACCCGGATTCGGTCGGCCGGCACGCCGTAGCGGCGCTTCAGTATATCGGCGCCGGCGGAGGCCATGACGATCGTCCGCTCGGCCCGGGCGACCAGCCGCTTCAGCACCACTTCCTGCTCTTCGCCGGGCTGCTCCAGCACCGTGTGCAGGGTGACGATCAGCGGCAGATCGGTCGCACCGATCAGCTCCAGGATATGCGAACCGGCGATCCCGCCGAAAATCCCATATTCGTGCTGCAACCAGATCGCCTCGGCACCACTGGCTTCGATCCGTTCGGCTGCGGAATGATAGCTATCAAGCGATTCGGCATCGATCGCGACGATCGAACCCGGATAGAAATCGCCGGACCCGTCATCCATCGCATAATGATCAAGCCGCATCGAAGGGTAGAGATGACGCAGCGCATCGGCGACATGGCTGGTATATGTCGCAAGCCCGCATTTGCGCGGCAGCGCGTTGCCGATCAGCGCGAGGTGCCGGAAGGGCGCCTGGCTCGTGCGGTTAATGCTGGGCTTGTCGCCAACATCGGAAAGAACGTCGAATTCCAACATCACGCCTCGACTTCCTGAACGAAGGAAGGGGCGCGCGACGGACGCCGGGCCCCCATGTCTAACGAACCGGACCCGCCCCGGTTTCCAAAGCTTTGTTAGCGGCCGCACAATTCGCCATGTCCTATGCGCGCGTGGCGACCGGCATCGACCTGGTCATCGAGAATGGTCTCAAGCCCCATGACTATGACGCCCTGGTCGCGGTCGTTCGCGGCGCAAGCGGGCATGTTGGCGATTGGATAGCCGGCGACGATTTGGCGACCGGCCGGGTGGTCGCCGCTGCAAGCCGTCCGCTCTACGACCAGGCTGTCGAACTGCTTTCCGGCGCCGCCCCAATCGGCTAGTGGCGGCGGCGATGAATGCGACGCTTGTCACGGCTGAAGGTTGGTATCCCGCCAGCTGGCGCGGGCGGCCGGTTCGCCAGATGCCGGAATATGCCGATCGGGCGCAGTTGTCGCAGGTTGAGGACCGGCTGGCCTCCGCTTCTCCGGTTGTCGCTATCGACGATGCGGCGCGGCTGCGCGCAGCGATGGCCAAATTGTCCGAAGGGCATGGATTCCTGCTTCAAGGCGGCGATTGTGCCGAGAGCTTTGATGATCCGGTCGCCGAGCAGGTTTCCGGGATCGTGGGACTGTTCGACGCGATGGGCGAGCGCCTTGGACCTGCCATTGACGGTCCGCTGGTCGAGGTCGCGCGGATTGCCGGCCAGTTCGCCAAGCCCCGCAGCGCCCAGGCCGAGAGCCACGACGGCGTGACCTTGCCTGCCTATCGCGGCGACATCGTCAATGGCATCGCATTCGACGCAGCCGTCCGCCGGGCCGATCCGGCACGGATGATCCGCGCTCATATGCAGTCGGTCGGAACAGCGGCCAGCCTGGCTGCGGCGCGCGGCGTTGCGGCACCGATCTACACCAGCCATGAGGCGCTGCTCCTGCCCTATGAGGAGCCGCTGACCCGCGGCGATCCGGCTGGACGATGGTGGGCGACGTCGGGCCATATGTTGTGGCTGGGCGACCGGACGCGCCAGCTCGATGGGGCCCATGTCGAATATCTGCGCGGCATTGAAAATGTGGTTGGCGTGAAATGCGGGCCGACCCTGACGCGGGACGAGCTGCTGCGCCTGATCGACCGGCTCGATCCGCGCGGGCGTTCGGGCAAGCTGGTCCTGATCGGGCGGTTCGGCGCCAGGAAAATCGGTGAGCTGCTGCCGCCGCTGATGCGGGCGACGAAGGATCGTCCGGTGATTTGGACGATCGATCCGATGCATGGCAACACAAGTATGAGCGGCAAGCGCAAGGTCCGGCGCCTGCCCGACATACTGTCCGAAATCGACTCCTTCTTCGCCATTGCCAGGGCGGAAGGAATGCATGGCGGCGGAGTCCATCTGGAAATGAGCGCGCTCGACGTGACCGAGTGCATCGGCGGGCGCGGGCCGGGATCGATCGATGAGCTCGACAGCAATTGGCTGACCGCCTGCGATCCGCGCCTGAACCGATCCCAGGCGGTCGACCTCGCCGCCCATGTCGCGGCGCTGATCGGGTGAAGCTGACGGCCTCGCGCGGTGGATCGCTCCATGGCGACGCAACAATCCCCGGCGACAAGAGCTGCTCCCATCGAGCGTTGATCCTCGGCGCCATGGCCGAGGGCGAGACGCGGATCACCGGGCTGCTCGAAAGCGACGATGTGCTGGCGACCGTGCGCGCGGTCGAAGCATTTGGCGCCGCGGTCGAGCGAGCGGGCAGCGAATGGATCGTGCGCGGCGGACCCTGGCGCGCGCCCGACGGCCCGATCGATTGCGGCAACAGCGGCACGGCGGCGCGCCTGCTGATGGGGGCGGTTGCGGGCATGCCGGGACTCCGCGCGACCTTCGCCGGCGATGCCTCGCTGTCGGTCCGGCCGATGAAGCGCGTCACCTCGCCCCTCGCACGGATGGGGGCGATCGTCGAAGGGGGCGACCACCTGCCAGTCATGATCGAAGGCGCTGAGCTCGGCGGGATTGAGCACCGCAACGTGCCGGCGTCGGCACAGGCCAAGTCGGCGATCCTGCTCGCTGGGCTTGGCACGGCTGCTCCGGTCAGCATCACCGAACCGGTGCCGAGCCGCGACCATGGCGAGATCATGCTGGGGCAGTTCGGCTGCCGGGTGGCGCTTGAGGATACGCCAGCCGGGTGGGTCATTTCGCTTGGGAAGGAACGGCAGCTGAGGCCGGCCGACATTCAAATCGCCGCCGATCCCTCGTCGGCTGCTTTTCCACTGGTGGCGGCGGTAATTGCGCCCGGTTCGGATGTCATGGTGCGTGGGATGCTGGTCAATCCGCTGCGTACCGGCCTTTACGAGACACTGGAGTCGATGGGCGCCCGGATCGAACTGTCGAACGAGCGCATCCAGTCCGGCGAGATCGTTGCGGACATGAGAGTCGCCGCCTCGTCACTTCAGCCCTGCCATATTGCGGCGGAGCGCGTTCCGGCGATGATCGACGAAATTCCCGCGCTCGCTGTCGCCTGCGCATTCGCCGATGGGGAAAGCGTGATCGAGGGTCTGGGTGAGCTTCGAATCAAGGAAAGCGACCGGCTCGGCGCGATCGTGGCCGGACTCGCCGCCTGCGGGGTCAGCGCTGCCGTCGATGGGGACGCGCTCCGTATCTTTGGACGCGGCGGAGCGCGCGGCGGAGCGAGCGTCGCGACCCGGGGCGACCATCGCATCGCCATGGCCTTTCTGATGCTGGGACTGGCGGCGGAGCAGCCGGTCGAGGTTGACGAAGCCGAAATGATCGGCACCAGCTTCCCGTCGTTTGTAGAGGTCATGCGTTCGCTGGGAGCGCAAATCGAATGAGCATCAACTGCTTCGGCCATCTGTTCCGGCTGACGACATGGGGCGAAAGCCATGGGCCGGCGATCGGCTGCGTGGTCGACGGCTGCCCACCGGGGCTAAAGCTGGACGAAGCCTGGGTGCAGCACTTCCTCGATCTGCGCCGTCCGGGCACTTCGAGGAATGTCTCGCCGCGGCAGGAGCCGGACCAGGTCCGTATACTGTCGGGAGTCTATGAAGGCCGCACCACCGGCACGCCCATTTCAATGATGATCGACAATGTCGATGCGCGTAGCGCCGACTATCCCAAGGACGCGCCCCATCGGCCGGGCCATGCCGACTTCACCTATGACGCCAAGTACGGTTTTCGCGATCCACGGGGCGGGGGTCGTGCCTCGGCGCGGGAAACGGCGATGCGGGTGGCCGGTGGCGCGGTCGCGCGGCTGATCGTTCCCGAGGTGAGCATAAAGGCGCGGGTGGTCGAGATTGGCGGCGAGAGTGATGCCGGGCGGTGGGACGCTTTGCTCGACGAAGCGCGGGCCGCCGGCGACAGCCTCGGCGCCGTGGTCGAGTGCGTCGCGACGGGCGTCCCCGCCGGATGGGGCGCACCGGTCTATGCCAAGCTCGACGCCGAGCTGGCGGCGGCCTGCATGGGGATCAATGCGGTCAAGGGGGTCGAAATCGGCGAAGGTTTTGGCGCGGCTCGCCTGTCGGGGAGCGCCAATCTGGAGGCGATGAAGGCCAGCGGGATCGACGGCGGGATTTCGACCGGCCATCCGGTCGTCGTCCGCGTCGCCTTCAAGCCGACCTCGAGCATCGGCGGAAAGGGCCGCCACGACCCGTGCGTCGGCATCCGCGGCGCGCCGGTGGTCGAGGCGATGATGGCGCTGGTGCTGGCGGATCATAAATTGCTGCATCGCGGCCAGTGCGGCTCATAGGGGGTAAGTAATGGATCGAACGAGGCGTAAATTGTTGATCGGCGGGTCGGTTTTCGGGGCCGTCGCCGTTGCGGGACTGCTTCCCGCCATGTGTGCACGGCAGCAAATGACGAAGGGAAGCGCCATGTCTTCCAACGCTCCTCCGACGCGCCCGCCGGGACAGGCGAAGCCGTTGATCGACGAAGACATCGCGCCCGTGCTTGCGCGCCTCGACGCCTGGTATGCGGCGCATCTGCCATCCGACAAATATGTCTTCAATCCGCCCGCCACGGACGCACAGATCTATGCGTTCGAGCGACTGGTCGGCCTCAAATTGCCCAAGTCATACCGCCAACTTTATCGCTGGCACGATGGCGAAGAGGATGACCGCTGGGGTCATATTTACGGCCTCCCGCTGGTGTCTCTCCGCCGGGCGGCGTCGGACTGGAGCCAATGGAACAAGACACTCGTCGAGATCGGCGGCAATCCGTACATGTTCCCGAGCGGATCTTGGCCGCAAGGGGCTGTCGACCCAGGCTACGTCAATCCGCGCCGAATTCCACTGACCCAGGACGGTTCGAGCAATCATATCGGCCTCGATTTCGATCCCTGGCCCGGCGGTCGAGTGGGCCAGGTCATCATCTATGGCCGCAACGAGGACGTGAAGGCCGTCCTCGCCCCATCGCTCGGCGCCTTCCTGGGCTGGATCGCGGACCTGCTGGAAGGCGGCAACTTCCGGCTCGACGACGAGCTGGGCGAACAGAGGCTGCGG
>DASTCB010000102.1:0-11372 GCA_035711585.1 Sphingomicrobium sp.
GAATGCCGCCAGTGTAAGTCGTGCCTCAGCGGCAAGACCAACCTCTGCACCGCGATCCGCGCCACGCAGGGCAAGGGGCTGATGCCCGACGGGACCAGCCGCTTCAGCTACAAGGGGCAGACCATCTACCATTATATGGGCTGCTCGACCTTCTCCAACTTCACCGTCCTGCCCGAGATCGCGGTCGCCAAGATCCGTGAGGACGCGCCGTTCAAGACCAGCTGCTACATCGGCTGCGGAGTAACCACCGGAGTCGGCGCGGTGATGAATACCGCCAAGGTCCAGCCGGGCGACAACGTCGTCGTGTTCGGCCTCGGCGGGATCGGCCTCAACGTCATCCAGGGAGCGAAGCTGGCCGGCGCGAACAGGATCGTCGGCATCGACATCAATCCCGACCGTGAGGAATGGGGCCGACAGTTCGGGATGACCGACTTCCTCAACACCAGGGGTATGAGCCGCGAGGACACGGTCGCGAAGATCGTCGAGATCACCGACGGCGGCGCCGACTACAGCTTCGATGCCACGGGTAACACCGAGGTGATGCGCACTGCGCTCGAATGCTGCCATCGCGGCTGGGGCACCAGCGTCATCATCGGCGTCGCCGAGGCGGGCAAGGAAATCTCCACGCGCCCGTTCCAGCTCGTCACCGGCCGCAACTGGCGCGGCACAGCCTTCGGCGGGGCCAGGGGCCGAACCGACGTGCCGAAGATCGTCGACATGTACATGGACGGGAAGATCGCGATCGACCCGATGATCACCCACGTCCTCAGCCTCGACGAAATCAACAAAGGTTTCGACCTGATGCACGCTGGCGAGAGCATCCGCAGCGTGGTGGTTTATTAAAGGAGACGGATGAATGTTCAGCCATGTCATGCTCGGCTGCAGCGACCGCGAGCGGTCGCGCAAATTCTATGACGCGACGCTTGGCGCGCTCGGGATCGCGCCGGGGCAGGACTTCGGCAAGTCCGACTGGTGGATGACGCGTGAAGGCTCGCTCGGCATCGGGGCGCCGATTGACGGCCAGCCATGCAGCCACGGCAATGGCTCGACCATCGGTTTCCGCGCCAGCAGCCCGGAACAAGTTGACGCCTGGCATGCCGCCGGGGTCGGCAATGGCGGGACTTCGATCGAGGATCCGCCCGGCATCCGCGACGCCGGTTTCGGCAAGATGTACCTCGCCTACCTGCGAGACCCCGACGGCAACAAGCTCTGCGGCTTCTACCGAATGCCGAAGGAATGACGCTGGAAACCGTCAGCGAGGCGAAGAGCCATGGCGGCGTGCAGGGCGTCTATCGTCATGCTTCCAGCGCAACCGGCACAGACATGACCTTTTCGCTGTTCATGCCGCCGCAGCCGGAGAAGGGCGAGCCGCTGCCGGTGCTGTGGTATCTGTCGGGCCTGACATGCACCCACGCCAATGTCACCGAGAAGGGCGAGTTTCGCGCCGCCTGCGCCAAGCATGGCATCATCTTCGTCGCGCCCGACACGTCCCCGCGCGGCGAAGGCGTGCCCGATGACCCGGAAGGAGCATGGGATTTCGGCCTCGGCGCGGGCTTCTACGTCGACGCGACGACCACGCCCTGGTCGGCCAATTACCGCATGTGGAGCTATGTCACCGCGGAGCTTCCGGCGCTGGTCGCCGATCATTTCCCGATGGATACCAGCCGCCAGGGCATCACCGGCCATTCGATGGGCGGCCATGGAGCGCTGACCGTCGCTCTGCGCCATCCCGGCCGGTTCCGGTCGGTGTCGGCGTTCGCGCCGATCGTCGCGCCGAGCCAGGTTCCATGGGGTGACAAGGCGTTGTCCAACTATCTCGGTCCGGACCGCACGGCATGGCGAGGACATGATGCGGTCGCGCTGATCGAGGATGGCGCTCAGCTGGTCGAGCTGCTCGTCGATATCGGCGACGCCGATCCTTTTTTGGAGCGTGAGCTGACGCCGGAACTGCTCGAACAGGCCTGCGCCGACGCCGGAATTCCGCTAACCCTGCGCCGCCAGCCGGGCTACGACCATAGCTATTACTTCATCTCGACCTTCATGGCCGCCCACGTCCGCTGGCATGCGGAGCGCCTGAACCGATGATCGGACCGGTCATCGGCGCGCTGATCCGCTTGGGGAGGCTTTATTGCGCGGCATCAGCAGCGTCATCATGCCAATGGCAAACAGCACTGCAATCATAAACTGCAGCACGCGCGCACCCCAGACACCTTCGTTGCCGGGCCCCTTTAGAATGGCGAGGCCGAAGATGATCATGGTCGCGTTGAAACCGAGCAGGGCAGCTCCAGCCTTCGGCCCACCCTTCGAGACAAAGTGGCCAAATCCAAAGGTGATGATGAAGGTAATCAGGGCTAATGAGGCGAGGCTGGGCGCGATGTTGAGCGCATAATAGGCCAGAACGGCAATGATCCCGCCCAGGAAATTGACGATCAGCTTGATGATGCCGGTGGTAGCGCCTTTTTCCTGATCCATTTTCGCTACGATCAATGTAGTCGTAGTCAGCACGGGCAGCGCATCGGTCAGACCGAACATCTGGTAGATCAGCATGATCGGGACGACGACCAGCGTTCCAGCCAGAGCCATGCGTAACGGGTCGTCTGAAGGGGCGTTTTCGCCCGGCGGCATGGCGGCGAACGGACGCGGCCATATTGCATGCACAACCCAGGTCATGCCCACCGCTACCATCATTCCGCGGGCAAAGATTTGCGCCAGCCGATGCCCCTGTGTCGGGATCATCAGCGTGATGACCGGGATGACGGCGACGCAAACGACAAACAGGGTCAAAGGCAACGCGCCCTTGCCCTGTGCCAGAAACGCAAATGCGATGAACAGAGCCAGCGCAATCGTTCCGAACAATATGAGTGGCGCCTGGTAAAGGTACGCGGTCATGAGGAACGCAAACCAGGCCGAGAGCCACATGGACAGCGTCACCGCCAACCCGACCTTGAACGGAGGGGCGGCAGGTAAGTTGCCGAGCAAGATGCCTGCAAAGACCGCCGAAAGGGCGGAAGGCTGCCAGCCCATATATTCGCAGATCGTAAAGGCCGCGGTGGTGCCGAACGCGAACCGCAGAACGAAGTGGATTCGTGCCGCCTCCCTTTCGTCGAACGGCCTGCTTGCGCCCGCAACTGCGGCCGCTTCGCTCATTGCAGGTAACTCAGCAGCGCGATGATCTTGAGCCAGAGCCGACCGATCGGATTCATGATCGAATCCTCTTCGGTAAAGATGATGATGTTCGCCTGCGCGCCGCTCCGAGCGATGTCGATCCCCGCCTCCTCGGCTTCATCAGGCAGGACAAGGATACGAACAGGGAAGCTTTGTGGTTCACGGACCCAGCCCTGCTCGGGTTGAACCGTCGATAGCTGTCCGGTCGGGGCCTCATCACCCTGGCTGGCACCCCAGCCGATGCTGTGGACCTTGCCGCGGAACAGCTTGCCGGGCCGGACATCCAGGGAAATCAGGACGTCCTGCCCCGGCTTCACGTTTCCGAGCTGATTCTCCCTCAGGTCGGCAGAAATCCAGCGCGGACCACGTTCAAGGAAGCTGAGAAGCGGCTGGCCCGGAGCTACATATTGTCCCGTTGCGAGCCGCAAGTTGGTGACCGTTCCATCAGCAGGCGCGATGACGTTGGTATTGCGCAGGTCGAGCCGCGCCTGCTCCAGCGCTGCAACGGCCTGGCGGACCTTTGGATTGCTCATGCCAGGCGCCCCGAGGTTGGCTTCTGCCCGCCGCAAATCTGCTGCAGCCTTGGTCACGTCCGCCTCGGTCTTGCCGATATCGGCCCGGGCTCGAATGCCCTGAGTCTCGGCAAGCGCGCGCTGGCCAACAAGATCAGTCACGATCTTGCCCAGCTGCCGGCTGGCAGCGAGGTCGACGCTTTGCTTGCGGACCTGGGCTCGCGCTGCCGCGACATCCGCCACTGAGACATCGGCGGCCTGCAACGCAACGGACAGGTTGGCTTGGGCCGATCGGACCGCGAGCTGGTAAGGCTCCGGGTCGATCACGAACATGACCTGTCCCTTGCTCACGGGACTATTGTCCTTGATCGACACCGACCGCACGTCGCCCGCAACCTCCGGCGCGATCTGCGTCATGAAGGTCTCGACCCGGGCCTGCGAGCTATAAGGCGTGAACCGGTCGGCCAGGACATGATAGGTGAAGAGCGCCAGCAATGTGGCCAGCGCGATCAGGATGACTTTGCGAAGCGGGCTCGACGGGGGCTTGGCGCTGCCGACGTCGACTTCCTGGACAATCGGTTCCGGCTGGACGGTAGTGGCCGAAGCCTGTGCACCGGGTTGCGTCATCTACTGCTCCCTGCGGCCCGATCCGCCGATGCGGCGCTCGGCGGGATCTGGGTCCAGTCGCCGCCAAGCGCCCGATAAAGATTGACCAGCGCGCGCTGATGGTCGCCGCGCGCCGAGGCGAGGGCCAGTTCCGCCGAAAACAGGCTCCGTTCCGTGTCGAGCACCTCAAGATAGTCGGAATAGCCATTTTCGTAGCGCTCATTGGCGAGCTCGACGCCCCGGCGGAGCGTCGTCACGCGTCGCTCGAGGGTTTGGACCAACTCCCTGCTATTGCGAAGGTCGGCGAGGGAATCCTCGACATCGCGAAACGCGTCCTGGATGACCGATTCATAATTTGCGAGCGCCTGGTCACGGCGAGCTTCCGCCTGGTCGACGGCCGCCGTCAAACCGCCTCCGGTGTAAATCGGGCCAGCGACGTCGCCGGTAAATGACCAGCTGTGGGCCGAACCGGCAAAGAGACGTCCGAGATCCTCGCTTACAAAGCCAAACAAGCCCGTCAGGCTGATGCGCGGGAAGAACTGGGCGCGCGCCGCCCCGATCAGCGCGTTCGAAGCGACCAGCTGTTGTTCCGCTGCGAGAATATCGGGCCGGCGGATCAACAGCTCGGATGGAAGTCCCGAAGGAACGGCGGGTGAATGCAGCGATTGCTGGTCGCGATCCCTGGCGATCGGCCCCGGGTTCCGTCCCAGCAGCACGGACAGGGCATTTTCCTGCGTGGCGATCGCCCGGTTGAAGCCTGGGAGTTGTGCGAGCGCGGCTTCATACTCGCCGCGTACCTGGGACATCTCGAACTCGGAAATCCAGCCGCCGGCCAGCCGCTTCTCGAAAATATCGACATTCGCTCGCCTGCCCTCCACCGTGGCCCGAGTGACCCGCAACTGCTCGTCGAGATCGAGCAGGGTGACGTAGCCCAGGATCACCGACGAAATGAGCGTCAGCATCACGCCGCGCCGCGCTTCCTCGCTTGCCAGCAGGTTGGCGTGAGCGGCTTCCGCCTCCCGGCGGATTCGGCCCCAAAGATCGATCTCCCAGCTTGCTGAAAGGACGCTGCTCCAGGTCGTGCTCAAGGGGTTGATAAGGGCAGGGATCTTTTCCTGGCTCGTGCGAGATCGATTTCCACTCAAGCCATAGCCGACCTGCGGGAACGCCTGGGAACGTGTCCCGGCCAGGATCGCGGCGAACTCGTCGACCCGGGCAGTCGCGATCCGAAGGTCACGGTTATTGGCCAGCGCCTCGCGCACAAGGCTATCGAGCGCCGGGTCGCCAAAGCCATCCCACCAGGCCTGCCCGTCGGTCGAGACTGGCATCTGGTAGGCCTGATCGCCGAAGCGATATGCAGAGGGAACTTCCACCGCCGGTTTCACATAATGCGGCCCCTGGACGCAGCCGCCGGCAAGCAAGACCGCCCATAGTGCGGCGATCGCGCGAAGGGGCTTACCGCGCACTGCTCGGGACGACTCCTGGCGGAACAGCGGAATTGTCAAACATTGCGTTGGTTCCTCCGCCCCTCATCGGCCGCCCCGAGATCGGACGCGGCGCCAATTCGAGATCGAGCTATGCCGAAGGGCCGACCGACTTGAACCGGGGGATACCGCAGGAGGCCTCGGGGATTCCCCCGAGCCCGCGCTCCTACCCACTTCTCCCGATTGCGCCGGATCGGCGAGCGCGGACAAGCAATCCAATGACCGCAGGGACGGCGCGACGACCAATTCGGGAAACCGCCTTCTGGCAGGCCTATAACCGGCGCCGCTACGCCGTCCTTTTCTATTCGCTGCTCGTCTCGCTGATCGCGGTGCCTGCGGCCAGCACCGTTGGCCTGCCGCAGACCCTCGTCAAGCTGCTGGTCGCCACTTCCCTGCTAGCGGCCGTGATGCCGAACGTGCCCAGGAGGCAGCGGAACCTGTTGCTGGCCATCATCCTGCTGGTGATCGGCCTCCGCTTTGTCGCCGAGCCGGACGAAGTGCCAATCAATTTCGGGCCGGTTCTGGCCTTGTATGGCCTGACCGGACTGATCGCAGCAGCAGCTACCTTGAAGTTTGTCGTCCGATCGCCAACCGTGGACGGTGAGACGGTCTATGCGGCCTTGAGCACCTACCTCCTGGCCGGTCTCTTTTTCGGAGTGGTCTATTCGGCCATCGAGTTCATGCGGCCCGGCAGCTTTTTGGGCCCAGGCCCGTTCACCGAGGCGACTGCGGTCTACTACAGCTTCGTCACCTTAGCGACGCTTGGCTATGGCGACTTTCTGCCGAAGTCCGAGCTGGCGCGCGGGGTCGCAACGTTCGAGGTGATCGGGGGCCAGTTGTTTCTAGCCGTCATGGTCGCGCGGCTGGTTGGGCTTTTTGCGGAAGGCAAGCGCAGCGAATAGCCGCTATTCCGCGGCGCGCAATGTCGGTTCCTCGTCCGTCGCTTCGGCCGCCGGCGCACCCAGCCATTCGCGAAACAGCACGTAGCCGACGGCGAGAACCACGGCGCCGATGAATAGCCCGACCAGACCATAGGCCATCACGCCGCCAATGACTCCGAGCAGGATCACCGGCATCGGCACTTCCAGGCCATGGCCGATCATCAGCGGCTTTAGCGCCACATCGCTCAACCCGGCGATGACCGACCAGATGGTGAAGATGATGGCGACCGTCGCCGCCTTGGCCGAGAAAGCCCAGATGATCGCTGGCAGCGTTACCAGGATGACCGGAACCTGCAGCACTCCCAACACCATGGCGAGCAGGGACAATAGTCCCGCGCCCGGCATGCCGACCGCGAACAGGCCGATGCCGACCAGCAGGGCCTGGACGAACGCAACGCCAATCACTCCGTTAGCGACCGATCGGACCGTGGCTCCGATCACATCCATGTAATGATCGGCATGTTCTCGATCGCCGGTAATCCGCGTGAAGATTTGGGCAATGAAGGCGCGCGCGGCATCACGATAGGCCAGGGTGATCGCCGCGAAGATCACGGCAACCACAAGCAGCAGCACGGCGATGAACATTCCCGCCGCCTGGCCAAGCAGCCAGCGCGAGAAGGTCGTCAGCTGCGTGCCATGTTTCTTGGCGAAGGCCGGGAAATCGGTCGACGCCTCGCTCCAGGCGTCGTGCGCCTTATTGCCGACGACCGGGATGTTGCGCAATCGGTCGGGTGGAGCGGAAATTTCAACATCACCCGTTTGCACGGCCGCGACGACACGGGGAATGCTCGACGCCGCGCTCATGGCCGCTATCGCGGTTGGAACCAGGATGAGGGCGGACAACAGGACGCCGATCACGATCGCCGCACGGCGCGAGCTCATTCCCCGCTTGCTTATCAATCGAGCGTGGAGCGGCTGGAAGCAGATCGCCAGGATGATTGTCCACACCAGCAGCCCGACGAACGGAATGAGAAGCTGCACGCACAACGCGATCAGCAATGCCAGCAGGAACAGCGGAAGGACGACGTCGACGACTCTTCCGGTCGTGATAGATGCGGTCGGACTGCCGGCCATGTTTCTACCTCCGGCGGTTAGCCAGGCCCATCAACTGCCGCGCTGACGAGCGCCCTGGAACAGCATGATGCTCAGCGCGAGGCTGATCACGAACGCCAACAAGCTGGTCGTCTGGCCGACCTCCTCCCCCCCGATGGTGATCGGGAACCAGAACAGCAGTCGATAAAGGCTAACAAGTGCGAGAAGCAGGAAGCCCAGCGCTCCCGCAAAAATGAATAATTTGGAGTTCGTCATCGCATCTTCCCATTTTCTGAGTGCTATGGCTGCACCGGCGAGAGTTGCTTCAACTCTGCCATCCCGCGCACGGTGATGGCGGCCCACTCCTCCACCAGGTCGCGGAAGTCGCCGCGATTGGTCATGCGTGTGCGATCGCCGATCGTATGGTCGCCGGCAACGCGTTGATCGACGGCGCGGCCGAGAAGGGCACCCGTCAAGGAATCCCGCGCCTCAATGAACAAGGTCGCCGAGCCCGCCTCATCGGCATAGGTGCGGATGGGCGCGGCCGATCGAGTGTCAGGCGCGCTGACGTCGATGTTGATGACGCCGGTCTTCACCCGAAGCACGTCCGGGCCTGGCGCCGTCACGACTTGATAGCCGGCCTTTGACCAGGCTTGGGCGAAGATCTCGTTGGCGGCGGTCACGCCCCCGCTGATCGCTTGCTGCACGTCTTGATCGGAGATCCGGGACGACAGGTTTCGATGCGAGGAATTGTAGTCGCGCCGCCAATTCTTGCGAAATGCGACTTCTGTCGGTTCGAGGATGACCTTCGAATATTCGCGAAAATCGGCGCCCTGCTGAAGGTAGACTATATCCAGGCGCTTCGATTCAACCAGGACGAGCCCGTCCCATGTCGAAGGTGGTTTCGCCGCTGCAGCGACTCCCGCGAGCAGCGTAACGCTTCCGATCGCGGCTGCTAAAAGCCTGCGCTGTGTCATGGCGGCCTTCTCCCATGAATTCCGTGGCCGATGTTCCTTCCGGATCGACCACTGAGTCCATCGGGAGAAACCCCCGTCGGCCTGCATAGAAGCCGCAATGCTGATGGCTATGATGCCGGCCGCACCACCAGCCCGACATCGACTCGGCTAGCGCGAAGTACGAAGCAATTCGACCAGGTCTTCGACCAGTTCGAGACCGCGTTCGGCTGTCCGCTTGGCCTCGGAAATATGCGACTGAGCCGGTAGTTCGTCGTGCGGCAGGCTGCCCAATTGGCGATCGAAGATTGCGATGAGATTGCGGAAGTCGCGCTGAATCGCCTCCGCCGCGTGAGCCGCATCACACCGATTAAATCTTTCCAATGCGCCTGCAGCGCGGCCGTACTCGTTCATCATACCTCGCTTCGCACCTGAAATGGCCTCGACGACCATATCGTTAGCGCGCGCTCGATGCCGCGGCACAACGCGGCACTTCGCATCAATATGCTCAACAAGCTTAACGTAGGTAAAACCGGCCAAAGTGGCGTGTTGGAAGACCACGATGCAATCCCAAGCCCATTGAAGGCCCGTCTCGAGGCTGGGGGGAGGGAGACGGGCCTTCGCCGGCGCAAGCCCAATGCGCCCAGAGGAGCGACACGACAAGCTGGGATATTTCTTACGCAAAAACCCCTGAAAGTCCGGTCGAAAAATTCCCCCCACCAAAACCCGAAACCTGCTTGTGAACAGCGACAACCTCGGGGGTTTTCCCCGATAGTTTGGCGCCTGCGGCAACCATAATCCTGCCCCCAGCTTACCCCATCGCACGGGTGCTTTCGAAAGGAGATTCGCAATGTCAAAACATGCATTTCGGCTATTGATCCTTGGTGCAAGCGCGGCCGCGCTCTACGTCGCGCCGGTGTTCGCCCAGGCGCTCGAGGTCCAGGGGATCATCGTTACCAATGCCGACGGGCAGCTTACCGTGAAGACGCCGCAAGGCGATCAGGTACTGACGCTTTCACCCGAAGCGCGCATCCGGTCCGTCTCGGGTCCGCTCGGCGGTCAAAAGGAGACCGTGCCGCCAACCGCCCTGATCCCGGGACTGCCGGTGACGATCGAAGCCGACAACTCCACGGGCCAGATGGTCGCGACAAGCGTCGAATATAAGGAAAAGGATTACAAGACCGCGGCCCAGATCCAGGCGGGCGTCCAGGAAACCGCTAGGCGCGAAGCGGAGCTGAGGAGCGCCTATACGAAGATGGGCGATTGGGACGTTCATGCCGAGAAAAACGTCTACTTCAAAGTTGGGAGCGCGGTGCTTTCGCCCGAAGCCAAACAGGAATTGCAGGCGGTCGTTCAGGAAGCGAAGAATCATAAGGGCTATGTCGTCTCGGTCCTGGGCTACGCAGACCCGACTGGAAATGCGGCCGCCAATGAACGGCTGAGCAACCGCCGCGCGCAGACCGTCATCAACTATCTGAAGCAGAGCGGGGATCTGCTGCCCGGGCGAATATTGTCCGCGTCCGCGATGGGAGAAATGAACATACCCGTCACCGAGGCGACGCCGGCGTCCTACGAAAATGCACGGCGGGTCACGGTGCGCGTACTGACCAGCTCTGCGCATCTGGGAAACTAGGTCGCAGCGATCGCAATGCGTGTGAGCGCGGCCCGGCATCTGCTGCCGGGCCGCGCTTTTTTCGCGGAAGGCCAGGGCCGTTCCACGGCAGCCCGCTCCGGTTGCGTCCAGGCACAAACAGCTCGTGGGGGTCGTCTGTCCCGTATCGGCTGGACAGTCCGAGGAACAAGAGGCGAGGCCCGCAGATTCGTCGGAGGAGGGGGTGACGACCGCGGGCCTCGCGAGGCCTCCCCGCCCGGGGAGGGGCGCAGGTACCTCAAACGACTGGGATAAAATGAATCCGGCCGGGCCAGTATCGGGACAATTTCCGAGAGCTGCTCATCTTAGCACTCAGGTCGTGATCCGGGTCAGGCGAGCCTCCGGTAGAACCGGACGACCAGCTCCTCGACCACGACCATCGTCACCACGACGATGATCAGCCACACGATCCCATGCAAAACGCCCTCGAAAGCGACGCGGTCGCCAAAGGCGATATCCAGGGCCTCGAGGATCACGAACTTCGATCCGAACAGAACCAGCCAGGCGCAGAAGAAGCGCAGGGCCTTCCACCAGCCACCCGCCTTGTCCGTGAAATGGCTGGCCACCCAATGCTCGACGGCGATGGTGCCCTTCAGGAGGAATTGCAGCAAGACAGACGCCAGCACCATCGTCGTAAAGGAATCCACGTGGACCTTGTCGGAATATTCGTCGAACAGCCCAAGCACGACGAGATCGACCAAGGCCCCGACGAAATAGAGCAGGAACAGGCGCTGGCGGTCCGAATATGTCTTGGCGACAACGGGCAGGAAGCCGTCGGTGGTCGCCATGGTCGCCGCTGTCGCTGCCGTCATTGCCGATGTCCCAACCTGTTGAATGAGCGGCCGCCCGGTCCCGCTAAGGACCGCGATGCGGCCGCCCTATCACTCACCCAATGTCTACTGCTGCTGTACCGACACCGTCGTGGCGGGGTCGGGCACGGACACGTAGACAACCGTGTCGCCCTCATACTGCGGCTGATAATAAGCACCACCGCACGAGTAATATGTGTAGGTGTGATACGGATAAGG
>DASTCB010000103.1:0-13278 GCA_035711585.1 Sphingomicrobium sp.
TGGTCGGGTCGACAAGGACGGCTGGCTGATCCTCGATCAGACAGTGAAGGTGGAGGGTGATCCGGACCGGCAGCGGCGCTGGCGGCTCAAGCAAGTCGCACCCGGCAAATATCGGGGCACTCTGAGCGACGCCAAGGGACCGGTCGAGGCCGAGGTCAACGGCCAGACGGGACATATCCGCTACGTCATGAAGGGCGGCATCAAGGTCGAGCAGGTCCTGACGCCGCTGTCCGGCGGCCGGGCTCTGAGCAACCGCGCGACCTTCCGCAAGTTCGGGATGAAGGTCGCCACGCTCAACGAGCGGATCGAGAAGAAGTAGGTCCGCGGAACAGTTGCGCCATTCGCGCCGGGCGTTAGGGTCTCCAGCCAAAATCAAACAGCAATTCGGGGGATTTCAACGATGGCGACCGTGGCGGATACGCCGCAGCACAAGCCCTGGTCGATGGCCCGTGTCGTCACCGCCTCATCGGCGGGGACGGCGTTCGAATGGTATGATTTCTTCATCTTCGGCTCGCTGACACCGGTCATCGCCAAGGTATTCCTGGCCGGGCTCGATCCCACCTCGGCACTGGTCGCTGCGCTGGCCCTGTTCGCGGTCGGCTTCGCCTTCCGGCCGCTGGGCGCGATCATTTTCGGCGCGATGGGCGACCGGGTCGGCCGCAAGGCGACCTTCCTCACCACCGTCAGCCTGATGGGCGGCGCCACCTTCGCCATCGGCCTGCTGCCGACCTACGAGCAAGTCGGCGTCATCGCCCCGATCCTGCTGGTCTTCCTGCGCATCTGCCAGGGGACGGCGCTGGGCGGCGAATATGGAGGGGCGGCGATCTATGTTGCCGAACATGCCGACAATGACAAACGCGGAGCGGCGACCGGCTGGATCCAGTCGTCGGCCTCCTTCGGGCTGCTGGCGGCGCTGCTGATCATTTTCGGAACGCGCACCTGGCTCGGCGAAGAGCAATTCGGCGAATGGGGCTGGCGCATCCCCTTCCTCCTGTCGGTCATCCTGCTCGCCATTTCGGTATGGATGCGCCTCAAGCTCAGCGAGAGCCCGCACTTCGCCAAGCTGCAGGAGGAAGGCGAGGTTTCGAAGACACCCTTACGCGAGGCCTTCGCTCGGTCCGATAGCTTGCGGAAGGTCGCGATCGCATTCTTCGGCATCATGTGCGCCCAGGGCGCGGTCTGGTACTTCTCCTTCTTCTACATGCAGGTCTTCCTGGAGAAGTCGCTCGGCATCCCCGGCGCGACCAAGGACATGCTGCTGATCGTCATGACCGTCGTCAGCGCGCCGCTCTACGTTTTCTTCGGCTGGCTCAGCGACCGCTGGGGCCGCAAGCCAATCATGCTGGCCGGAATGCTGTTGGCCCTGGCGCTCTATTTCCCAGGTTCGCATCTCATCGCGCAGGCGTCGAATCCAGCCCTTGTCGCGGCGCAGGAGGCGACGCCGGTAATTGTCGAGACCAACCCTGCGACCTGCACGGCGCAGTTCGACCCGACCGGCACCGCCAAGTTCGTCACCGCCTGCGACATTGCCAAAAGCGCGCTGGTCAGTCGGGGCGTCGCCTATACGACCCGTGCCTCCGGCGACGGCCAGACGCGGGTTGTGGCGGGGGCCCACGTGACCCCGATCGATGGCGGTGAAGGCTTGTCGAGCGCGGACCTCAAGGCGCTCAAGGCCAGGTCGGCGGCGGCGATCAACGCCGAACTGGCCGCGGCGGGCTATCCCACGGCAGCCGATCCGGCGAAAATCGACATGCCGTTGCTGATCGCGGTGCTGTTGCTGTTCGTGGTAGCGGCGACAGCGCTCTATGGCCCGCAGGCGGCAGCGCTTGTCGAAATGTTCCCGACCCGCATCCGTTACACCGCCATGTCGCTCCCCTATCATGTCGGCACCGGCTGGGTGGGCGGCTTCCTGCCTGTGACCAGCTTTGCGATCGTGGCCATGACCGGCGATATCTATGCCGGGCTTTGGTATGCGGTGGCCTTCACCGCCCTCTCGGCGGTGGTGACGATCTTCTTCCTCGAGGAAACCCGCGGCAAGCCGCTGGAGGAATGCTAACCCGATGGGCGGGCTGATGCCGGCCGTCTCTGTGGTCATGCCGGTCTTCAATCGCGAAGGCGTCGTTATGCGCGCGGTTGAAAGTGTTCTCGCCCAGAGCTTGGCAGAGTTCGAACTGATCGTCGTTGACGATGGCTCGATGGACGGCACGATTGAGCTACTGGGGAAGATCAACGACCGGCGCCTCCGCCTCGTGAGGCAGCCGCGCAATCAGGGAAGCAACGCAGCCCGGAATGTCGGTCTTGCCGCCAGCAAGGCGCCGCTGATTTGCTTCCTCGACAGCGATGATGAATTCATGCCCGGCAAATTGGAGGCGATCGCCGGCTTCTTCCACGACCATCCTGAGGTCGAGCTGCTGCTCGACAGCTATGCGAAGGTGAACCCGGCTCGCCCTACCCCCAAAGCATGTCTCAACCCGTCCATTGACGACAGCGCGCAGTTCCTTAGCGCGCTGGTCGGCGCCCGCGGCAAGCGGCTGTACAAATCGGTCTCGGGCATTTCACTACGCCGCTCCGCGTTGGAGCGGATTGGCCCGTTCGATGAGTCGCTGCCGTGCCGCCAGGACCTTGATTTCCTGCTCCGCGCCGCGGGGGCCGTTTCCTGCGCGGCAACGGACCGGCTGTTATGGATCAAGCATTGGAGCGATGACAGCATCACGGCCGACAAGGGCCGCTTCATGCCGGCGACGCTTGCGCTCGCTCGCCGCCATTCCTTCCTGGTCGACGATCCATTGCTCGCGGGCGGCTTCGCCCACGACATTTGGCAGCATACGGTGGAACTGCGGCGTGCGGGACAGATCCGACCCGCGGCCGCCAACATCGTCAAGCTGGTCGGTGGACTCGGTCTTGGCGCGTCCCTGTGGCTGGCGTGGCGGCTGGTGCGGCGCGGTCGACGTTAGGCGACTTGCGGCGCGGGCCAGGCAGGCAGACGATCGCGGTTGGATCGGATTACCGGGTAGCGGCGTTAATATTGCATGGCAGCAACGAGTTTCGGCAGGGCGATATGCCTTGCACTGTTCAGCGTTTCCCTGGCGTCCTGCGGCGATAGCACCGGTTCGCCAATCCAAAAGTCCGCGGTTGAAGGATTGCAATCGCGTGCCTTCTATGAAGCGCGTGGATGGGTCGCGGCCTGGGATGATGATTCGACCGAGGCGCTGGAAAAAGCGATCGCCAACGCGCCGGCGCACGGCCTCCGGGCCGACATGTTCCTCCGCCAGCCGCCGCCGGAGGGAGGCGAGCGCGACGTCGCGCTGACCCGGGCGGCGCTGCTCTACGCATCGGCGCTGGCCAGCGGCTATGTCGACCCCAAGTCTCTCGGCAACATATACACCATTCCTCGTCCGAAGCCGGACTTGGCCAAGGGCCTCAACCAGGCGCTCGCAAATGGTGACGTCGGCGCCTGGCTGGAATCGCTCGCCCCGCAGACCGACGAGTATCGCAAGCTGTCGGAAGCCTATCTTCAATACCACCAACTGGCCGCGCAGAAGCAGACGACGATGGTTCCCGAGGGCGAGTCGATCCGGCCCGGCCGCCGCGATCCGCGCATCCCGGCCGTCGCCGCCGCGTTGCAGGCCAACGGCTATCTCGACGCCCCGCCAGGCGAGCCGCAGAAACCGCCGCGCTACCTGCCGAAGCTGGTCGATGCCGTGAAGCGGCTGCAGGCCGATTACGGCATGAAGTCCGACGGGGTAATCGGCCCAGACACGCTCGAGGCACTGAACCGCGGGCCGGCCGACCGGGCGCGCCGGCTGGCCGTGGGGCTGGAGCGGCTGCGCTGGACCGATCGGGATCCGCCGCCGACGCGGATCGACGTCAATACCGCCGCTACCTTCCTCGACTATTGGCGGGACGGGCAGAATGCCGGGCGCCGCCGGGTCGTGACTGGCGAACCCGGCTGGGAGACGCCGCAGCTCCAGTCGCCGATCGTCAGCCTGGTCGCGCACCCGATCTGGCGCGTGCCGGATTCGATCTGGGAGGATGAGCTTCAGGAAAAGGGTCCGGCCTATTTTGCGGCAAACAATATGCAGTTCCGCGATGGCCGGCTGGTCCAGCTTCCGGGCCCGAAAAACTCGCTCGGCCAGGTCAAGTTCGACATGGAGAACCCCCACGCCATCTATCTCCACGATACTCCGGCCAAGGCTTTGTTTGCCGACATCGAGCGCCACCGCAGCCACGGCTGCGTCCGGGTCGAAGGGGCGACGGACTTCGCGCTTCAGCTGGCGTCCGAAAACGGAATCGCGCGCCAGCTGCAGGAAGGCTGGGCGAGCGGCGACGAGACGTTCGTCAAATTGCAGCGCGCAATCCCGGTCCGCCTGCTCTACCGGACGGCCTATCTCGACGGCGGCGTCGTGCGACTGGTGCCGGACATTTACGGCTGGGATGACCCGATCGCCGCCAAGCTGGGGCTGGGCTCCGTCCCGCCGCGCCGGCGTCCAGGCGGCCGCCTTGGTGTCGACATCGGGCCCTAGCGGAGCCGCGGTTGGAACCCGGGCCAGCTTCTTCCGTTTCAGGCCAATGCACGAGGAAAGCTACGCCCGCTATTTCGTCGACCGCGAGGGTTTCGAGCGGAGAATGAGCAACAAGGCGACCCACCCCAAGGTGGTCGAAGTGCATGCGGAAATGGCCGACCGCTATGAAGCCTTGGCCATGGTGTTCGGCGTCAAGCGCCCGACCGGCAACCCGAATTACTGAACCGGCTAACTGGCCCGTTCGGAGCTAGGCACACCAGTGAATATCGATCGGCTGCTCGGCCTCGGCCAGCACCCGGCCGATCGGCAGCTTCGACGAGTGGCCCGCCTCGATCGCCTGCTCCAGCAGTTCGCGCTTCTCCTGGCCGCGGATGGTGATCAGGATTGTCCTCGCCGACAGGATGGCCGACCGGGTCAGGGTCACACGCGGAACCGGCGCTTCGCTGGGCAGCGGTTCGGGCATGACGCCGACCGCACGCCGCGCCTTGGGCGCGTTCAGCGCATCGTCCATGTCCGGCCCGTTGAAGATCGAGGCCGTATGGCCGTCGCCACCCATTCCGAGCCAGACCAGGTCCGGCGGCCAGCGCAGGTCCTGCAGCCGGGCGTCGGCCGAATTTCCGGCCAGCTTGTAATCAGCGATGTCGCCGGTGATCGGGACCACCCGGGCGCCCGTCGGCAGGAACGCTGCGGCGATGCCGCGGACGTTGCTGAGCTCATCCTGCATCGGCACCAGTCGCTCGTCGCCGGGGATGATCGTCACCCGCTTCCAGGGCAGCTTGGCTTCGGCCAGCCTGGCGTAGATCGGCTTGGGGGTTGAGCCGCCGGGCAGGGCCAGCAGTGCCTCGTTACGCGCCTCGACCGCGCTCTCAACGATGAAGCCGATGTCGCCGGCGACCGCATCGGCCATCTCGTCGACGCTGTCATATTCCCACCATTCGGCTTCGATCATGTCGGGCTCCCTTTTGTCGCGCAGCCCTTGCCGGAACAGAAATGAAATTGCCAGCGCTCAGCGCCGCCGCGATTCCTGCTGGACATAGCCGAACCAGGCGGCGACTGGCCGACCGCTGGAGTCCCTGGCCGGCCGGAACGTCGCCCGCTCCTCGACCAGCTTGCAGGTCCACTGGTCGATCGCGGGGACGCCGATCGAGCGGTTGATCTTGCAATCCGTGGCACGGCCGTTGGGAAGAACGCGGACAGCAATGAACACCGCGCCGCCCCGGGGCCAGTAGCGTGCGACCTCGTCGGGATAATCACGGTTGGTGATTCCCCGGATAACCGATGGCCGGGTCGCGATCCCGCCGGACCCGCCGCCGCCGGTCCCGCTGCCCGATCCGCCGCTTCCGGTTCCCCTGCCGACTCCGCCCGCTCCCGTGCCCGGTCCGGGACGATCGGAGGCGCCCTGGGTCGGTTCGCTGCCGGTGCCCGGTGTCTGCGTGACCGGCATCGGGGGTGGGATCGGCAGGGCAATCGGTGGCCTGGGCGCGACGACCGGAGTCGCCTGGCTGCGGATATTCTCGGGCGAGGCGGCTCCTTCCTCTTCCTTTGGTGCATCCTCCTGCGCCGCGGGAATCGGTTCGATGACCGTCTCTTCCTCGGGCGGCGGAGGCTCGGTCACGTCGAACATCTCGACCACTTGTTCGGGCAGCTGCTGCCGCGCGTCAGGCGAGATGTTGATCAGCACCGCGGCGAGCGTGACATGGATCAGCACAACCGCCGTGAAGGTGGCGATCCGGTCGCGGGTCGAGGGGCGCGGCTCATACATACAGGCCCAACGTTAGCGCATCGCTGACGGTTTCGTTACGCCTGCGGGCTAGGCGCGCAAGGCCGCGGCGGCGCGGGCTCGGGTCGCGATGACGTCGAGCCCGGACTCGCCCGGCTTCACCACCCAGCTGCCGCCGACGCACAACACGGCGGGATTCGCCAGCCACTCGGGCGCAGTCTCCTCGCGGATCCCGCCGGTCGGGCAGAAACGGACTTCGCCAAACGCAGCGGCGAGCGCCTCCAGTGCCGGCAGGCCGCCTGACGCCTCGGCCGGGAAGAATTTGAAGCGGTTGAGCCCGAGATCGAGTCCCCGCATGACGTCTCCGGCGGTTGCCACGCCGGGAAGGAACGGCACGCCGCTGGCTATGGCCGCCTTGCCGAGTTGATCCGTCAGTCCGGGCGAAACGATGAACCTCGCCCCAGCTCCAACGGCCTCATCCAGCATCCGCTCGTTGAGCACCGTCCCGGCCCCCACGGTCGCGCCCTCGACCGAGGACATCGCCTTCATCGCCGCCAGCGCAGACGGCGTGCGCAGAGTCACCTCGATCACCGGCAGCCCCGCCTCGACCAATGTCTCGGCCAGCTCGATCGGATCGAGCGAGCCGTCTAGGACCAGCACCGGGATGACCGGCGCGGCCCGCATCACCTCATCGATGCTCATGCAAACTCCTGTGCGAAGGCGGCCGCCGCGCCGTAAAGGCCGGGTTGCGGATGATTGAGCAGCTGGACCGGGATCCCCTCCATCCTTCGTTCGAACCGCCCCTTGGCGATATAGCGATCGGCGAATCCGCTCGTTCTAAAGCGGTCCTTGAGCCGGTAGCCCAGCCCACCGGCAATGACGACGGCGTTCGCCCCATAGGCAAGGGCCAAGTCGCCGGCGAACGCGCCCAGCGAGAGGAAAAAGCGGTCGAGCGCGGCGATCGCCAGCGGGTCGGAGCCCTCCAGCGCAGCGGACCAGATGGCCTTGTCGTCTTGATAGGCCACTGACTGGCCCTCGATCGAGGCGAGGGCCCTGTAGAGGTTTCCAAGCCCCGAGCCGGCGGCAATCCGCTCGACGGAAACCCGACGAAAGCTCTGGCGCAGGTGGGCCAGGATCCTGTCCTCAAGGGCGTCCAGCGGCGCAAAATCGATATGCCCGGCTTCCGTCTCGATGACATGATAGGCGCCCGCGCTCTTCAGGAGCTGGGCAACACCCAGCCCCGTGCCCGGGCCGACCACGGTGGTGACGCCTGATTCGGGCATCGGCCCATCCGGCCCGCAGAGATGGTCGAAATGCTCTGGCCCGAACTGAGCAACGGCGTGGGCAACCGCGCCGAAATCATTGACGATCCTGTAGCTGGTGACCCCCAGCTCCTCCTCCATCCGCGACGGGCGGATCACCCAGGGACTGTTGGTCAGCTTGAGCAGCTCGCCGCCGACCGGTCCGGCGAAGGCCATGCCCAGCGCGTCGGGCAAGGCCACCCCCGCCGCCCGCCCGAATTCCTGCCAGGCGATCTGAAAGCTTGGATGGTCGGCGGTGTTCAACGTCACCGGCTCGCCAAGCGAAACGACCCGGCCGCCTTCAACCTCCGCAATGGCAAATCGGGCGTGCGTTCCGCCGATATCAGCAACCGCGATCGGTCGGCTCATGCGATCGGACCCATGGCGTGGAGCATGGCCGATGCGCCCTGCTCGGCATTGTCAGCCGTGGCGCGCATGAAGGCGAACAGCTCGCGCCCGGTGCCGACGGGTGGCGGCGGCCGTTCGGCGGGATCCCGCGCGGCAAGATCGACATCGACCGCTTCGAGCATCCCGCGATTGCCGCACAGCCTGACAAGATCACCGTCACGAAGCCTGGCCAGCGGGCCGTCATTCAGCGCCTCGGGGCTGCAATGAATCGCGGCCGGAACCTTGCCGCTGGCACCCGACATGCGGCCATCGGTGACCAGCGCGACCTTGTGCCCCCGGTCCTGCAGGACGCCCAGCGCGGGCGTCAGCTTGTGCAGCTCTGGCATGCCATTGGCGCGCGGCCCCTGATAACGGACGACGACGATGACGTCGCGGTCGAGCTCGTTGCCATTGAATGCGTCCAGCACCTGCTCCTGGTCGGAAAATGTCCGGCAAGGCGCCTCGATCGTCCAGCGCTCGGCGGCGACTGCACTGGTCTTAAAGATGGCGCGTCCGAGGTTGCCCTGCACCAGCCGCATCCCACCGTCAGGAAGAAATGGATCGTTGACCGGCCGAAGCATGCTCGGGTCGCGGGTGTCGGCGATTTCCTGCCAGCCCAGGTGCTCGCCCTCGAGCTCGGGATTGCCCGCGTAGGCGTCCAACTGGTCAGCCCCCGCCGTCAAGGTATTGGCATGGAGCAGCCCCGCCTCGAGCAAGGTCCTGGTCGTAAAGGCCATGCCGCCGGCATGATGGAAGTCGTTCACGTCGCCCGAGCCATTGGGATAGACGCGCGCGATCAGCGGAACGGCGGCGGATAATTCGTCCAGATCTCGCCAGTCGATGACGATGCCCGCCGCGCGGGCGATCGCCGGCAGGTGGATGGCGTGATTGGTGGAGCCGCCGGTCGCGAGAAGGCCGACCGTCGCGTTGACGATCGCGCGCTCGTCCACGACCTGGGACAAGGGCCTCGCCTTCTCCTTCGCCAGCCCGGCGAGCCGGTGGACCGCGGCGCGGGTCAGCGCCTGGCGAAGCGGCGTGCCGGGATTGATGAAGGCCGCTCCGGGGATGTGCAGCCCCATCAGCTCCATCATCATCTGGTTCGAATTGGCGGTGCCGTAGAAGGTGCAGGTGCCGGCGCCATGGTAACTGGCGGATTCGGCTGCAAGCAGCTCTTCCTTGCCGACCTTGCCCTCGGCATAGAGCTGGCGGATCCGCTGCTTCTCCTTGTTGGCGAGGCCCGAGGGCATCGGCCCGCCCGGCACCAACAGGGCCGGCAGATGTCCGAAGCGCAAGGCGCCGATCAGCAGGCCGGGAACGATCTTGTCGCAAATGCCGAGCAAGGCGACGCCGTCGAACATCCCGTGGCTGAGCGCAACCGCGGTCGACAGGGCGATGACGTCGCGGCTGAACAGGGACAGGTCCATGCCCGGCTGCCCCTGGGTCACCCCGTCGCACATCGCCGGCGTCCCGCCGGCCACCTGCGCCGTGGCGCCGGCCTCCCGGGCGAAGATCTTCATCTGCTCGGGGTAGCGGCCGTAAGGCTGATGCGCAGACAGCATGTCATTGTAGGCCGTGACGATGGCCAGGTTCGGCCCGCTCATCGCCTTGATCGCCTGCTTGTCGTCACCGGCGGCGGCGAAGCCATGGGCAAAATTGCCGCAGCTCAGGCGCGGCCTGCGGATGCCTCGCTCGGCCTCATCGGCCATCAATTGCAGGTAGCGCGACCGCGTCGGCTGCGACCGCTCGATGATCCGGTCGGTGACCTTCGCGATGCGGGGGTCGAGCCTATTCATGCCAATGCACTCCATCCCGCTCGGTCAATGCGATGGCGGCGGATGGGCCCCAGCTGCCCGCGCCATAAGGCTTCGGGGTGAGCCCGGCCTCATTCCAGGCGGCGCGAACCCCGTCGATCCACTGCCATTGCGCCTCGACTTCGTCGCGGCGCACGAACAGGGTCGGATCGCCGTCGATCAGGTCGAGCAGCAGCCGCTCGTAGGCGATGCGGCGGCGCGCATCGGCAAAGGCGTTGGCCAATCCCACGTCGAGGGGCACTTCACGCAGTCGGATACCCTCGCGGTCGAGCCCCGGCGCCTTGGCCATCACCAGCAGGCGGATATTCTCATCGGGCTGGATCGAGATAACCAGCTTGTTGGCCCTGGTCCTGGCGCCGCGGCTGGCGAAGATCGAATGCGGCACGCATTTGAACTGGATGAAGATCTCGGTCCTGCGCTCGGCCATGCGCTTGCCGGTGCGGAGGTAGAAGGGGACGCCCGCCCAGCGCCAGTTTTCGACCTGGGCCTTGAGCGCGACAAATGTTTCGGTCGCCGATTCCCCGCCTAATTCTTCGGCATAGGCCTTGACCGGCTCGCCTCCCACCGCCCCGGCGCCATATTGGCCAGTGACGACATGCTCCGGCACGTCGTTGGCCGTAATCGGACGCAGGGATCGCAGCACCTTGACCTTCTCGTCGCGCACCGCGGTCGCGTCGAAATCGACCGGAGGCTCCATCGCCACCAGCGCCAGAAGCTGCAACATGTGGTTCTGGACCATGTCGCGCAGCGCGCCGGCGCCGTCGTAATAGTCAGCCCGCCCCTCCAGCCCGACCGTCTCGGCGACGGTGATCTGGACATGGTCGATGTGCGCCGAATCCCATAGCGGCTCGAACGCCGAATTGGCGAAGCGCAACGCCAGCAGGTTCTGCACCGTTTCCTTGCCGAGATAATGGTCGATGCGAAAGGTGCGCTGTTCCGGGAAGGCGGTCGCCACCGCATCGTTGATCTCGCGGCTCGTGGCGAGGTCGGCGCCGAGCGGCTTTTCGAGCGCCAGCCGGACGCGTGGCCCGCACAGCCCGACCGATTCCAGCCCGTCGATCGTCGGCTTGAACAGTGATGGCGCGGTCGACAGGAAGATGGCCAGCCCCGCATCGGGATCGACCTTGTCGCCCAGGCGCTGGAAGCCTTCCCGCTTGGTCGCGTCAAGCGACACGTAGGACAGCCGGCGCGAGAAGACGAGCGCCGTCTTGGGATCGTAGAAATTGGCCGGGACATGCTCCTTCAGCGCCTCGATCGCGCTCGCCCGATACTTCTCGACATCGAGGTCGCTGCGGGCGGTGCTGACGATCCGGAAATCCTCCGGCAGCAGCCCGTCCGCATGGAGGCCGTAGAGCGACGGCAAGAGCTTGCGGTGAGCAAGATCGCCTGTGGCGCCGAACAGCAGCAGCGTCGAAACCTTGTCGCGGGTCATCCAGCCTTCCTAGCGACTGAACGCTGATCGAAGGAAGAGGCTGCCTGGGACAGTGGCGGAGAGGGTGGGATTCGAACCCACGGTACCGTTGCCGGCACGCCGCATTTCGAGTGCGGTGCTTTCGACCTCTCAGCCACCTCTCCGCAAGATCAGGATGATGCTGTCCGGCGGGTTCGCCGGATCGGGTCGCGGGGGGCCTCTAGCAGCGCCGCGTCACCTTGCAAAGTCCTTTGGGCAAAGCCCGTTTGGGCCTTGCCAGCCTGACCTGTTGAATTACATAGGGAACATGATCCCAGCGTCCAGTTCCACCCCTGAGAAAATTCCGACCGCCCGCTACGGTATCGGCGAAATGGTCCGTCACCGCTTGCTGGATTTTCGCGGCGTGATCTTCGACGTCGATCCGGAGTTCGCCAACAGCGACGAATGGTATGAGGCCATTCCCGAGACAATGCGGCCGGCCAAGGATCAACCCTTCTATCACCTGCTCGCTGAAAATTCGGAGTCGAGCTACGTCGCTTATGTCAGCCAGCAGAACCTGGTCGCGGATGACGAAGGCGAGCCGATCGACCATCCCGCGATCGGCACCCTGTTCGAGGGTTTCGACGGCCAGCGCTACAAGCTGAAGCCCGAGCACCGGCACTGATTTTCGGCCGCACTGCGGTTGACAGAATCATTGCCACCCCATAGGCGGCTCGCTTTCCCGCGCGGGGCTTGCGCCACGCGGTGTTGCCCTGCGCGGTTCTTGAGTGACGGAAAGTGAAGAGGCCCATGTTCGCTATCGTGCGCACGGGTGGCAAGCAGTATCGCGTTGCCCCCGGAGACAAGATCGTCGTCGAGAAGCTGGCCGGCGAAGCCGGTGACAGCGTCGACCTCACCGATGTGCTCCTCGCGGGCGAAGGGTCGGACCTCAAGTCGACCGACGGCCTGACCGTCGGCGCCAGGATCGTCGCCCAGGCGAAGGGCGAGAAGGTCACCGTCTTCAAGAAGCGCCGCCGGCACAATTACCGCCGCAAGAAGGGCCACCGCCAGCAGCACACGATCCTCGAGATTGTGTCGATCGGCGGTCAAAAGGCGCAGAAGGCGCAGGCCGAGAAGAAGGCCGCCCCGAAGGCTGAGGCCGCCGAGAAGCCGGCTGCTGCACCTGCGAAGCCTGTCCCGAGCAAAGCCGAGGGGGCCGAGAAGCCGGCCGCCGAGAAGAAGGCAGCGGCTCCGAAGGCGGAAAAGGCTCCCGCCAAGAAGGAAGCCGCACCGAAGGCTGAGAAGTCGACAAAGGATGCTGCACCTGCTAAGGCGGCAGCCAAGAAGGCCCCTGCGGCCAAGGCAAAGAAGTAAGAGTCACTAGAGATGGCACATAAGAAAGCTGGCGGTTCGTCGCGTAACGGCCGCGATTCACAAGCAAAGCGCCTTGGCGTGAAGAAGTTTGGCAGCGAATCGGTTCGCGCCGGCAACATCATCGTGCGCCAGCGCGGCACCAAGTGGTACCCGGGCGACAACGTCGGCCTGGGCAAAGACCATACGCTTTTTGCACTCACCGACGGTCGCGTGTGTTTCCGCGATGGCAAGCTTGGTCGCAAATACGTCCACGTCGAAGCCATTATGCCGGAGGCCGCGGAATAAGCGGGATCGGTCGATAAAGGGCCGCTCCCGGAGGGGGCAGCCCAGACGAGACCCGAAAAGGGACTTGAAAAGGGAGAAGAGGGAAGCCCCCTCCTCTCCCTTTTGCGTTGTTCACGAAGGGGACCAAATCTTCTCCCGAAACTGAAACAGGGCAGCCCTAACGGGCGGCTCGAAGGAGAAGGAAGTTGGTCATGTTCGCCCGTACCGAGCGACTGTTGCTGAGACCCGGCTGGGCCGAGGACGCCCCCGCGCTTGCGCGCGCCATCGCCGACGAGCAGGTGGTGCGCAACCTGGCGACCGCGCCCTGGCCCTATGGCCTTGAGGATGCGGAGGCCTTCCTGGCAGCGCCTCGCGACCCGGCGATGCCAAGCTTCCTGATCACCGAGCGGACCGATGGGGCGCCGCGGATTGTCGGAGCATGCGGACTCGGCCGTCGTCCTTCCGGTGCGGTCGAGCTGGGTTATTGGATCGGCCGCGCGCACTGGGG
>DASTCB010000104.1:0-6871 GCA_035711585.1 Sphingomicrobium sp.
GGCTGCGCAGCGGCGAGGAGCCCGCGATCCACTGGCCGCGCCCGACCGTATCGCTCGGCGCGGCCCCAAGGCGCGGCAGGACCCGGCCGGTCCAGGGCGAGCCGGCGATGGACGAATTGCGGCTGGCGATCGAGCCGCTGGTCAAGATCGACGACGGCGCCAGCGCTGAAGCGCTGTTCGTCACCGCGCTGCCCAACTTGTCTTACGAGGCCCGGGCCGAGGCCGCCCACCGCGTGGCGTGGATGTACTTCGTCAGCGGCCGCGACGCGGACGCGCGCCGGGTAGCGGATTATGGCCGGGCCGGCGCCACCGGCGACTGGGCGGCACAGGCCGCCTGGATCTCCGGACTGGCGGCGTGGCGCATGAACGACTGGAACGCGGCCTATGCATCCTTCCGCGAGGCGGCGTCGCGCGCTCGAGAGCCGGAATTCTATGCCGCGGCTCATTATTGGGCTGCGCGCGCCGCTCAGGCCAGCCGTCGCCCGAAGGAAATCGACCCACTACTCCGCGCCTCGGCACGGTCGCAGGAAAGCTTCTACGGATTGCTGGCGCGCGAGGCGCTGGGCATGGACAAGCGCCTCCCTCGGACCACCATGCCACGCGACCTGGCGCGGGTGGAAGCAATGCCCAACCTCCGCCGTGCGTCGGAGCTGACGGCGATCGGCTGGCGATCGAGCGCCGAAGAGCTGCTCCGTCACCAGGCGAAGATCAGCAGCCCGGCGGATCATCGTTCGCTGGTGCGGATCGCCGACAAGCTGCAGCTGCCTGGAGCGCAATTCTGGCTCGCCCATTTCGGCCAGCCGGGCGCGCAGGTCGACGCTGCCGATCGCTATCCGACACCGGACTGGACGCCATACAATGGCTGGCGGGTCGACCCTGCGCTGGCCTACGCCCACATCATCCAGGAGAGCAATTTCCGTTCCGATGCGGTCAGCCCGGCTGGCGCCGTGGGCCTGATGCAGGTGCGGCCGGGAACGGCGGGCGATACAGCGCGCTCGCGCGGAACTGCAAACAGCGTCAGCGTCGCCTCGCTGAAGGATCCGCTGGTCAATATCGATTACGGCCAGGCGTTCATCGAGCTGATCCGCGGGAATGCCGCGACCCGCGGCCAGCTGCCCAAGGTCATTGCGGCCTATAATGCCGGTCCTGTGCCCGTCGAGCGCTGGGCCTATTACGATCGCGGCGATCCGCTGCTGTGGATCGAGAGCATCCCCTATTGGGAAACGCGCTTCTATGTCCCGGCCGTCCTCAGGAACATGTGGGTGATCCAAGGACTTCAGGGCCAGGAAACGCCGACTCTGACGGCGCTGGCCCAGCATAAATGGCCGGACTTTCCGTCGCGCCGGCGCTGAGCGGAGGAACCGGCGGCTTAGCTGATCGGTTCTTGCCGCATGGGGAGCGGGGCTTAAGGAGACCGCTCATGTATATCGGTATTGGCACCCTCATCCTCGTCATCATCCTGCTGATCATCTTCTTCTGATCGCTCATTCAGCAAACGTCGGGGACAGTCCTCGAGATGGGCTGTCCCGATACATTTTGAGAGCCTGATCAAGCGGGCTGGGCGACCTTGACCTCCAGCATCATCTCCGCGTTGAACAGCTTGGATACCGGGCAATTGGCCTTGGCTTCTTCGGCCAGCTCGCGCAGCCGAGTCTCCTCAATTCCGGGAACGCTGGCGGTCAGCGTCAGGTCCGAGCGGCTGATGGTGAAGCCTTCGCCGTCCTGGTCGAGCCGGACCCGCGCCTCGGTTTCCAGGGTTCCTTCCGAGATGCCCTGTTTCGATAAGGCGAAGGACAGTGCCATGGTGAAGCAGCCGGCGTGGGCTGCGGCAATCAGTTCTTCGGGATTGGTTCCCGCCTCATTTTGGAAGCGGGTGCCAAAGCCATAGCGTTGATCCTTGAGCACCCCCGACTGGGTCGAGATCCAGCCCTGGCCCTCCTTTCCCGTCCCTTCATAGCGGGCGCGAGCGCTGCGAGTGATCATCGTCGGTCCTCCTTCTGGTTTTCCTTCTGGTCTTTCTTCTGAACCCACTGGCGGACCGGAAGTTGCACACACTCCGCCGCCCCATGTTCTTGCTATGTTCTTCTTCATAGCTAGAATGGCCGGCATGCCGGTCGAGTCGATTTCCGGGCGAGGCGCGACGCGCAACGCGACCCCTACCCGCTTCAACCTGAAGGAGCGGATCGAAGACGGCGATTGGCTGGACAGCGTCGAGGGTCTGGACGGAGTGGTTGCCCGCCGAACAACGGTGACGGTCGAGCGCCCCAAAACCATCCTGACGCGTAATTCCTCGCCCGACATCGGTTTCGATCGCTCAATCAACCCCTATCGCGGCTGCGAGCATGGCTGCATCTACTGCTTTGCGCGCCCGACCCACGCCTTCCATGACCTGTCGCCCGGTGTCGACTTCGAAAGCCGGCTATTCGCCAAGCCTGATGCTGCGCAGCTGCTTCACGCAACCCTGTCGAAGCCGGGCTATACGGTTGCTCCGATCGCGATGGGCACCAACACCGATCCCTATCAGCCGATCGAGGAGGATTGGCGGATCACCCGCTCGATCATTGAGCTGCTGGTGGAAACCAGGCACCCCTTTACCATCACGACCAAGTCAGACCGGGTGCTGCGCGACCTCGACTTGATCGCCCCGGCGGCAAGGCTTGGGCTGGCGTCTGTGGCCCTGTCGGTCACCTCGCTCGACCCCAAGATCCACAAGACGCTGGAGCCGAGAGCGCCGGCCCCGCGCAAGCGGCTGGCGGCCGTCAAGTCTCTCCGCGAGGCCCGAGTGCCCGCCTATGTGGCAATCGCTCCGGTCATTCCGCAAATCACCGATCATGAGCTGGAAGCAATCGTCGCCTGTGCCGCCGACGCCGGCGCGAGCGGCGCCTTCTGGCTGCCTGTGCGCCTGCCGCACGAGGTCGCCCCGCTGTTCCGCGCCTGGCTCGACGAACATTATCCGGAGCGGGCCGCCAAGGTGATGGCGACGATCCAGTCGGTCCGTGGCGGCCGCGACAATGACCCAAACTTCTTTACGCGCATGCAAGGCCGGGGGCCTTGGGCCGACTTGCTTCGCACCAGGTTCGAAATCGCCTGCAAGCGCAACAATATGCCCAATGCCAAATTCAGGCTTCGGACCGACCTGTTCGAGCCGCCCCCGGGCAAACAGCTGCGGCTGCTTTGATTGAGGCTGTTCCGGATTTTATGGCCCTTTCGACGAACGGCGGTGACAGAATGGAATATCGTTTCTAGCTATCCGGCCATGCTTCGTTCTCTTGTCGCAGCATCGCTGCTCGCCGCCGCTTCGCCACTCTCCGCCCAGGTCAACGCATCACCGCAGGTCGACCCGAAGGTTGCGGCCCTTCGCGACGCCGCCCTTCAGGACGAATATGCCTGGGACATCGTAGAGGCGCTGACGACCGAGGTCGGGCCCAGGCTCGCCGGAACCGAGGCGGAAGCAAGGGCACGCGACTGGGCGGTCCGGAAACTGGCGGCGATGGGCTTTGCCAATGTCCGGGTCGAGACGTTCGACATGCCCGTCTGGGTCCGGGGCCGCGAAAGCGCGGAAATCCTCGCGCCCTTTCCCCAACCTTTGGTTGTCGCCGCCCTGGGCAACAGTGCCTCAACCGGGCCGGAAGGCGTGACCGGCGAAATCATTGCCTTCGACAGCATCGACTCGCTGCAGGCCGCGCCAGACGAGGCGGTGCGCGGCAAGATCGTGTTCGTCGATCACGCAATGCCAGCCAACCAGGACGGATCTGGCTATAGCCAGTTCGGCGCCCCGCGACGCCAGGGACCGGCGCTGGCCAGCCGAAAGGGCGCAAGCGCCATCGTCATCCGGTCGATCGGCACCGACCGCCATCGCAACCCGCATACCGGCGTGATGACCTTCGGCAACGGCGTAAGGCCCATCCCGGCCGGCGCATTGTCGAACCCGGACGCCGACCAGCTGCTGCGCGTCCTGAAGCGCGGCAAGCCCGTCCGCATCCGGTTGGTGCTGGAAAGCAGCAACATCGGCATCCGCCAGTCGGGCAATGTCATCGCCGAAGTGCCGGGCCGTGACCCTTCGCTTCCGCCCATCCTCGTCAGCGGCCACCTCGACAGCTGGGATCAGGGGACAGGCGCAGTCGACGACGCGTCCGGTGTGGCCATCGCCGCGGCAGCCGCCAAGCGCATCATGGAAGCGGGACGGCCGCTTCGGACCATCCGGATCGTCTGGTTCGGCGCCGAGGAAGTCGGCCTGTTCGGCGGCCTCGACTATCGGGCAAGGCACGGCAAGGAACCCCACTACGCCCTGATCGAAAGCGACTTCGGCGCCGACAAGATCTGGAAGGTCGACAGCAAGCTCGGCGAGGCGCGCAAGGCAGAGGCCGAAGCGATCGGCAAGGCCCTCGCGCCGCTTGGCATTGTCACCGGCTCATTCACCGAGGCGGAAGGCTCCGACATCGGGCCGATGCTTACCGACGGCCATCCGGGAATTGGACTGAACCAGGACGGCACCCGCTATTTCGACCTGCACCACACGCCGGACGACACGCTCGACAAGGTCGACCCGGTCCAGTTGCGCCAGAATGTCGCGGCCTGGACGACCGTGCTGGCCATCCTTTCCGGCGGGATCGAGGAGCCAAAATCCCGCAAGCGGCGTTGATACCGGTCACGGAATGAAACTGGGAGGACGCCATGCGCATCGCCTATATTGCCTTGCCCCTGCTGCTGCTTGCCGGCTGCCAGGTCAGCAAGGACGACCAAAACGACACCATCACCGCGACTTACAATGAGGAAGTCGCGGAGAATGCCGCGGCCGACGTTGGAAACTTCGCCGAAGACGTCGCCAATGACGTCGAGAATACAGCGGAAAAGGTCGGTGAGCGTGTCGAGAATGTCGACGTGGAAGTCGACACGAACACGGCGAATTAGCCTTTTCGCTGCCACGCTACGCTGCTAGGGCGCGCGTCCGGATCGGGGAGTAGCGCAGCCTGGTAGCGCATCTGCTTTGGGAGCAGAGGGTCGCAGGTTCGAATCCTGTCTCCCCGACCATCACAATTTTCGGATCATCTGGGAGATGATCCGAAATTGTGATCAATACGTCAGATCAGGCGTGGGGCCTGTAGCTCAACGGTAGAGCTGGCCGCTCATAACGGCTTGGTTGTAGGTTCGAATCCTGCCGGGCCCACCAGACTCGCCTGCAGGCCATCCGGTGGATGGCCAAGGCCGAGGCTCACACAAGATGTCCGAGGGACATCCGACACCAGCATCAACTGGCAGCCGGCAAGCTCAGCTGAAGCTCGGTCGGCGCCAGCGTGAGATCGCCCGCCGCCAGCCGGGCCAGGCCCCTGACCAGCCGAAGCGCGAAACCAAGGCCAAGCCGCGACGATTCCCCCTCTTCGATGAACGAAGGATCGAGCATCTGCGCCTCGGTCAGATGATGGGTCGAAATCGGCCGCGTCACGGTGATGACGAGCAGCTTCCTGACCTGCTTGACATCGACCTCGACCAGCTGGCCATTGGGCGCGGCATCAACCGCGGCACCGATGAAACGCCGCAGCATGCGCTCGCCAAGCTCCGGTTCGATGGCGCAGCGAAGTTGGCCAAGCGAGGTGACGATCCTCAAGCGGACGTCGCGCGACAGTGCCTTGTTGCCGATCTCCTCGGCGAGGGGAGGAAGCAGTTCCGCGAGGTCGGCCGTAGCGGTCCCGCTGGCGGCGCGAGCCTGCATCCGGGCCGCGAAATCGAGGTCTTCGATCGCCTCCAGCAAGGTCCGGGCCTGGGCAACGATCTCCGCTGCCCGATGTCGATAGTTGCGGTGGGCCGGCCCCAGATACTGGCCGTCGATGATCTCCGCGAAGCCGATAATCGCGTTGAGCGGGGTCTTGATCTCGTGGATCGTTTCGCGAAGTGCCTCGGCGTCCGCGACTGCCGCCACGGCCGCCGCTCCAACCTCCTCCGGCTCGGCCTCGACACCTTCACGCCGCGCGATCCCGCGATAGCCGAGGAAGCGACCGTCGGCCGGTGAGAAGGCGGGGATGCCGCTCAGCCGCCATTCGCCTTCCAGCGCCGGCGTCGGCAGCCGGACGGGTGTATCGTCGAACGGCAGTCGGTCGGTGAAGGCGCGAACCAGCTCCCGCGGAGCTCCTTCCTCTGCAGGCAGGCTTCGACCGATCAGCGCACCGCGCGGCGCGCCCTCGACCCAGCCGATCTGTCCCGACGCATCGCATTCCCAGCGAAACAGATTGGGGCCGACAATAAACTCGGCCCGGATCTCTGGACCGGCAGGTGGAGGTCCGGCTTCCGGCTCGGGCTGTTCCTCGGCCTCGCGCCTGGTCTTCAGCCGCTCGATCCGGGCCACCATCTCGCCGATCGAAGGAACGGTCTCCTCCGGTGCAGGTGGGACAGCTTCCGGTTCCGGCTCCGGCCTGGACGTCGGCTCCGGCTCCGGCCTGGACGTCGGCTCCGGCTCCGGCTTGAGTGCCGGCTTCTCGACGACGGTCTCGCCGCGAAGCGAACGGACAAATTCCACAACTTCGTTGCTGGCCGCCCCGAGAACCGTCGCCCAGCCTTGCTCGTCAAGCGGAGCAGCGGCGAGCAACGGCGCGGCGACATCCAGCTTGTCGGCAGCAAAGATGGCGATCAGCCGGGGTTCGGCCGTCCGTCCGGCAATGCTGCGTGCCGTGGCGGCCCGGACCGCTTTGGGCACCGCGCGAGCACCCGAACGGACCATGGTCAGGGCCGCATCGAGCAGGGCAGGATCGATCTCATCGTGGGGCCGGGAGAGGAGGTCCACCAGTTGGCGCCAACGGACGGTCCGGTCGTGGCTATCCTCGACCGGTTGCATCATCACCGTCCTCAGGCGGTCGTCGAAACGCACCTACATTTCCCC
>DASTCB010000105.1:0-16526 GCA_035711585.1 Sphingomicrobium sp.
GTTTTGACCGGCAAGGAGCAAGGAATGCCCACCCACAACGCCACCATCCGCTGGTTTGCCTCCCCCGGCGAGGATTTCGCCAAGGGCCAGTACAGCCGCGCGCACAGCTGGAATTTCGACGGGCTGGCCAATGTCGCCGCCTCGGCGTCTCCGCATATCGTGCCGATGCCCTGGGCCAATCCCGACGCGGTCGATCCGGAGGAGGCATTCGTCGCCAGCGCCGCCAGCTGCCACATGCTGTTCTTCCTCGATTTCGCGCGGCGGGCCGGAGTGATCGTCACCAGCTATGAGGACGAGGCCGAGGGGGCGATGGAGCAGGCAAGCGACGGCAAGGTGCGCATCACCCGGATCACGCTCCGCCCGAAGATCGTGTTTGGCGGCACCGAGCCGACCGAGGCTATGCTCGACGAGCTGCATGACAAGGCGCACCAGGCCTGCTTCATCGCCAATTCGATCACCAGCGAAATCGTGATCGAGCCGCGCGAGCCTTAGCGCGTCGCAAGCTTGTCCGATTTCACCCAGCCGACTCTGGGGTCGTTGAAATCGACCACCTCGTTGAGCTCATAGACGTTGGGATAGCCGTAGCCGACGAGGTTGATGAAGGTCTGGATGTTGAGCGCGAGCTCGACCAGCTTGCGCTGCACCGGCGGCTCGTCGTTCCGGAAATTATTGTTGCAATAGATCAGGATCCGCCGGTCCCTCTCGCCGATCACCCGCGTCAGGCTGGCCGCCGTGAAATCGGTGAAGGGCAGGTTGACCGCGCCCTCGATATGGCCGGCGGCATAGGCATCGGCCGATCGAGCATCGAGCAGCAGCACGCCGGGTTTTCGGGCTTCGGCCTGGAACTCGTCCCATTTTAGCAGCCGGCCCTGCCGATAGGACGAAACCTCGCCGGTAAGTTGCTGGAACCCGGCATAGTCGATCTGCGGGTTGCGGTCCTGGGAGTGGGCCGCGGTGGCGCAGAGCAGCAGCGCGACGGCAAGCGGACGGAGCATGGGGGCCCTCCTTTTCGCGGCAGGTTCAATGCGCCTCCGAAACTGTCTGGCTGCTTAACGCGCCCTAGTTGCGGCCGCCGTAAGCGGGGAGCTTCAGGCCGCGGGCGATGGCCGCGGCGCGCAATGAGAAGCCGGCCAGTCCGGCGACCAGCGCCGCCAAGGTCGGCGGCGCGCCCGCGATCGACAGCCCGACGAACAGCCCGGACGCCAGTGCAGCGGCGGTAACATAGAGCTCCGGCCGCATCAGGATCGATGGTTCATTGGCGAGGACATCGCGGATGATCCCCCCGACGCAGGCCGTCATCACGCCCATGGCGAAGGCCGGAACGGGAGCGACGCCATAGTTGAGCGCCTTGGACGCTCCATAGGTGGCGTAGGCGGCGAGTCCGATCGCGTCGAACCACAGGAGCGCCTTGCCGGTGAAGGTGCGGCGGCTCGTGATCCACACCAGCAGGGCCGCGCCGATGCAGATCAGCAGCGTCGCGTTGGTGTGCACCCAGAACACCGGAGCGCCGATCAGCAGGTCGCGCAGCGTGCCTCCGCCGACGCCGGTGACCATGGCGAAGAAGATGAAGGTGACCAGGGTCTGCTTCTTCTCCGCCGCCAGCATCGCTCCGGAAACGGCGAACACCGCGATTCCGACATAGTCGAGCATGACGAGTGCGTCGGGGAGGAGCGGCGGGGTCATTGCGCTCCACTAACCGTTCGTGTCGAGCGAAGTCGAGACACCCGTGCGAACGCCCCTCGACTTCGCTCGGGGCGAACCGATTTGGGGTTGGGCGCAAGAAAGACTAAATCTCGCCCATGACCGACGACACCACCACGGCCATGCCGAGCATCGAGGACTGGCAGCATTGGGCGCTGATCATGGCGCGGGCGAACCAGATGATCATGGAGGCCTGGGCCGATAATCTGGCCAAGGGCAAGACCATGCCGGGCTTCGGCCTGCCGGTGCCGCACGCGACCAATGATCCGATGGCATGGATGACGGCAGGCGCCGAGGCCTGGGCCAAGGGGCTGGAGGCGTGGAGCAATGTGCTCGGCCACTATTCCGCGGCCGGAGAGGCGAAGGACAGGCGCTTCGCTTCGCCCGAATGGCGCGAAGACCCGATCTTCGACACGGTCCGGCAAAGCTATCTGGCGATCAGCGAGAAATTGATCGGGACGGTCGACGAGATCGAGGGGCTCGACGAGGCCGCGCGCAACCGGCTGCGCTTCGCCACCCAGGGCTTCGTCGACGCGATGAGCCCGGCCAACTTCGTCGCGACCAACCCGGAAGTGATGAAGCGGACGATCGAGACCAAGGGCGAGAACCTGCTCTCCGGCCTCAAGAACATGCTCGACGATATTTCGAAGGGACAGGTGACGCAGAGCCCGGAAGGAGCGTTCGAGCTGGGGAGGGATCTGGCCACCACCCCGGGCAAGGTGATGTACGAGACCCGGCTGTTCCAGCTGATCCAGTACGCGCCGACGACCGACAAGGTGCTGGAAACGCCGCTGGTCATCTTCCCGCCGTGGATCAACCGCTTCTACATCCTCGACCTGACCCCCAGGAAAAGCTTCGTTCGCTGGTGCGTAGAGCAGGGGGTGACCCTGTTCATGGTCAGCTGGAAATCGGCCGACGAGAGCATAAGCGACATCAGCATGGACGATTATGTCGCCGCGCAGGAGGAAGCGATCGACGTCATCCGCGACCTGCTGGGCGTCAAGTCGGTCCACACCATCGGCTATTGCGTGGCCGGAACGACGTTGGCCGCGACGCTCGCCTATCTCGCCGCAGAGAAGAAAGCGGACAAGGTCGCCAGCGTCACCTTTTTGACCGCCCAGGTCGATTTTGAGGATCCGGGCGATCTCAAGCTGTTCGTCGGCGACGATGTGATGGCGATGCTCAAGCAGCTGACGGCCGAGAGTGGGGTGCTCGACGGGCGGGTGATGGCCGCGACCTTCAACCTGCTGCGCGGCCGCGACCTCATCTGGAACTATGTGGTCAACAATTACCTGCTCGGGCAGGAGCCGGCGCCGTTCGATCTGCTGCACTGGAACAGCGATGTCACCAACCTGCCGGGCGAATGGCACCGCGACTATCTCGACCGGCTCTATCGCCAGAACCTGATGGTCCAGCCCGGCGGGATCAGCGTCAGGGGCGTGCCGATCGACCTCGGCAGGATCGAGACTCCGGCTTACATCCAGGCGGGCCGTGAGGACCATATCGCCCCGGCGCCGAGCGTTTGGAAACTGACCCATATCCTCAAAGGGCCGAAGCGGTTCGTATTGGCCGGGTCGGGCCATATCGCCGGCGTGGTCAACCCGCCGGAGGCCGGCAAATATCAATATTGGACGAGCGAGGAGCCGGCTTCGACGCTTCAGGAATTCATCGCCTACTCGACCGAGCATAAGGGCAGCTGGTGGCCGGACTGGATCGAATGGCTGAAAGGACTGGGCGGGAAGAAGGTCAAGGCCGAGGGCGCGCGGGTTCCCGGCGAAGGCAAACTGAAGCCGATCGAGGACGCGCCGGGGCGCTATGTCCGAACCCGCTGAGCTGACCGTCCGGATGGCCAGGCCAGAGGAACGGGATGCGCTGGAGGCGCTCCAGCGCCGCTCCTCGCTGGCGCTGGCCGAATATAATGCCCAATTGGAAGCCGAGCCCGAGGCCATCCATTTGCCGCTCGAACAGATCGAGCGCGGCGAGGTGATCGTCGCCGAGCTGGACGATCGCCTGGCCGGGTTCGCCGCCGTTGTCATTGCTGATGATATGGCCGAGCTCGATGGCCTGTTCGTCGAACCTGAGCATTGGCGGAAGGGCATTGGTTCTGCCTTGGTCGACATCGCGGTGCACGAGGCGCGGCGCCAGGGCCTGGCCATGACGGTCGTCGCCAATCCCTCGGCACGGGAGTTCTACGAGAAGTGCGGATTTACTGTGGAAGGGGATGCCGTGACGAGGTTCGGCCCCGCGCTCAGGATGTCGCGCTAGGCCCTAGCAGTTCTCATACTTCCAGTGCCGCTTCTTACCCTCGCTCAGCCATTCGACCGCGGTGGCGATGCGCTTGGTCCGGGTGGCGTCCTGCTTCGCCTCCGCAACCCAATCGACATACTCTCGCCTCGCCGAGGGCGAAAAGCCTTCAAGGGTCGCCATTGCCTTCGGACTGGCGGCCAGAGCTGCGGCGAATTCAGGGTGCAGCTCGGCCGGCGGCTTGGGTCCATGCTTGATCTTGCGCGGCGCCGGCGCGGTCTTCGCGAGCTCAGCCGCCTGGCGGATGAGGGCGTCCAGCTCCGCGTCGTTCGGCAAGTCGTCGACCGAAGTCAGCTTGCCGAACTGTCCCATTGCCCCCGACTTGGGCCCCCCGTCGCCGATTTCCTGCCCGCGCCAGAAGTTGAGCGCAGCATGCTGTTTGAACGCCGCCATGATCAGCAGAATCTTGCGATCGACGGTGAAGCCGGGCGCGCCCCATTTGATTGCCTCCTCCGCCTCGGGCGCGGCGGCGTGGACCCGCGCCCGCACATGCTCGAGGATCGGCCGGGCGAACGGCGCGGCCTTGGCGATATAGGCGTCGATGCGCGGGTCGCGGCTCAAATGAAGCCTCCCCCGAGCATCAGCCGGATGATGCCGACGACGATCACGAACAGGTTGAGATTGCGGCCGGTATTGCTGCTCGAAACGGCGCCGATCCCGGCCCCGATCACCGCCAGCGGGATGATCAGCCAGTTGGCCCAGCCGAGGAAAGGAATGAAGGCGATCGCCGCGCAGACCAGCGCGACGACCCCGATAATCAGCGAGACGATGTTCAGCATCTTGTCCCCCGAGAGTTGGGCGGACGGCTTAGCAGCTTGATCAGGCTTCCGCCAACTCGGCGCATTCGCGCTGCCGGGCCGCGCGCAGGTCACGGATCATCGCCGAGACGTAGAGCGCCAGCGCCGCCCAGATGCAGCCGAAGGCGATGGCATGCGCCGTTGTGAACGGCTCGTCATAGACCGCGACCGCCAGCAGGAATTGAAGGGTCGGAGCGATGAACTGGAGCATCCCAACGGTGGAATAGGCCAGGCGCCTCGCGGCGGCCGTAAAGCACAGCAGCGGCACGGTCGAAACCACGCCCGCCGCCACCAAAAGGGCAGCTTCCTGCCCGCCCGAGCCCATCGGCTGGCCGGCCGCACCGCCGAGCAGCAGCCAGCCGAGCGCGATCGGGAACAGCAGCGTGGTTTCGACGGTCAGGCCGGCCAGCGATTCGACATGGATGATTTTCCTCAGCAGGCCGTATGTCGCGAAGCTGAAACATAGGGTCAGGCTGATCCACAGCGTGCCGAGCGCTCCCGCCGCCAGGACGGCGATGCCGCCGGCGGCGATTCCGACCGCGGCCCATTGCACCTTTGTCAGCCGCTCCTTGAGGATGAAGCGGCCGAGCAGGATGTTGGCCAGCGGGTTGAGGTAATAGCCAAGGCTTCCGGCGAGGATGTGGCCGCTGTTGATTGCGTAGACATAGAGCAGCCAGTTGGTGCCGATCAGGATCGCAGTCACGAGCAGCATTGCCAGCGCCTTGCGGCTGCGGATCGCCTCCCTGATCTGGCCCCATGCCTTGGCGACCGTCACCAGCAGGACCAGAACGAGGAGCGACCACACGATCCGATGCGCGACGATGTCGATCGATGGCACCGCCTGGAGCCATTTGAAATAGATCGGCATGACGCCCCACAGCCCATAGGCGGCGAGGCCATAGAGAAAGCCGGCTTGCGCCCGTTGGCTGGCTGCGTTTTCGGAAAGCGTCGCGTTCACTCAGGCCGCGCCTAACGGCTGGCTTCGCCCAGTCAATTGAGCTTGAGCGCCCAGCCCATCAAATCGCGTGCCGATCCGATAAGCTGGGTTCATCAACATTGATGGTTCACCGTATTTGCCATGGTGAACCGATCATTAGTTGAAAGCGTTGCGCGCCTTTGTCACCCTGTGGGTGCCGGGGCTTGCTTTTTCGGAGTCGCACTTGTGAGGCCAATCAGGTCTGCCGCACTGATGGTTGCGCTTGCGCTGGCGGGATGCACCCTGCCTGGCGCGGACAATGACAAGCCGCGACCGGTGATCAGCGCTCCGCCGCCGCTCAAGCAAGATGTCTGGCAGCAGATCGCCAGCTCCGAGGACGTCAATCGTATCCGCAGGGCCGGCACGGCATGGTCGACCGGCCTGGAGGAGGCACGACGCGCCGGGTTCGACAATGACATCAAGGCCGAGGGGAAGCTGCTCAACGCCAATGCGGCCCAGGCCAGGCCCGCGCCGACGCCCGGAAGCTATAGTTGCCGGGTCATCCGCCTGGGCAGGGAAAATGGCAAGGGACCGGCCTTCCAGAAGTTCAAGCCCTTCTTCTGCTATATAGCGGTCGAGGGGGACCTGTTCACCATCGTCAAGCAAACCGGAAGCCAGCGCCCGGCCGGACGGCTGTGGGAAGATGACAATCCTTCGCGGCTGATCTTCCTTGGCACGCTTGCCTTGGGCAGCGAAGAGGAGGCGCGGGCCTATGGCGAGGACCCGCGGCGCGACATGGCCGGCATTTTCGAGCGCTTTGCCCCCTTCAAATGGCGCCTGGTCATCCCGTTTCCCCACTCGGGCGCTCGGCTCGACGTGTTCGAACTGACGCCGGTCGCCGAACAGCCGCCGGAATGAGCATCACAGACCCGGCGGAGGTCCGGGCGCATTTGATCGCCGCCGCCGCGGCTGGCCATGCGCTGACCTATTCCGAGATGCTCGAGCATCTCGGCTACGGCTTCTCGCGGCCCAAGATGCGCCAGCTGTGCAAGACTCTCGGAGCGGTCGACGAGGAAGCCGCCGCCCGCGGCGAGCCCGAGCTGGCTGTGCTGGTGGTGCGTCAGTCCGATGGCCTGCCCGGGCAGGGATGGTGGATCGAAGGTGGACGTGCACACGGCTATGAAGGGCCATGGGAAGGGCCGGGGGCGGCCAAGTTCATCCGCAAGCTGCAGCAAAAGACCTTTGACTATTGGGCAATGGCGGACGCGGATTCTTCCAGCTAAGGGGCGGGCATGGCCCAGCCCGGCGACAATGTGCGGACGTTTTCCGTCAGCGAAGACGATGACGGCATCAGGCTCGACCGCTGGTTCAAGCGGCACCTGCCCGACGTCAGCTTCAACACCGTGTCGCGCTGGGCGCGAACCGGCCAGCTCAGGATCGACGGCAGGCGGGCCGCTCCCGGCGACCGGCTGGAGACAGGCCAGAGCCTGCGCGTGCCTCCCGCGGAAGCTGCTCCGGCCGAGGGATCGGGCTCACGACCGAAGCGGATCGTCCAGCCGCTGACCGACGACGAGCAGGCCTTCGTCCGGGAGATGGTGCTGGCCAAGGGGCGCGACTGGTTCATGCTCAACAAGCCGCCCGGGCTGGCGACGCAGGGCGGGACCAAGACCGTCCAGCATCTCGACCGGCTGCTCGACGGCTTGGCCGACGAGGGCGGGCAGCGGCCCAAGCTGGTCCACCGCCTCGACAAGGATACCAGCGGGGTGCTGCTGGTGGCGCGCTCGGCCAGGGCAGCCGGCCATTTCACCAAGGCATTCGCCGGGCGGACCGCGCGGAAGGTCTATTGGGCGCTGATCACCGGCGTGCCGTCGCTTGAGGAGGGGCTGGTCGACGCGCCGCTGGCGAAACAGCCGGGGACGGGCGGCGAGAAAATGCACGTCGACGAGGAGAATGGCCTTCCGGCCAAGACCCGCTACCGGCTGATCGACCGCGCCGGCAACCGCGCCGCCTGGGTCGAGCTGCAGCCGCTGACGGGACGGACCCACCAGCTCCGCGCCCATATGGCGGCGATTGGTCATCCGATCGTCGGCGATGCCAAATATGGCGGCGCGGAAGCCTTCCTGACCGGCGGGATCAGCAGAAAGCTCCACCTTCATGCGCGGCGGCTGAAGGTCGAAGGTCTGGATGGCAAGCCGATCGACCAGACAGCCGAATTGCCGCCCCATTTCGAAGAGAGCCTGGCGACGCTTGGCTTCGATCGCATGGCCGGCGACCGGATGCCGCTCGACATGCCCGACCCGGCCAAGTCGCCGGAGACCAAGGCCAGGCGCGCCGCCGCCTACGCCAAATCGATGCGCAAGGCGCGCAAGGGTGAGCGCCGATCCCGCGGCGGCGGCAAGACGTCGACGCCGCCGCGAGCGCGCAAATGAGCAAGCTCGCCATCTTCGACTGCGACGGCACCCTGGTCGACAGCGGCGCGACCATCCGCGCCGCGCTCGAGCGGGCGTTCGAGACGCACGGGCTGGAGTGCCCGCCGATCGAGGTGACCAGGAAGGTTATCGGCCTCAGCCTGATGGAGGCGATGGCCGTGCTGGCGCCCGAGGTCGACCATGCCCGCCTGACCCAAAGCTACAAGGACGCCTTCTTCGCGATGCGCGGGGCGGGCCGGGTCGAGGAGCCGCTGTTCGAAGGAATAATGGAGCTGCTCGATGCCTTCGACGCCGGCGGCTGGCTGCTTGGCGTGGCGACGGGGAAGAGCGATCGCGGCCTCAAGCATTGCCTCGAATGCCATGGCTTGGGGGGCCGGTTCGTCACGCTCCAGACCTCCGATCGCAACCCGTCCAAGCCTCATCCTGCCATGGCTCTCGCCGCCATGGCCGAAGCGGGTGCGGAGCCGAACCAGAGCATTTTCATCGGCGACACCGGATGGGACATGGGCTGCGCCCGCAATGCCGGAGTGGGGGCGATCGGCGCCGGTTGGGGCTATCATGAGGTAGAGGAGCTGAAGTCGGGAGGAGCCCACGCGGTGGCGATGTTGCCTGGCGAGGTCATGACGTTGGCGGAAAACTGGGTCCGGAGGGCGGCATGAGGGACGAGGAAGTTTGGCGGAAGCGGTTCCAGCTGTTCATGGCGATCCGGCTGTTCGGCCTGCTGACCTTCCTGCTGGGAGTCGCCATCGCCTTTACCGACCTTATCCGTGAAGGCGGCTGGCCGCTGCTTGGAGGAATCCTGGCGATTGTTGGGGCCATCGATGCGGTAATCGCGCCCCGGATCCTCAGGAAGGGCTGGGAGCGGCAGGACCGGTGAAGCGGTTTTGGAAGTCGGCCGAAGTGATTGAGGCCGGCGGCGGCCTTGTCATTGCCCTGGACGGCCGGCGCGTGAGGACCCCGGCTCGGGCAGAAATGAAGCTTCCGACTGCGACATTGGCCGAGGCCGTCGCTGCGGAATGGAACGGGTGCGGGGAGGAGGTCGACCCGCGCGCCATGCCGCTGACGGGCCTCGCCAATGCGGCGATCGACAGGATCGCGCCCGACCAGGAGAATTATGCGGCCGGGATCGCCAGCTACGGCGAAACCGATCTGGTCTGCTACCGAGCCGAAGGGCCGGAAGCGCTGGTGCGCTGGCAATCGGACAGCTGGGACGCATTGATCGATTGGGCCCGGCGGCGGTACGATGTCGACTTCGTCTGCCAGACCGGGATCGTGCACGTGCAGCAGCCGGAAGAGACGGTGCGCAAGCTCGGCCATGCGGTGAAATCGCTCGACGCCTTCCAGCTCGCCGGCCTGTCGCCGCTGGTGACGATCGGCGGCTCGCTCGTTGCCGGGCTCGCGGTGCTGGAGGAGATGATGCCGGCCGAGGCGGCATGGGATGCAGTCAGCCTCGACGACCGCTGGCAGCTCGAGCAATGGGGCGACGATCCCGAGGCGCGCACGGCGTTGGATTCACGCCGGCGCGATTTTCTCGCGGCATCGCGATTTCTGGACTTGCTCAGTTAGGGCGAGCGACCAGCTCCCTGACGAATCCCAATAGATAGGGCTGGCGCTCGCGTCGAAGCCGTTCGGCGGCGATGATCGCCCGGACGTCGGCCAGGCATTTGTCCATGTCCTCATTGATCAGGACATAGTCATATTCGGCCCAGTGGCCGATTTCCCCCGCCGCCCGTCGCATCCGGCCGGCTATGATTTCGTCGCTGTCCGTTCCGCGCTCGTGGAGCCGGCGCTCCAGTTCCTTCATCGAAGGCGGCAGGATAAAGATCAGGACCAGATCGGTCCGGAAGGCATATTCGAGTTGCTGCGTGCCCTGCCAATCGATGTCGAACAGCGTGTCCCGGCCGTCCTTCAAAGCCTCCTTGATGGGTTCTTTGGGGCTTCCGTAGAGATGGTCGAACACATAAGCCCACTCGGCAAATTCATCCGCTTCGATCAGGCGCTCGAACTCCTCGGCGTCAACGAAGTGGTAGTCCACACCCTCCACCTCGCCCGGCCGCATCGGTCGCGTCGTCGCGCTGACCGACATGGTGATGAGCGGATCGGCCTCGAGCAGCATCCGGCTGATCGTCGATTTCCCTGCCCCGGAAGGCGAGGAGAGAACGATGAGAAGGCCGCGGCGGCGGCGTTGATCGGAAGCGCTGGTCGGTTCGGCCATGCGCGCTGTTGCCTTGGCGCGCGCCAGTCCGTCAAGCGCCGCGCCAAATCTTGCTTCATTGTGCAATGCACAAAAAATGCTTGAAAGCCTTGCCGCACTGCACTATGTTGCATTGCAGCAAAGGAGTTTGACGTGCCAGACAACAAGGCCGACCAGACCAGGGTCGAAGAGAAAGTGGACGCGATGGCCGAGACTGCCGCGGCGCCGGTGAAAGCCGTTGCCGAGAAGGTCGAGCAAGCGCCGGCCGTCGAGGCCAGGCCAGTTGCCAAAAAGCCAGCCGCGCGCCGCGTGCGGAAGACCCCGGCGAAAGTCGTCGAGGCGGTCAAGAAAGTGAACAAGCGCGCCGCCAAGGCGGTCAAGCGCGCCCGTCCGGCCAAGGCCAGCAAGCCTGTCGCCAGCGTCAAGCAGATCGAAGGGATTCAAAATATGACTTATGATTTCAACCAGCTGTTCGCCGGCTTCCAGCTGCCCGGCGCCGACAAGTATCAGCAGCTCGTCACCGAGGCCGGTGAGCGCAGCCAGCAGTTCGCGACCAAGTCGCAGAAGGCGGCGGAAGAGCTGACCGACATCGCCAAGGCCAACGTCGAGGCGATCGTCGAGGCGGGCCGCATCTATGCCGGTGGCGCCAAGGCGCTTGGCCAGGACGTGATCGCGTCGGGCCGCGAGGGCATCGAGCAGGCTTCGGATGCGGTGAAGACCCTGGCCGAGGCGAAGTCGCCGGCCGAGTTCTTCCAAATCCAGTCGGACCTGGCTCGCGCTTCGTTCGACCGGCTGGTGGCCGAGACCTCGAAGCTGACCGAGCGCGTCGTCAAGCTGGCGGGCGAGGCGGCCGAGCCGCTGCAGACCCGCGCCAGCCTCAACGCCGAGCGCATCAACTCTTTGGTTGCCTGACCCTCTCCCCTCTTTGGAAGGCAACCCAGTACAGCGGCCGTCTCCCCAAGTGGAGGCGGCCGCTTTTCTTTTCGGGACAGGTGGAGCGCCGTATCTTGCAGTGAGTTGGCGCGTTGCCATATTTTAGGCCGACGATGATCCAGGATCCGATTCTGATGGCAGGCGACGAACCGGGACGCGGCGACGGGCTCGACGAGATCGAGACCGGCGTCGTCACGCGCACCCGGCCGCGAACCAAGAAGCCCAGCAACTACAAGGTGCTGATGCTCAACGACGACTATACGCCGATGGAGTTCGTCGTTCTCATCCTGCAGCGTTATTTCTCAATGGACCTGGAAGACGCGACCCGCGTCATGCTCCAGGTCCACCAGCAAGGCGTCGCCGTGTGCGGCGTGTTCACCTACGAAGTGGCGGAGACCAAGGTCGCCCAGGTGATCGACTTCGCCCGCGAGAATCAGCATCCCCTCCAGTGTACGCTCGAAAAAGCCTGACATCTTGTGAGTCCCGCGCGCTTCGCTAAAGCGCGCCGATGGATTCCATTCGCATCAAGGGCGGCAAGCGCCTTCAGGGCCAGATCCCTATTTCGGGCGCCAAGAACAGCGCGCTGGCGCTGCTGCCCTGCGCCCTGCTCACCGAAGAGAAGCTGACGCTCGCCAATCTGCCGAGGCTGGCGGACGTCGACAATTTCGCTCATCTGCTCAACCAGCTTGGCGTTTCGACGCAGGTCGCAGGCGTGAAGAAGGGCGAGGTCGGCCGCAAGATGACGCTGGAGGCGAGCGAGATCGCCTCGACCGTCGCGCCCTACGACATGGTCCGGAAGATGCGCGCCTCGATCCTGGTACTGGGTCCGATGCTGGCCCGCGCCGGGGAGGCGACCGTGTCGCTGCCGGGCGGCTGCGCGATCGGCGACCGGCCGATCGACCTGCACTTGAAGGCGCTCGAGTGCATGGGCGCGGAAATCGAGCTGGCAGCGGGCTATGTGAAAGCGGTTGCTCCCATGGGCCGGCTGCCCGGTGGTGACTTCAGCTTCCCGGTGGTGTCGGTCGGCGCGACCGAGAATGCGGTGATGGCTGCAGTGCTGGCGACGGGCCGCACCCAGTTGTTCAACGCGGCGCGCGAGCCGGAGATCGTCGACCTGTGCAACCTGCTGGCGGCGATGGGCGCGAAGATCGAGGGGATCGGGTCCTCGCACCTGATCATCGATGGCGTCGAAGGCCTTTACGGCTGCGAATATGAGGTCATGCCCGACCGGATCGAGGCGGGCAGCTACGCCTGCGCCGCCGGGATCACCGGCGGCTCGATCGAGCTGGTCGGCGCGCGCCCGTCAGACATGCTGGCAATCACCAATGGTCTCGCAGCGGCGGGACTGGTGATCGAGATGACTGACATGGGCATGAAGGTGACCGCCGACGGCCCGCTGAAGCCGCTGGCGATTTCGACCGCACCCTTTCCCGGCTTTCCGACCGACATGCAGGCCCAGTTCATGGCCATGCTCGCCGTCGCGGAGGGCCAGAGCTTCCTCGAGGAAACCATCTTCGAGAACCGCTACATGCACGTCCCCGAGCTTCGCCGCATGGGCGCCGACGTAGAAGTCCATGGCCGCTCGGCGATCGTCAAGGGCGGGAATGCGCTGACCGGGGCCAAGGTGATGGCGACCGACCTTCGCGCCTCGATGAGCCTGGTCCTCGCGGGCCTTGCCGCCGAGGGCGAGACCGAGGTGCTGCGCGTCTACCATCTCGACCGAGGCTATGAGCGGCTCGAGGAGAAGCTCAGCGCAGTCGGGGCGACGATCGAGAGGGTTGGTGCGGGCTAGGCGTTGCCGGCCGCGGGCCGCTCAGTTTCGCATGGCCGATTCTGTCTGCCCCGGACGCCGAACGCGCAGGATCCTTATCCTTCGCACGTCACCCGACAGGTCGGGCCAGTCGATGGCCTGTCCCGCCATCAATCCATAGAGCGCGGCGCCGACGGGCGTCAGGATGGATATTTTGCCCTCCGAGATGTTCGCCTCCGCCGGCAGCACCAGCTGGACGGTCCGGAGCTGGCAGGATTTCTCGTCAACGAATTCAATCTCGGAATTCAGGGTGACAATTTCTTCGGGGAGCGTTCCGGGCTCATGCAGCTCGGCCCTTTCGATTTCCTCGAGCAGCATGGCCGCCACCACCGGGTGACGGTGCTCGGCCTGAAGCGCCAAGCTGGCCACCATGTCCGATTCCGCGGCCAGCATATGGAGTGGCGGGCGCTCGGCGCCCGCGGAGAAGATTTCCGACATCTTGATCCTCTGTGAGTGAATTGAGCCAGCAAATGTCCCCGAGTGCCGCACCCTTGGCGGTTCTCGGGGTCAGGCTCGCGCGGGCGTTTGCCCCGAATGGAGGACGAAGCGTCGGAAGGCCGGGTTTATCGCCATGAGGTCAAGGTGGGCATGGCCGGCTGGAAAGTCAAACCTGGCGCGGTCAATCCACGCTGGTCAGCTGGCGCTGGCCCGAAAGCTTGTGCACCCGGCCCGACTTCATCACGAAACCCACATTTTCGAGCAGGCGGATGTTTTGGCTCGGGTCGCCCTCGACGGCAATCATGTCGGCCTCCTTGCCCGCCTCGATGGTGCCGAGGCGCGATGCCACGCCGAGCAGCTCGGCGGCGTCGACGGTGGCCGACCGGATCGCCAGCGCGGGGCTCATCCCATGTTTGACCATCAGCGCGAATTCCTCGGCGTTGCGGCCGTGCGGGCTGACGCCGGTATCGGTGCCGAAGGCGATTTTGACGCCCTCGCGGAGGGCGCGGGCGAAGCTCTTCTCGGCATTGCCGGCCGCCTGCCTCGCCTTTTCGAACTGCGCCGGCGTCAGCGCACCGCGTTGCCCGTCGGCCAGCGCCGCCGCCGGAGCAAGCAGCGTCGGGACATAGTAGGCGCCGGTCTGCTTGTAGAGCCGGAATGTCTCGTCGTTGGTGAAGGTGCCGTGCTCGATCGAGTCGACGCCGGCGCGCAGCGCGGCATTGATTCCGTCGACCCCATGGGCGTGCGCAGCTACCTTTCGGCCGAAGCTCTTTGCGGTGAGGACGACCGCGCGCAGCTCATCGTCCATCATTTGCTGGGCGAGACCGCCCGGGACATTCGACAGGACTCCGCCCGACGCCTTCAGCTTGATCACGTCGGCGCCTTCGGAAACCTGCTCGCGCGTCGCACGGCGGCAGTCGTCGGCACCGTCGCAGACATGGGTGGCCCGAGGCTTCAGAACGCGTTCCAGTTCACGGTTGAGCCCGTTGACGTCGCCATGACCACCGGTCACCGCCACCCCGGCGCCGGCCGCGATGATGGTCGGCCCGGCGAACTGTCCGGCGTTGATGGCGTCACGCAGCGACAGGATGGTCCGCGGCTCGGCGCCGAGGTCGCGGACGGTGGTGAATCCCGCCAGCAGCGTCTTCCTCGCATTCAACAGCCCGGTATAGGCCTCATCCTCATAATCCCGGAGATTATCCTGGAGCCGGCGCTGCAGGCGATCGTCCATGCCGATCAGATGGACATGGCTGTCGATCAGGCCGGGCATGACGGTCGACGTCCTGAGGTCGACCACCCTGGCTCCCGGAACTTCGGCGAAACCCGGTTGCACTGCCTCGATCTTGCCGCCGCGAACGATGACGCTGGCGTTGGTCAGCGGCGCCTTGCCTGGCTCCGCCATCAAGGTGCCGGCGTGGATCACGGTGACCGGTTCGGCGGGTTGGGCGGCGATTGGGGCTGCGAGCCCCATGGCGGCGACAGTAACGTAGAGACGGGCAACGAGCTTCATGGCGATCCCCCTGACTGGATTGCCCTTGAATGGAGCCGGTCGGGAAGGCGGATGCAAGCCCTAGATGGCGTCGAGCGCGTGGAGGACGAGCCCAACCATCCCGCCGACCAGCGTGCCGTTGATTCGAATATATTGGAGGTCGCGCCCGACCGTCTGCTCCAGCCGGTTGGTGATGGTCTGCGCATCCCAGCGACGGACCGTCTCGCTCACCAGCTTGACGATCGATCCGCCATAACTCGCCGCCATGCCCGACACGGCGCGGCGGGCGAACATGTTGATGGCGCCCTTCAGGCGGGGATCATTTTCCAGGTTCTGCCCCATTGATTGGAGCACCTCGCCGAGCTTGCCGGCCATCGCCGCGTCGGGGTTTCGAGCGGCCTTGATCATCGCCTCGCGCCCCTTCTGCCACAGCGTGTCGAGCCATAGCGACACCGACTTGTTGTCGAGCAGCTGGAGCTTGATTTCCTCGACCTTATCGCGGGTCTCGGGCTTGGTCTGCAAGTCGTTGGCAAGGTCGGCCAGCGCCTGCTCGATCTTGATCCTCACCGGGTGGGCCGGATCGGTGTGCATGTCGGCCGACAGCTTCCTCAGGCCCTCGACGATCGCGTCGGCCAGCTTGGCGTCCAGGCCAGCCAGCTTCAGCACCCAGTTGGCCCGCTTGTGGACCATGTCGCGGATCAACCCCTCGTTGGCGTCGAGCGCTCGCGCGGTCCAGCGGATCGCCGCCTCCAGCATCGGCACATGCCGGTCCTCGTTGATCGCGCTCGCCAGCGTGGCCCCGAGCAGCGGCGAAACCTCCATCCGGCGGATCCGGTTGGCGATCGAGCTCTTGACCAGCCCACCCAGCCGCTCGTCGTCGAGGCTCTCGAACAGGTCGGCGATCAGCCTGCTCGCGCCCTGTCGGATGCGCGTCTCCTGGCCTTGGGGCGCCTGGAGGAATCGTCCGACCGCGCCGGCCAGGTCGATGTTGCGCATCCGCCGGGCAACCACCGGAGCGATGAGGAAATTGTCGCGCAGGAAATTGGCCAGCGCGTCGCCGATCCTGTCCTTGTTGCGGGGGATGATCGCCGTATGCGGAATCGGCAGGCCGAGCGGGTGGCGGAACAGGGCGGTCACCGCAAACCAGTCCGCCAGCCCGCCGACCATCGCCGCCTCGGCGAAGGCCTTCACATAGCCGACCCAGGGATAGGCGGGCTCGAACTGGCGGGCCACAATGAACACCGCGGCCATCACCAGCAACAGCCCGGTGGCGGCCGCTTTCATGCCCGCCGCGCCCGGCTGCGCGGGGTTGAACCGAGCGAATGCCGGAGTGGAGGGCGACGAGCTCATCGCCGCCACTCTAGCTCCAACCTGCCCGATGTCACTCCGCCGGCTGAGGCTCCAGCTGGCCGGGCTCCCCATGATGAGGTTCGTAGGTCAGCACCCGCTGCCTCAGCCACGGCCCGACGCGCTTCTCGAGCCCGTCGGCCAGGCTGAATCCGGCCGGCACGATCA
>DASTCB010000106.1:0-2058 GCA_035711585.1 Sphingomicrobium sp.
GATGACGGGAATGCCTTCCTCGGCGGCGCGCAGCCGCGCTTGCGCCAGGTGCTGCGGCGGTCCCCAGCTGCCGAACCAGGCGTCGTTGGAGGGATTGAAGATGAAGTCGGGCCGGTTGCGGCGGTCGGCGACCTCGCCGGAGAAGATGATCTCATAGCAGACCTGCACGCCCATCCGCCCGAAGCCCGGCAGGTCGAGCGTGCGCGGGCCCGGTCCATCGGCAAAGTCGAGATCGCCCGGCGCCAGGCGGGACAGGCCGATGGTCGACAGCAGCGGCCGCATCGGCAGATATTCGCCGTAGGGCACGAGGTGGGCCTTGTCGTAGCGGCCGACCAGCCGGCCGCCCGGCACGAGCGCGAACACGCTGTTGGTGGCGCCGTCGACCGAGCGGTCATTGCTGGAGGTGAGGCCGATCCCGCCGGTGACCAGCACGTCGCCGGGACCGAGGACCAGTGCCGCGCGCATCCGCTCGAACTGGGCCAGCAGCTGGGCCTGCGGAATCCGGCGCTGGTCGTGGACCGGCTCGGTGATTGCCGCTTCCGGCCAGAGCAGGAGGCGTGATTGCGCGGCCCTCGGCAGGGATAGTTGGGCGAGGCGGGCTGCGGCCTCGTCGCCGAAGCCTTCGCGCCACTTTTCCTCCTGGCCAATATTGGGCTGGACGATGCGGACAGGCTTAAGCTCAGTGTCGGCGAGTGGCGCCTGTGGCTGAAAGATTATGGCCGCGAGGGCCACCGCAACCACACCGGCGAGCGCCGGCTTGAATTCGCGCCGGTAGGCGAGCCAGGGCAGCCCGCCTGTCAGGCCGAGTATGGCCGACAGGCCGTAGGTGCCGATGGCGCTGGACAAGCCGCGCAGGGGCGTGTCGACCAAGGTCACGGCAACCGGGTTCCACGCAAAGCCGGTGAACAGGCCCGCGCGCAGCCACTCCGTCAGCGCCCAAGCCCCTGCCAGCGCCAGGACGAGGGGTACGGGCTTTTCGCGGCCTATGCGCCAGGCCAGCCCGACGGCAAGCGCCGGATAGATAGCGAGGTAGAGCGATAGCAGCACCACCGCGATCCAGCCCAGTGACGGCGGCATCTTCGCCTGGAAGGTGAAGGCGGTGGCGATCCAGTTGAGGCCGACGACGAACTGGCCAAGGCCGAACAGCCAGCCGGTCAGCAGCGCCTGCCGCAGCGATCCGGCGCGGCCGACCAGCTCACAGAGGATGGCGAAGGCGATGATCATCAGCGGCCACCAGCCGACCGGCTGGAAGGCGAAGGCCGAGGCGGTGCCAGTGAAAAAGGCGATGAGGAGCAACATGGGCGTCGTCATTGCGAGGAGCGGAGCGACGAAGCAATCCAGAAACCGCGCTGGATTGCTTCGCTACGCTCGCAATGACATTTGGACGGAATGATCCTGCCGCCGTTCCACATTGCCTTCCCGGTCGATGACCTAGCCGCCGCGCGGAGCTTCTATGGCGAGCTGCTCGGCTGCCCGGAGGGCCGAAGCGCTGACCAATGGATCGATTTCGACCTCAAGGGTCACCAGATCGTCGCCCATCTCGCTCCGGAGGCCATTCGCGCCCGCGCCTCCAACCCGGTCGACGGCGACGACGTACCCGTGCCGCATTTCGGGCTGGTCCTGCCGATGCGCGAATGGGAAGCACTGGCCGAGCGGCTGGTCGAAGCCGGGGTGAAGTTCGTTATTCCCCCGACTGTCCGCTTTGCCGGACAGCCCGGCGAACAGGCGACGATGTTCCTGCTCGACCCAGCCGGCAATGCGCTGGCGTTCAAGGCGATGGCTGACCCGGCGAAACTCTTCGCCAAGGACTAGGCGGTCGGCTTCGCACTTTCCGGGGCGTGGAGCCGCACGCGCAGAATCTTGCGCGGGTCGGCATCGATCGCTTCGAGCCGCCAGCCTGTCGGGTGCACGACAAATTCACCGCACTGCGGGATACGGCCGGCAAGCAGGAAGATCAGGCCGCCAAGCGTATCGACTTCATCCTCGTCCGAGACGAGGCGCGCGTCGACGGCTTCGGCGAGTTCGTCCAGCTCGATCCGGGCGTCGGCTTCCCACAGC
>DASTCB010000107.1:0-3193 GCA_035711585.1 Sphingomicrobium sp.
GCGGTGGCCCGGGTCAGGCCGTGGCCGCGCAGCCCGACCAGCGTCGCGGTGAAGAAGCTTCCCGTGCCCGGCCCGAAGAAGCCGTCATAGGCGCCGATCGCGGCGCCAACCGGCGCGTAGCCGCGCGCGCTGATCCGCTGATGCGCATCCTGGTCGCTCATCCGCGGGCTGATGAGGACATAGAGCGCGACCGCCATCAGCAGCAGCGGGATGATCAGGGACAGCGCCCTGGTGTCGATCGTCTGGACGACGATCACCCCGGCGCTTGCCCCGGCGAACACCAGGGCTACCGTCAACAAGTTTGCGCGCCAGTCGATCAGCCCCTTGCGCGCATAGTTGGAGCAGGCGGTCGCGGTCCCGAACATCGACTGCAGCTTGTTGGTCGCGAGCGCATTGATCGGCGGCACCCCGGCCGATAGCAAGGCCGGCATCATGATCAGCCCCCCGCCGCCGGCGATCGCGTCGATGAAGCCGGTCAGGACGGCGGTCGCGGTCAGCGCGGCATAGACCCAGGGATCGATCATCGGCCGCCCTTGGCGCAGCAAATGATGATTGTCACGCACCGCCAGGCCGACTTAGGTTCGCCGGCAGGGGGAGTGACGTGCGCAAGCTTCTTTTGTTGCCGCTGATCGTCGTCGGCGTGGTCCTGACCTTGCCCTTCGTCATCTGGCAGCAGTTCCGCATGACGCGGTTCGCCAGGAACTGGCGCAAACGGCACCGCAAGCCGCCGGCGCCGCTGACCGATGCGGACTTGGCCAAGGTGGAGAAGCAGCAGGGCTTCGCACTGCCTGCCGACCTCAGGCAATTCTACCTGTCGGGTCGTCATCGGCGGGCGTCATCCTGCGGTGAATATTACTCGCTCAAGGGCCTGGTGGACGAGTATCGGATGCTGACCCGCAAACCTTATGGTCCGAACGGGGAAGACTGGCCGGCCAACCTCTTGCCGTTCGAGAACCAGCTGGAGAGCTACGCCGCTTACGATCTTGAGACTGGGCTCGTCACCATCTGGGATTCGGAAGAAATCGCCGGCGGCAACGAAAGCCGCGCCGCGTGGACACGCTCCTTCCAGCCGACCGGCAAGACCCTGGCGGAATATCTGGCGCGGTAGCGGGATTCCAATTTCCGTTCGTCCCGAGCGTCGTCGAGGGAATGGCTTGGGTCCCAGCCATGCTGGGGGCACGGCGGACCGGCCATCTCGACTTCGCTCGACACGAACGGGTGAGGGTGGCTAGGGAGCGGCGCCAATGACCCGCTTCCGCTTCGACATCCAGGCCACCGACGGCGCCGCGCGCACCGGCGCCATCGCCATGGCGCGCGGCGAAATCCGCACGCCGGCCTTCATGCCGGTCGGTACCGCGGCGACCGTCAAGGCGGTGAAGCCCGAGAGCGTGCGAGCGACCGGCGCCGACATCATCCTCGGCAACACATATCATTTGATGCTGCGCCCGGGCGCGGAGCGGGTGGCGCGGCTGGGTGGGCTGCACAAGTTCATGAAATGGGACCGGCCGATCCTGACCGACAGCGGCGGCTACCAGGTGATGAGCCTTGCCGAGCTGACCAAGCGGACCGAGCAGGGCGTCGCCTTCCAGTCCCATCTCGACGGCGCGAAGCATCTCATCACGCCGGAGCGATCGACCGAGATCCAGCGGCTGCTCGACAGCGACATCGTCATGGCCTTCGACGAGCTGGTCCCGACCACCTCGTCGCGCCAGGTCCAGGCCGAGGCGATGGAGCGCTCGATGCGCTGGGCGAAGCGGTCGCGCGACGCCTTCCTGGGCGGCGGGGAGCATGCCGAGCGCGCCGCCCAGTTCGGGATCCAGCAGGGCGCCCTCGACGAAGGGTTGCGCAAGGCCTCGGCCGACGCGCTGATCGATATCGGTTTCGACGGCTATGCGGTCGGCGGGCTGGCGGTCGGCGAAGGTCAGGAGGCGATGTTCGGCGTGCTTGATTTCGCTCCCGGCCAGCTTCCCACGGACAAGCCGCGCTACCTCATGGGGGTCGGCAAGCCCGACGACATCGTCGGCGCTGTTGAGCGCGGCATCGACATGTTCGACTGCGTGCTTCCGACCCGGTCCGGCCGAACCGGCCAGGCCTTCACTGGCGAAGGCCCGATCAACATCCGCAATGCCCGTTTCGCCGAGGACCAGGGCCCGCTCGATCCCGATTGCCCGTGCCCGACCTGCACGACGCACAGCCGCGCCTATGTCCATCACCTTGTGCGCTCGGGCGAGATCCTGGGCGCAATGCTGATGACCGAGCACAACCTCGCCTTCTACCAGCGGCTGATGCAGGGCCTGCGCGACTCCATCCGCGAGGGAAGGTTGGCGGCGCATGCCAAGGCGTTCAGGGAGAGGTACAAAAGTTCTCCTGCGAAGGCAGGAGCCTAGACCAGCGCCGCAGGCGCTGCCTTTGGCAGCGGACTGGGTGCCCGCCTGCGCAGGGACACTAAGCCGCGCTGAACTGCAAGAAGCTCGGGACCGGGCCGTTCCAGCCCGGCTTGGCATCGGAGGCCAGCCTCGGCTCCATCGGAATGGCGGACGCTTCGGGCTCGGCCCGGGCCTGGGCCTGCGCTTCGGGCTTGCCGCGCCTGCGTCCCCGGGTCCTGCCGGGCCTTTCCTTGGCCACGGGAGCTTCGACCGGTTCCGCGGCTGCCCTTTCGCCCTCGGCCCGCGGCAGTTTCTGCCCGGTCAGCTTCTCGATCGCCGCGACCTGGTCGGAGTCCTCTCGCGTCGCCAGCGTATAGGCGATGCCCTTCGCGCCGGCTCGGCCGGTGCGGCCGATGCGGTGGATATAGTCGTCGGGCTGCCAGGGCACATCGAAATTGACGACATGGCTGACGCCCTTGATGTCCAGCCCGCGCGCCGCGACGTCGGACGCGACGAGGATGTTGATCTCGTCGGCCTTGAACCGGTCGAGCTCGGCGATCCGCGCCGGCTGCTCCATGTCGCCATGGATCTGGCCGACGGCGAAGCCCGAGCGCTTAAGGCTGGTATAGAGGTCGCGCACCGTCAGTTTCTTGTTGCAGAAGACGATCGCGTTCTTGACCTCGTCTCCGCGCAGGATCGAGCGCAGCGCCTCGCGCTTCTTGTCGCCGCGGGTCATCACCAGCCGCTGGTCGATGTTGACGTTGGCGGTCGCCGGCCGCGCCACCTCGACCGTCTTGGGATCGGTCAGGAACTTGTCGGCCAGCTTC
>DASTCB010000108.1:0-19717 GCA_035711585.1 Sphingomicrobium sp.
TTTCTAATGTCGGTGAGCGCTGTCACCTTGGCAGTGAGGGCGAGGGTTGGGTCAGTCAGTAGGGCCGCAGTCCGGGGTAACATATTGATCATCGCAGCGATGGTTGCGTCCTTGGCGGCGAATTACCTATTTCAATTGGATTTCAGGTTGCTTCATTTCTTCGGCCTTTGGGTTGTCCTGTTCTTCGCGGGCCATGTCCTGATGGCGCGATACGCTGGGTGAAGCTCAGATGCATGGGCGAATAATGGCCGCTTTCCACCCATTGCGGTCATTTCACCAAAACCTCACGCGCTCCTCATGCCGAGCATACCAGCATCGTCTATAGGCCTGGCCCAACGACGTCGGGGTGAGGCGACATGACTGACAAACTGCCACATGAACAGCGTAGGCCCGGCTTGGCCGGATGCCTCATCACGGTAGTCATGTTGCTGTTCTCTTGTGCTTTGCTACTCAGTTCGTGCGTTTCGCGCGTCGAGGTAACAAGGTTAGCTTCCCCGGATGGTGTCCTTGTGGCGCGTGTGACCGAAATAAACGGCGGCGCGACCACGGATTTTGCATACAGGGTGGATGTATCACGCGACTGGCCCGTTCGATGGAGCCAGGATGTGGCCTACTACTACGGGGCTGGTCGCAGCGAATGTGCCTACGGCGTGAATGTCGCGTGGGCCGGTAATAATGACCTCATCATCAGCTATTTGGATGCGCAGTCGGCCGACATTATTCCGAGCGTCAGGGTGGCAGGGCGCACGGTGCGCATTATTTCGAAGTCAGGAGTAGATGACCCATCGGCACCATGCGGAGGTGTGGAATACAGTCAGAGGCGGGGCACCTAATGACCGCTTTCCACCCATTGCGGACATAGAGGACTATTGAGGATGACTGTTCCCCGGCGGAGGCCGGGGTCCAGGCGGCGAAAGCCGTATTCCGGGACGGATGTGAAGCGCTTGCGCGCTCCTAGGCCACGGCCTTCGCTGGGGAACAATTAGACCGCCCGAAGTGCGTTCTCAAAGTCCGCGATCAGGTCCTCGGCCTTTTCGACGCCGATCGAAATCCGCACCAGATTGTCGGTGATGCCGAGCGCGGCTTTGCGTTCGTCGGGCACAGACAAGTGCGTCATCGCCGCCGGCGCCGACGCCAGCGTCTCGGTCCCGCCGAGGCTGACAGCCAGATTGGCGATCTTGAGCTCGTTCAGGAAGGCGAAGGCCTCGCGCTCGCCGCCCTTCAGGTAGAGCGAAAAGGTGGAGCCGGCGCCGGTGCAATGGCGCTGGTAGATGTCGGCCTGTCGCGAGCCCTCCTCGAGGAAGCCGAGATAGCCGACCTTCTCCACCTTGGGATGGTCGCGAAGGAAGGCGCAGATCTTTTCCGCGCTTTCACCGGCGCGTGTCATGCGCAGTTCGAGCGTTTCCAGGCTGCGCAGCAGCATCCAGGCGGTGTTGGGATCGCAAATACCGCCCATCGTGTTGCGCATCAGCCGGACCCTGTCGAGCAGCGCCTGTTTGCCGACCAGGCCGCCGGCGACCAGGTCGCTATGCCCGCCGGCATATTTGGTGAGGCTGTAGACGCTGATGTCGGCGCCCTGGCCCAGGGGTCTGGCCCACAAGGGGCCGAGGAAGGTATTGTCGATCGCGATCGGCGGAAGCTCGGCCTGGTCGCCGAAGGCGGCGGCGCGCGCGGCTGCTACAGCTTCCACGTCGACCAGGACATTGGTCGGATTGCCCGGACTCTCGAGGTAGATCATCGCGACGCGGCCAATTGACTTGGCCTTGGCCATCACCTCGTCCAGCTCCTCCCGCGTGGCGCCAGCGGGAAAGTCGATATAGCGGACCCCGAACTGGGGCAGGATCTTGTCGATGATGGATTCGGTCGCGGCGTAGAGCGGGCCCGAATGGATGACGACGTCGCCGGGCCGGACGAAGGCCAGCAGCAGGGTGGCGATGGCGGTCATGCCGCTGGAGAAGGTCAGCGCCGCTTCCGCGTCCTCCCAGATCTTGAGCCGATCCTCGAGGATCTCCTGGTTGGGTCCGTTGAACCGCGAATAGACCAGTCCTTCCGCCTTGCCGCCGGAGCCGAACTTGTTGGTGATCCCTTCGAAGAAGCGCTTGCCGTCCTCCGCCTTCTCGAACACGAAGGTCGAGGTGAGGAAGATCGGCGGCTTCAGCGAGCCTTCGCTCAATGCGGGGTCGAAGCCATGACCCATCATCAGCGTCGACGGATCGAGCTTGTGGTTGCCGATATGGGTCTCGAATTCCTTGGGGCGGCGGCTCTCGGTCACTGAAAATCTCCTTGGGCCGCGCCTTAGCCCCTGGCCGTGCGGCGCGCTAGCGGGCGAGCCCAATCAAACTCAGCTGCCTTCCATAAGCAGGCTCGATGCGGTGCGTGGCCCGGCGATAGCTGTAGTAGCGGTGCTCCAGCGCGTAGGTGTCGAGGCCCATCGCCTCGATCTTGCGCACACCGGCGGCGGCCAGCCGGGCGGCGACATAGGCTTCCAGGTCGAAATGGGGCTTGCCGGAGGGACCTTCGCCGATGAAGCGCTCGTTGGCGGGGTCATCGGCCAGCAGCCGTTCGGCGAAGGCGTGATCGACTTCGTAGCTCGCCCTCGCAATGCATGGGCCGACCGCCGCCGCGATCCGCTCGACCCTGGCGCCCAGGGAGATCATCGCCGCGATCGCCTGGTCGGTGACCCCGGCGGCCGCCCCGCGCCAGCCGGCATGAGCGGCGCCGATGACACCTGCCTCCTCATCAGCCAACAGCACCGGCGCGCAGTCGGCGGTCACCACCCCGAGCAACAGGCCGGGCCGGTCGGTGACCAGCGCGTCGGCTTGCGGGCGCTGATCATAAGGCACGGCCTCGATGACGATGACCGCGGTCGGCGAATGAATCTGGTAAACGCTGGCAATCGGCGCGCCTGGCAGCACTGCGTCGGCGGCGAGGCGGCGGTTGGTTTCGACCGCTTGTGGGTCATCGCCGCTGCCCAGGCCGCAATTGAGGCCGGCGATCGCCCCGGTCGAAACGCCGCCCCGCCGGCCGAAAAATCCATGCGGGACGCTTTCGAGAAGGTGCGACCGGACGATGTCGAGGCTCAAAGCCTGAGCCTCATGACGATGTCCTCGTCGGCGTGGGTCCCGACCATGAAGGCGTAGGTACCCTCCGGCTCGAACCCGTATTTCTCGTAGAAGCGGCGGGCGCGATGATTGTCGGTGAACACCGACAGGTAGAGATGGTCGGCCCGCTTGTCGCGGGCACGGTCGATCGCCCAGCGGATCAGCTCGTGGGCCACCCCCTGGCCCTTCATCTCCTCGACGACGTACAGTTGGCGAAGCTCGGCGGCTTCGCCCCGCGGCTCGAACGGAAGGTGCGGCGGGCCGAGCTTCACATAGCCGACCATGCGCCCGTCCATCTGGGCCACGCGGACCTCGAACGCGGGATCGGCCAGCTCCTTCTCCCAATTGTCGGGCGAATGGTTCTGAAGGAAGATGTCGAGGTCGCTTGGCTGGTAGAGATGGCCGAAGGTGTGGGTGAAGGTGCGCGCGCCGAGCTCGGCCAGCGCCGCCGCATCTTCCGAGGTCGCGAGGCGGTAGGAAACGGTCATGCTTCGAGCCCCGCCACGTCGGGCCAGTCCCTGCCGGTCAGCGCGATCACCTTGAACAGCCGCCCCATTTGCTCCTCGTCGCACAACCGCCGCCGTGCGGCCGCTATGCTTTCCGTATCGCTTGGGTTCCTGGCCGCCAAGGCTATTGCGCGCGCACCGATGCCGAGCGTTTCGAGCCAGGTACCCTGGCTGGTGACCCGGCTGGCTCCTGCGCCTCCCCGTCGCGCCGCCTCGGCCAGCGCGGCGAAATCGACATGGGCGGTCAAATCCTGCTCGCCGGGATGATCGAGCACGTAGGAGAATTTGTGGCCGCGCACCGCCTGCAGCGTCTCGCCCTGCTCGCCCGCGGCATAGCCATAATCGATGATGATCGTCGCGCCGCCATGGGCCGCCAGATGCCTGGCAAGCAGTTCCGCCGCCTCTTCGCGGGCCGGCGACTGTTCGACGATTGGACCGTCGCGGTCGAAAGAGAAGCCGCCCGCGGCGAGGATCACATGCCGCTCGCGGCCTTCCACGAACTGCCTGACCGGCAGTGCATCGAAAAACTCATTGGCGATCAGCAGCAGCGGCGCCTTAGGCAGGTCGGCAAGCTCGGCATGAAAGGTGGCTTCGGGTAGCAATTTGGCCTGTGCATCCCGCAAGGCCGGGCTGGCCTCGACCAGATGGACCTCTCCCGCGAACCCGGCGCGCCGCATTACTCGCAGCGCGTCGTTGGCGAGTGTTCCCTTGCCCGGCCCAAGCTCGGCATAGACCGCCTCCCTCGGCTTGCCGGCCCTTGCCCAGATATCGGCCAGCGCGGCGCCGACCAGTTCCCCGAACATTTGCGAGATTTCCGGCGCGGTGACAAAGTCACCGGCTGAACCCAAGGGGTCACGGGTCGCGTAATAATAAGCGTTGCAGGCCGCCATATAGGCCTCGACGCTGAGCGGCCCCTCCTTGCGGATGCGCTCAGCAAGCGCCCGCGCCAAGGGAGTCACGCGACGCTGGCCGTCCCGGCCGTCGGCTCAATCCGCTCGCGCCGCTTCTTCGCCGTCATCATCAGGTAAAGGCCGCCGAGGATCATCGGGACGGTCAGCCACTGGCCCATGTGCAGGCCGCTGGCTTCGACCCAGGTGTCGGCGAACTGGGCATCGGGCTCGCGGACGAACTCCACCGCAAAGCGGAAGAGGCCGTAGAAAAAGATGAACGCCCCAACCAGCTTGCCCGGCTCGTAGCGCGCCTGGCTCCGCCAGAACATGAACCAGAGGATGGCGAACAGGACGAGGCCTTCAAGGCCCGCCTCATAGAGCTGGCTCGGATGTCGCGGCGGGCCGAGGACCGGGCCGTAGATCGTATTCTCGACGAACCGGACCGCCCAGGGAACATCGGTCGGCGCCCCCCACAGCTCCTGGTTCACGAAATTGGCAAGGCGGCCGAAGAACAGGCCGAACGGTACGCAGCAGGCGACATAATCGTGGATCCTGAGCCAGTTCAGCCCTTCCTTGCGCGCCAGGTAGAGGATGCCGAGCGAAGTGCCGATCACCCCGCCATGGAAGCTCATGCCGCCGTCCCACAACTTCAGGATGTCGATCGGGTGCTCGATGTAATAGGGCAGGTTGTAGAACAGCACATAGCCGAGCCGCCCGCCGAGGATGATCCCCAGCGCGGCGTAGAAAACCAGGTCATCGGCGTGGCGGCGGGCCATCGGCGCGCCGGGCTGCCTGAGCAGCCTCAGCAAATACCAATAGCCGATGAAGATTCCGGCGAGATAGGCGATGCTGTACCAGCGCAGCTGAAACCAGCCGATCTCCAATAAGGTCGGAGAAAGCCCAAGGTCGGGGAATTCTATCGCCGTTGATGCCGCGACCGTGGACATAATCAAACTCATCGCCTGGCTCCCGGGGCTTCCCCTCTTTGCTGCTGCCTCATAGGGTGAGCATTAGAAAAGTCCAAGGAGAGAGGTATGGCGCTGAGCGAGCTCGACCGGAAGTATGACGCGGTGATGGCCGCGGTCACCGGCCCGGGCGGACGCGTCATCCTGGACAAGGACGGCCAGGGGCGCACCATCGTCGCCAATTTCCCCGCGACCCTGCCGCTCTTCTTCAAGACCTTCTGCGCGCTCTACGGGCCGACCGAAGCCGTGATCGCCGGCGACGAGCGGCTAACGTTTGCCGAATTGGACTCCCTGTCGGACCAGATGGCGCGGGGGCTTGTCGCGCGGGGCATCGGCAAGGGAGACCGGGTTGGAATCGCGATGCGCAACTGCCCGGCCTGGATCCTGTCCTATATGGCGGTGCTGAAGGCCGGCGCGGTCGCGGCCCTGCTCAATGGCTGGTGGCAGCCCGACGAGCTTGAGCATGCGCTGCAACTGACCAGGCCCAAGCTGGTGCTGGCGGACGCTCCTCGCGCCCAGCGCATCGCCGCGACCTGCGCGGGCTGCGCCGTGGACTCGATCGCGATCGACAAGCGCACGCCGGAAGCCTTCCTCAAGCTCATCGCCGCCGGATCGGACGACATTGCGCTTCCGGACGTCTCGCCCGACGATGATGCGACGATCCTGTTCACCTCGGGTTCGACCGGCGAGGCCAAGGGTGCATTGTCGACCCATCGCGCGGTAACGACCGGAGTCTATGCCTATTCCACGGCGTTGATGACCCTGCGCGGGATCCTGGAGTCCGAGGGTCGGCCACCGCCGAATCCGCTCAAGACCCTGGTCGTCGTCCCGCTGTTCCACGTCACCGGGGAAGTGCCGGTGATGCTCAACAGCTTCGTCATCTGCCGCGCCATGGTGTTGATGCCGAAGTGGGATGCGGGCGAGGCACTGCGCCTGATCGAGAAGGAGAAGATCACCTATTTCGTCGGCGTGCCGACGATGAGCCTAGAACTGATGAATCATCCCGATCGCGGCAATTACGACCTCTCGACGTTGACCGACATCGCCGCCGGAGGAGCGCCTCGCCCCGTCTCCCATGTCGAGCGGCTGCGCAACGCATTCCCGGTCGCCCAGCCGGCGCTTGGCTATGGGCTGACGGAAACCAACGCCGTCGGTTGCGGCAATTTCTGGGGCAATTACGCCGCCAAGCCCGCTTCCACCGGGCGCGCGCAAGTGCCGTTCGTCGAGCTTGCAATCCTCGGCGACGGCGACCGTCATCTGCCGGCCGGAGAGCGCGGCGAGATCGCCATCCGCTCGGCGGCCAACATCAAATGCTATTGGGAAAATCCGGAAGCCACCGCCGCTGCCTTCACCTCCGACGGATTCCTCAAGTCCGGCGACGTGGGCTATCTCGACGAGGACGGCTATTTGTTCATCGTCGACCGGAAGAAGGACATCATCATCCGCGGCGGGGAGAATATTTCCGCTGCGGAGGTCGAGGCGGCGCTCTACGGCAGCGAGGGCATCGCCGAGGCGGCGGTGTTCGGCGTTCCGGACGAGCGGCTGGGCGAAGTGCCGGTGGCGGTGCTCCATCGGCGGGAGGGCAGCAGCATCAGCGAAGAGGAACTCCGCGCCTTCCTCGAAGGACGGTTGGCGGCATTCAAGATCCCGGAGCGGATGATCTTTTCCGACGGGCCGCTGCCGCGGCTCGGCACCGGCAAGATCGACCGGCTTGCTCTCAAGCAGCAACACGCCGCCTGAGCATGAGAATCCCCGCGGTCTCCCGCCGCACTGTGCTGGTCGGTGGCGGCGTGGGTGTTGGGCTGATCATCGCCTTTGTCGCCTGGCCCCGGCGCGAGGGAAGCCCGCTGAGGCCGCGGCCGAAGGAGTCGGTGTTCGGGCCCTTCCTGAAGGTCGCCACCGATGGCCGAGTCACCCTGGCCGTTCCGCAGGTCGAGACCGGCCAGGGCATCTGGACCGGTCTCGCCCAGATCGCGGCGGATGAAATTGGCGCGCCCTGGGAGACTATGGCCGTCGAGCCGGCGCCACACGGCAGTGCCTATGTCAATCAACTGATCGCGCGCGAATATGAGGTCGAAACGCGGATCACGGCCGAGTCGAGCTCGATCCGCGCCTTCGAGCAGCCGCTGCGCGAGGCGGCGGCGATCGCGCGCGCCATGCTGTGCGCCGCCGCCGCCGACCGATGGGACGTCAACGCGGCCGAGTGCGACACCGCGGGCGGCTTCATCGTCCATGAGGGCAAGCGGATCGGCTTTGGCGAGGTGTCGGCCGAGGCCGCTCGCCAGAATCCGCCGGAATCGCCGCAGCTTCGGCCGGCAGGCTCGGGCAAGCTCGCCGGTGAGACGCTGCCCCGCCTCGAACTGCCGGCAAAGTCGGATGGCAGCATCCGCTTCGCCGGCGACGTGCGATTGCCCAGGATGGTCTTCGCTTCAATTCGGCTGGCGCCGCCCGGAGGCCGCCTGCTCGGCTTCAATCGTGAAGCCGCCAAGCGACAGGTTGGGCTGATCGACCTCATCGTCCGCCACAACTGGCTTGCCGCGCTGGGCGAGACCTGGTGGGCCGCCGACATGGCCCTGTCCCGCGCCGCGCCCAAGTTCGAGGGCAAGGAAGCAGGCGACCCCAGTTCCCGGCTGCTTGAATTGATGGAATCGGGCGAAGCGGAGCGCGTCTTCGAGCGCGGAGATTATGCCGGCGCGACCACTGGCTCGACCCCGCTCGCCGCCACCTATTCCATCGCACCGACCCCGCACCATTCGCTGGAGCCGCCGGCCGCGGCTGCGCGCTTCACCGGTGATCGGCTGGAGGTGTGGGCGGGCACTAGAATTCCAGACCTGGCCCGTGCCGCCGCGGCGAAGGCCGGCGGAATCGCCGAGCCAAATGTCACCATCTATCCGATGCCCATCGGCGACGGGTCGGGCAGCGGCTTCGACCTCGATGTGGTTGGAATCGCCGTCGAGCTGGCGCGGCATTCCGGAAGACCAGTCAGCCTCGCCTTCCCGCCGGCCACCGCACAGAACCAGGACGCGGTTCGCCCGCCGATGCACGCAAAGATATCCGCACTGCCCTCGCCCGGCGGAACGCTCGCCTCGTGGAGTGCAAGGATCGCCGGTATGGCTGGATTGGAGGCATCGCTCGAACGCGCCGGGGCTGACCCAGGTGCCGGCTTCAACGCTCGCGGCGCGATCCCGCCTTACGGCATTCCGGCGATCCGGATCGACGCTTTAGACGCCGGAACCCCGATCAAGTCCGGCTATATGCGTGGGGGCGAGGAGGCGATGATGGCCTTCGCCACCGAAAGCTTCATCGACGAGATGGCCCGCGCGATGGGGGCCGAACCCCTCGCCTTCCGCATCGGCCTGCTGGGCGGCTCGCCACGCCTGGCGCAGGCCATCATGACCGCGACCGCCATCGGGCGATGGGACGGCGGCGGTCCGGGCAGCACCATGGGCCTCGCCTGCGCCTCCCTCTGCGGGTCCCACATCGGCCTCGTCGCCGAGGCGGTCATCGGTCCCGACCAGGGGATCAAAGTGTCGCGGCTGGTCGCGGCGGTCGACGCCGGCCGGGTCGTCAATCCCGGGCTGGTCAGGCAGCAGATCGAAGGCGGGTTGCTGTCGGCCCTGGCGTCGGCAGTGGTTCCCGCGCCCGAATATGTGGCCGGCATTCCCAGGGCCACACCAATGCGAAGACGCGGCTTTGAACGGCTTCGCGAGGTGCCGAATATCGAGGTAGAAATCATCCGTAGCGAAGCCGAGCCGGGAGGTGTCAGCGGGCTCGGCATGGCCGTCCTGGCCCCGGCTGTCGCCAACGCGATCGCCGCCGGAACGGGCAAGCGCTTGCGCTCCCTGCCGTTCGACCCGATGAGCGCCGCATGACGAGTCTGGACAGGGACGTCGGTGTCCTTTTGATCAACCTCGGCACCCCCGACGCGCCGGAACCGGCGGCGGTGCGCCGCTATCTGGCGGAATTCCTGTCCGACCGCCGAGTGGTCGAAATCCCGCGCCTGATCTGGAAGCCGATCCTGCACGGAATTATCCTGCGCACCCGGCCGGCCAAATCGGCCGAAGCCTATCGCAAGATTTGGTCAGAGGCGGGTTCGCCGCTCCAGTATCTGACGTGGGAACAGGCCGACGACCTGCGATCGCGCTTCAATGAAGAGCTCATCGTTCGACACGCGATGCGTTACGGCGAGCCAGCGATCAGAAAAACAATTGGGGGCATGATTGAGGCGGGTGCGAAACGCATTCTCGTCGCGCCCCTCTATCCGCAATATTGCGCCGCAACGACCGCCAGCGCGATGGACGCGGTGTTCGAGGCATTGAAGTCGATGCGCGACCAGCCGGTTATCCGGACGCTCCCGCCCTACTATGACGATCCGCTCTATATCGGCGCGCTCCAGGCCAGCATCGAGCGGCAGCTGGCGGCGCTGGACTTCGCACCCGAACGGCTGCTGCTCAGCTATCACGGGATGCCGGAGCGGACCCGGCAACTGGGCGATCCCTATCACGACCAGTGCCTCGAAACGTCGCGGCTTCTGGCCGACCGGATCGACCTGCCGGTCGATGTGGCCTTCCAGTCGCGCTTCGGCAAGGCCAAGTGGCTCGAGCCGGCGACCGATGTGACGCTCGCCGCCTACCCCGGCCAGGGCGTCAGGAAGATCGCCATCGCAGCACCAGGATTTTCAGCCGATTGCCTCGAAACGCTGGAAGAGCTTGGAATCCGCGGTCGCGAGACCTTCCTCGCAGCCGGCGGATCGCATTTTGCAAGGCTCGACTGCCTGAACAGCGACGATGAAGGGATGGCGATGCTCGACTCGCTGATCCGGCGCGAGCTTGCCGGATGGTGGCCGTCCGCCTAACCCGGAGCAACAAAACAGGGATCAGGAGAAAGTCATGGCGCGAGTGGCGATCGTAACTGGCGGGACCCGGGGTATCGGTGAGGCGATCAGCATCGCCCTCAAGGACATGGGGATGAAGGTCGCGGCCAACTATGCCGGCAATGACGAGCGCGCCCGCGAATTCTCCGACCGCACCGGCATTCCAGCCTTCAAATGGGACGTGGCAGATTTCGAGGCCTGCCAGGCGGGCGTTCAGCAGGTCGAATCCGAGCTGGGACCGGTCGACGTGCTGGTCAACAACGCCGGCATCACCCGCGACACCACGATGAAGCGGATGGACCATCAGAAGTGGCAGGACGTCATCGACACCAATTTGGGCGGCTGTTTCAACATGGCCAAGGCGGTGTTCGAGGGGATGCAGGGCCGCGGCTATGGCCGGATCGTCAACATCGGCTCGATCAACGGCCAGGCCGGGCAATATGGTCAGGTCAACTATGCCGCCGCCAAGTCGGGCATCCACGGCTTCACCAAGGCGCTGGCGCAGGAAGGCGCCCGCAGCAACGTCACCGTCAACGCCATCGCGCCCGGCTACATCGACACCGACATGGTCGCCGCGGTGCCGCAGGAAGTGCTCGCCAAGATCGTCGCCCGAATTCCGGTCAACCGCCTCGGCAAGGCCGAGGAGATCGCGCGCGGGGTGGCCTTCCTGGTCGACGAGAATGCCGGCTTCATCACCGGCTCGACGCTCAGCATAAATGGTGGGCAACACATGTATTGATGGAGCCGCCGAGCGCAGTGAGCGATTGCGGAGCAATCGGAAGGCAGCGCGAAGCGACGGCGGCATCCGGACGGCCTGCGGCGAAGCCGACAGGACCGATGGTGCGAATTTACTTCGCGCCCGTGCGCCGCGTACAAAAACTGCCCTTCGACTACGCCGCTGCGCGGCTCCGCTCAGGACGAACGGAAAGTGAGCAAGAACTCTTACGCCTCGCCGACGAAGCGCTCCGTCACCATCGCCGGGCACGAAACGTCGATCAGCCTGGAGCCGGTCTTCTGGCAAGCGCTGGAGCGCGCCGCGCATGACGAGCAATTGCCGGTCAACGCGCTGATCGCCCGGATCGACGTGGAGCGGCTCGACACGCCCCGCGGCGCGCCCAACCTGACATCAGCGATCCGGCAGTGGTTGTTTTTGCGGCAGGGCGGCGCGAAGAGCTGATACGAAGCTGGCCCCGCCGTCCGGAGCGTGCTGCAGCCACAGCGACGGCTCGATCAGCTCCAGCTCGATGATCGCCAGACGGCCATCATTGTCCCGGACCATGTCGACCCGCGCATAGGCCGCCTCCGCCGGCGCGGCCGCAAGGGCCGCCTTGGCCAGTTCGATCGCCCCAGACGGCGCCTCGCAAGCCACTTCCGTTCCGCCGAGATGGGGCTGGACGCGATAATCCCCCGCCTTGGGCCGCTTGACGATGGCATGGCTATACTCGCCGCCGAACAGCAGGATCGAATATTCGCCCTCATCCGCCACCGAGCGGAGGAAGGGCTGGACAAGCATCTCCCGGCCAACTGCATCATCGGGGATCGGGTCGGCCGGGCCAAGCCGGTGCGTGCCATCGGCCGCGGCCGACACCGGCGGCTTGATCACCAGCTCCTTGCCGAACTCCATCCGGGCCTCGGCCAGGGCCGCCTCGTCGAGCCGTTCGACCAGCCGGGTCGGAATGGTGGCGACGCCTTTCGCCCCGAGCTCGGCGAGGTAGCGCTTGTCGCTGTTCCAGCGCAGCAGCGGCACGGGGTTGAGCACCGGAATCCGGTTACGCTCCAGCCGGTCGAGCAGCGCATGCCAGCGCGGCGGGTCGACGTGATAGCCCCAGGCGACCAGTGGCATGACCAGGTCGAACCCGCCGAGGTCGCCGGCGTCGTTCCACGACCGCGCCTCGACCGAGAAGCCGGCGCCAAGCAGCACGGCGGCCTCGACCTCATAGGCCCAGTCGAAATCCTCCGGATAATCCGGGGCGGGAACGAAGATCGCCGAGCGCACTAGCGGGACAGAAGTATTCGGGCCTGGCTGGCGATTTGCGCCATCATCGGTACGGTCACCGATCCGACCAGCTTGGCCCGATCGACGAGCGCCCGGAACTGGGCGATCCGGCGCGGGTTGCGTTCGACCCAGCGTTCGACGCTCTCGTCGGGATCGTCGCCCCGGATCCGGCTGATGAAGTCGATCCGCACCTGCTCGAAATCGCGCAGCAACCCGGCGGCGAGCAAGCGTTCCCAATTGTCCGACGGCATGTAGCGCGCCACCTGCTGCTGCGCCCAGTCGATACCGAGCACCTCACCCAGCTTCGTATAGGCGCGGGTGATCGCCAGCTCGTCCAGCCCCTTCTTCGCCCCGAGCGCGGCGATTCCGAAGATGCCGTCCAGCTCGTACAGCCGGACCATCCGGTCGGTGATCTCCTTGCCCGCGCCCAATGCTTCGAGCTGCGTACGGCGCGACGCGGCCTCGCCGCGCACTTCCGCGCGGATCAGGCCAGACGTCTTGGCCGCGACCTTCTCCAAACCGGGACGAAGCGCTTCGCACACCTGCGCCACATTGGTCTCGCCAGCTGCAGCCCGGATCACGTCGCCAAGGTGAGAACGGACGGTCTTTGCAGCTAGTGCGAGCAGGGCGATGCGCGACGCTTCCGTGACCTTGGCGGCCTCGATCTTGGCCCACAGCGAACGGAGGTCGAGCATCCGCTCGGCCACCAGGAAGGCGGTGATCACCTGGGGAAGGCCGACGCCTTCCTCTTCGGTCATGTCGAGCGGAAGGCTCGGTCCCAGCCGGTTAACCAGCCGGTTTGCGACCTTGGTGGCGATGATCTGATGGCGCAGCCGGTGGGCGCGGATGGCATTCGCCTCCTTCTGGCGCATCGGCTCGGGGAAGGCCGCCATCAGCTCGACTTCCATCGACGGATCGTCAGCCAGTTTCAGCTCTTCGGCCGCATCCTGCAGGGTCATCTTCGACATCGACAGGATGACGGCGAGCTCCGGACGGGTCAGACCCCGCCCCTCATGCGCACGGCGAAGAAGCACATCGCTGCTGTCCAGTCCCTCGACCTTGCGGTCGAGCCGGCCGACCGCCTCGAGCATCTCGATGGTCCTGACGAAGCCGGGAATGCCGGCCGTACCGCGTGACTCGGCGATCGACAGCGCCAGCGACTGGAGTCGGTTGTCTTCCAGCACCAGCTCCGCCACCTCGTCGGTCATCTCCGCCAGCAGCTTGTTGCGGACTTCCTCCTGGAGCCGTCCCTCCCGCATCTCTCGGTTGAGCGGGATCTTGATGTTCACTTCATTGTCGGAGCAGTCGACTCCCGCCGAATTATCGATGAAGTCGGTGTTGATCCGGCCGCCGATGGTCGCGAATTCGATCCGTCCGGCCTGGTTGATGGCTAGGTTGGCGCCTTCGCCGATAACCTTTGCGCGGACCTCCTTGGCGTCGACGCGAAGGGCGTCATTGGCCGGGTCGCCCACCTGCGCATGGGTCTGATGGCTGGCCTTGATGTACGTGCCGATGCCGCCGAACCACAACAGGTCGACCGGGCTCTTGAGGATCGCGCTGATCAGCGCGCTGGGCTCGATCGTCTCCAGGTCGATCCCGAGCGCCGAGCGCGCTTCGGCCGTCAGCTCGATCGACTTCTGGCTGCGCGGGACGATCATGCCGCCCTTCGACATCAGCTTGCGGTTGTAATCATCCCAGCTGGAGCGCGGCAGGTTGAACAGACGGTCGCGTTCCTTCCAGCTCTTGGCCGGATCGGGATCGGGGTCGATGAAGATGTGGCGATGGTCGAATGCAGCGACCAGCTTGATCGCCTTGCTGAGCAGCATGCCGTTGCCGAACACGTCGCCCGACATATCGCCGCATCCGGCGACCCGGACGGGCTGGGTCTGGACGTCGATACCCATCTCCAGGAAGTGACGCTGGACAGAGATCCAGGCGCCCCTGGCGGTGATGCCCATCGCCTTGTGGTCGTATCCGTTGGACCCGCCGGACGCGAAGGCATCGCCGAGCCAGAAGCCCTTGTCCATCGCGATGGCATTGGCGACGTCCGAGAAGGACGCGGTGCCCTTGTCGGCGGCGACCACAAAATAGGGATCGTCGCCGTCGCGGACGACAACGTCGGCCGGATGCACCACCTTGTCCTCGACGATATTGTCGGTGACCGAAAGTAGCGAGCGAATGAAGATCCGGTAGCTTTCCGTACCCTCGGCCAGCCATCCGTCGCGATCCACCGTCGGGTTGGGCAATTGCTTGGCGTAGAAGCCGCCCTTGGCGCCGGTCGGGACGATCACGGCATTCTTGACCAGCTGCGCCTTCATCAGGCCGAGGATCTCGGTCCGGAAATCGTCGCGCCGGTCGGACCAGCGCAGGCCGCCGCGGGCGATCGGCCCGCCGCGCAAATGGATGCCCTCGACCCGCGGGCTATAGACCCAGATCTCGCGATAGGGGACCGGAGCGGGCAAGCCGGGCACCTGCTTGCTGTCGATCTTGAACGCCACCGCTTCTGCGGCATGAGGAGCGAAGGCGTTGGTGCGCAGGGTCGCGCCCACGACCGCCCGCATCTGCCGCAGGATCCGGTCGTCATCGATCCCGCGCACGTCGTTCAGCGCCTCGGCGAAATCGGCGGAGGCCGCCTTGACGGCCGCTTCCCGTCCGCTGGACGCCTTCGGATCATGCATGACCGCGAACAGGCGGACCAGTGCGCTGGTCGCCTTCGGCGCGCGGCGCAGAGCGTCGACGATGGTCGCGATACTGAAGGCGATGCCCGTCTGGCGCATGTAGCGGAACCAGGCGCGAAGCCAGGAAACCGGGCGCGGCTCCAGCCCGGCGTAAAGCACCAGCTGGTTGAAGGCGTCATTCTCGTCGTCGCCGCGCAGCACGTCGGCGATCGCTCGCTCGATCACCTCGGCGCGGGCCATGACATCGGTTACCGACCCGTGGTCCGACATCTCGAGGATGCAGGCATGGATATGAATTGGGGTTTCGCCCTCAAGCTCGATCGGAAACTCGGCAAGGACCCGGAACCCGAAATTCTCCAGGACCGGCACCACCTCCGACAGCGGGATCAGGCCCTGTCGATAGATTTTAAGGCGAAGCTGTCGGTCGGTGTCCTCGGGATGGAGAAAGAAGCGCGCATCGCGATCGCTGGCATCGTCCAGCCGATTGAGGCGCAGGATGTCCTCGGCGGCTTCCGTGGCGCTGGTGCGATTGCGATAGAAGTCCGGGAAACGGCTCGCGTAGGTCAACGTCAGGCGGGTCGCCCGGCCGGCCCCGACGCGCTCGATCAGCGCCTCCTCGACGCCCGGCTCCCAGCCACGGACCATGGCGTCGAGCTTGGAGCTAAGGTCCTTGATATCTGGAGTTGGATCCGTGCGTTCGATGTCGAGCGTGTAACGGACCAGCGCCAGGTCGCCCTCGCCGAGCTCGACCGACCAGCTGGTCACGTCCCGGCCGGTGGCTTGTTCGAGCAACCCCGAGATCGCCATTCGACGCTCGGTGTTGAGCTCGTCGCGCGGCAGCCACACGAAGGCGAACAGATGGCCGCCGAGGATACTGCGCAGGAGCAGGATCGCCGGACGCGGGCGGTCGGCCAGCGACATGGCCATGGTGATGAGGTCGCGGCCGCTTTCTTCGCTCAGGTTGACCAGCAGGTCGCGCGGCACAGACGATACGGCGTGGCGCAGTGCCTTGCCGCTGTGGCCGTGCGGATCGAAGCCGAACTCCTTGTCCAGGTCCGCGAGGCGGCGGCGAAGGAGCGGCACGTCCTCGGTCGGCTCGATCAGCGCCTGGCTCGTCCACAGGCCGGCATGCACGCCGATGCCCGTGATCCTTCCCTTCTCGCGGATGGGGACGACGATCAGATCGAGCGGCACCCGCCGGTGGACGGTCGATTTGCGCTCCGCCTTGGCCATCAGCGGCACCGCGCCGCCCTGTTCGAAGTAGCGGATCGCCCCGACTGACCCACCCTTATCGGTCGGCGCTCCCGGAATGGAGAAGATGCCGAGCGCGTTCGACGGCTCCTCGCCGGGCCGTTCGACCTGATAGCCGAGCAGGGTCAGTGCGCCATCGGCGAACCATTGGAGCAGCGCTCCACCCTCGGCGTCCTCCACCTTGGCCGCGTCCTCACGCATCTGCATCTGCATCGCCGGCCAGTCACGAACCGCGGCGCGCACGTCACCCAGCACGGCGTGCAGCTCCTCGACCAGCTCGCGGCGGCCGCGGGCGTCGGCACGATCGAGCTCGATATACATCATCGATTCGCGGCGGCTCTTGTCGTCGCACAGCGGTTCCAGCGCCTGCAGCGTGCCATTCTCATCGCGGTCGACGCAGACCACCGGATGAAGCAGCCGGTGGACCGTCAGCGAACGGCCGGCAATCGCATTGGCGACCGAGTCCACCAGGAAGGGCATGTCGTCGTTGATGATGCCGAGCCGCATGCGCCGGCGCCCCGCTTCGCCGCCGGTGGATTCGAGGCGGACCGCCACTTCACCCTTGCGCCGCTTGTAGGCGACCTCCGCGACAAACCGCGCCGCCTCCTCCTGCTCACCCCGGCCGAATCCCTCGATTTCGCCGGCGAGGGCATTACCGACCAGCGCTTCCTGCAAGGCGTCGACCGTCGACGCTTCCGCGCGCGTGATTACCGTCATGTTCCGCTGTCGCTCCGCTGTCCCGCGTTTGCGCGCGGCACTAGGCCCGGAGCGAATTTAAGGCAACAGTCCGAAAATACTGGAAGTTACTTGGCGGCGCGGCGCAGCGCCCGCTCGAGCATCGCGCTGTCGCCGACCAGCTCGACCACTTCGTGCACGCCATCGGCATTGCGCCGGGTCAGGACCAGCGCAAATTCCTGGTTGGTCGGCAGCTGGGCCAACGCGATGGAGGGCGCGGCACGCAGCGCCGACTTGCCGGCCTCGAGCTTGTCCTCGACCGGCTTGTCCGGGCGGCGAGCCTTGCGTTCCTCCGCGACCAGCCCCTTGAGGCCTCCATCGGCCTGCTCGACGAAGGCCTGGAACCCGCCGAAATCGACATTCTGGCGCTCGGCATAGCTCAGCGCGGCCGCGAACTCGGTCAGGCGCGTCTTGTCGTAATCGATGCCGAACACGAGCTTGACGATCGGCGTCATCGGCGCGCGGGCCTGGGCCTTGACCCCTGCGTCATCGAGGATTTCCGAATATTCCCCGGGTACGCGCCTGGTGGCCACCGCAAAGTCATAGGCCATGGCCAGCGCGCGGTAGAGCGCAACGCGGCTGCGGCCATCGGCCTGCTTGCAGACCTCGGCGCTTTCGCGAGCCGCCCACAGCCGGTCGGCGAGGCCGGCGTCGGCATCCAGCTCGACAACCGGCTCTTCGTCTTCATCCGCTTCGGCCACCGGATCAGGATCCGCCAGCGGCCCGTCTTCCCAGCTGAGATGCGGGATGGGCAGGGCGGATTCCTCATCGGCTTCGGGGTCGGCAAAGGGTACCACTCCATCGGCCGCTTCTTCGGCCGGGGCAATTTCATCGAGCTCAAGCGCATCTTCCTCGACCAGCTCGAGCGTTTCGTCTTCCTCTGGCTGCTCGAGGTCGAGCGGCGGCAGCTCGGCGCGGATTACCTGCGGAGTCTCGACGGTCTCGCCCAACTCCTTCCAGTTGATCACGCCATAAATGAAGTCGATCGTGTCGCCGTCGGAGCTGAACGGCATCAGGATCCCGCGGTAGCAGATCGAGCGGCCGCGCTGGTTGACGAACTCCGCCTCGAAGCCGACCGGCGCGCGGTTGGCGATGATCTGCATATAATGGTCGGTCAGCCGCGACAGCAGCGAGCGGCTCGGCACTTCGGCGATCGACTTGATGTTCTCGCCGATCCCGCACTCCTCGCGGATCGCGGCGCCGACATATTGGGTCGCCGGATTGTCGCGTCCCTCGGTGAAGTCGAGCAGCACCGAATGGGGCGCGAAATCCTCGATGTCGGCCGGCTCCAGATCCTCGATCGAGGGATAGTCGCGGCCGTCGAGCAGCTGGCACCAGTAATTATAGGCGCGGACGTGCATCCGGCGCTCGTCCGCCCCGATCTCGATCGAGGCATCCGGCTCCGGCGCGGAGGCGGCGTCATATTCACCGAGATGATCGGAAAAGCTGTCCACGCGCAATTATCCCGCAAATCTCCGTTTCCGTGCCAATTTCAACGGAAAGGGTTGCTAAACCGTTAAGCATAACCGGCCGGAAATCAACGGCTGCTCGGCTCGGCCGGGAAAGGCGCTTCGACTCGCTCAGGGCGGGCTTGCGAGGCGAGACTGGCGCGTGTAGGGGCGCATCCGCACAGCCGTTCCGGCCAATGCCGCTTTAGCTCAGCTGGTAGAGCACATCATTCGTAATGATGGGGTCGTGGGTTCGAGTCCCCCAAGCGGCACCACCCTTTTGAAGCATCTTTCACAAGCAAATTCAGGGGCTTTCTCGCGAAGACCTTTTCGCTTTGGTCGCGCTTTTTTGCCTTTCGAGATCGCGTTAACCCACAAGCCTCCGGTCAACGAGGTAAACAATGTTCGGATTAGCCATAGCAAATCAACGAGTTACAGAGGCTTTGGCTTGGAAATCTTCCCACTGGCTTGTTTGCGATCTCTCACAAGTTCCCAGCGGCCGACCGCTAACAACGGACGAAAATTCAGTCGCGGCTTCGTGGGTAAGGCTTGGGACATCTCAATGTCCGCTTTTGACCAATTGCGGACCAGATCAGGCCATGGGTTACCTGATATTGCTTGCCGTCCGCTCAAGAAGTCCGACCTGTTCCAAGGTCGCAAGAAATTCCGCGACTTCCTCAACCGGAACAGGGGCGATGGTTGCGGATAGGAAGTCCCGGATATCCCGAACGTTGCGGGTCCCGTCGACCAGGTTCAGCGCCTCATAGGCGAAGCTCGCCGTGTTGCCCGGACCGGCCCGGTCGGGCAGGGCAGGCCGTGGCAGGCCTTTCCTTTCGAGTTGGTCGTCCAGCCAGGAGTAGCCGAAGCCACTCATCGGCCCCTTCGGATCAGCCTTTCGCCGGTAGATAAATGCCCCTGAACCTTGCGCAGCCGTCGCCGAAGAAATGGTCGCTCCGGCCATTCCGGCGCCATTTGCCGGTTGAAGCCCAAATCGCGATAGCGACTGAGCCTCGGCGACGTCGGCATTTCGAGAGTAGAGCTCGACGAGGGCAGCGTCCGCAGGCGCCATGGCAGCTATCTTGCGCAGTTCGGCGGCGTGGCGATCCAGTCGTTCCACATGCATCATCCGATCAAGCGCGGGAACGCCGCCCTGACCGAGGTTGGCCAGGTACCAGCCGGCGCTCGCGCCGATAAAGATTGCGCGTTTGAGTTTCGTCGGGTCGAGATTTTCCGGAATGTCTCTCTGCGTATGGATGTAGCGGTCAGGCCAGTCG
>DASTCB010000109.1:0-3799 GCA_035711585.1 Sphingomicrobium sp.
CCGGTCGTCTGGAGCGCCTCGCTCACGGGGATGAGGGCGCCGAACAAAATGAGTACCGGCCATTCGACCGCGTCGTACGCTTCCCTTAGCGTGAGCACCTGGGCGGCCAGCACCGCCACCGCCGCGCCGAAGAAGCCGACCGGCACCGGTACCGCGCCGGTCGTCACCAGGACCATCGCAACGCCGAGGATCACCGCAGGAAGGTAGAGGTTGCGCGTGCGCCCCAAAGGCACGTTTCGCTCGGCCAGGGGCAAGCAGCCAAGAGCGGCCAGCTTTTCGTTGATGCGCTCGGCGCGGCCTTGTAGCACCAGCAGATCGCCATCTTGGAAGCGGACCCGCCGCAGCCGCTGAGCGATTCTTCGCCCGGAGCGGCCCAGGGCTAGCAGGTTGAGGCCATAGCGCTCCCGTAGTGCAAGCTGCTCGACCGTGCTGCCGATCATGGCCGAGTTTGCGGTCACGACCGCCTCGATGATCGCCAAACCCTCCTGGCGAGCATCGCCTGCGGCGAGCTTCTTACCGTGGATCAGTTCCAGTTTCGCAGCATTCACGAGCCTGGACAGCGCGTGCGTATCGGCCTCTAGGACGAGAATGTCGCCTTCGAAGAGGCGCCAGTATCCGGTCGGGATGTAGCGCCGGTATCCCTCTCGAACGATCGCGGCCACCGTGACGTCGCCATCGCCCAGCGCCTCCACGTCCCGGACGGCCTTGCCGACGCAGGGCGAAGCCGCGGGCAGGCGCACCTCCGTGATGTAGTCCTCGATCGAGAAGCGAGTCTCGGGCGTCGCGCCGATCCCTCGCTTGATCCTGGGCAGAAGCCGCCACCCGAAAGTGAGGAAGACCACGCCCGCCACCGCCAGGCACACGCCTACCGGCGCGAAGTCGAACATGCGGAACGGCTCGCCGCTGATCTGCTCACGCATGCGCGAGACGATGATGTTGGGCGAGGTGCCGATCAAAGTGATGAGCCCGCCGAGCAACGATGCGAACGCAAGTGGCATCAGCACCCGCGATGGCGGCTTCTCCGTTCGGCGCGCGACCTGGAGCGCGATCGGGATGAAGATCGCCAGGGCCCCGATATTCTTCATGAAGGCGGAAAGCGCCGTCACGGCCGAGGCCAGCACCGCCACCTGCATCCCACTGGTCGTCATCCGGGGAGTGAACGGCTTCATCAGGGTCTCGACGAGTCCCGAGCGGCCGATGGCGGCGCTGACGACAAGGGCGGAGCCGACGATGATGACGATGTCGTTGCTGAAGCCGCGAAAGGCTTCCGTTGCCGGGACGATGCCGCAGGCAACCGATGCCAGCAGGGCCAAAAGCGCGACCAGGTCGTAGCGGACGCGATCCCAGATCAGCAGGCCGATAGTGCCGAGGATGATGACGAAGGCGAACGCCTGATCGAGCGTCATGCTTGGCGATGCCACATCCCGCGGGCCCTCAATGGCCTGAGCCGCCGTCGATCAACGCTCGCACCGGTTGCACCGCCTGGCAATTAAGATTGTGCCATCGCGCTGCGAATCAGGGTCGAAGGACTGGCAAGCTTGGTCGGGGAGCTGCGGCAGCAGGGCGAAAGGATCGCGGCATGTGCGGATTCCGATGCGCTTCCAGCGCCGGGGCGGCCGGTAAGCGCATCGTCGCTCCAGACGGGAGCGAGATCGTCCCGACCTTCAGCCACGGCACGTTGGTCAAGGCGCTGGCGCGTATCGGCATCGGCACGACAGGACCACCTCACCGAGCCTCAGATGGCTGCTAGGCTCGTCCAGCTAAGCCAGCCTGCTGGGCTGACTACCTTGGCCACATCGCTTCGACCGGGGTCGGTGCGATGCCAAGATCGGCCAAAGTCAATGCGTCGGCGCGCACCACGTTATCTTGTTGCATCAGTTCGATCTGGTTCCGGGATAGGGGTCGACTCGGCAAGGGCGCCATCAAAGCCGCCACTACTTTCCAAGCGAAGTACGGAATCGGCATCAGCAACCGTTTGCGTTCGATCTGTGCAAGCACCAGCTGCACAAGCTCCTTGTAGGTGTAGACCCTGGGACCGCCCAGCTCGTAGAGCCTGCCCATGGTCGCGGGCGTGGCCAAAGCCTTTGCGACGGCTTCCGCGACATCGCCGACATACACGGGCTGCAGCTTCGTTTCGCCAGCGCCGAACAGCGGGAAGAGTGGCGGCATGCGCGCCAGGGCCGCCAGGCGATTGAGGAAGCCGCCCTCGCGCCCGAAGATGACGCCAGGGCGGAGGATGGTGGCCGCGGGAAAAGCTTCCATTACCAGCTGCTCGCCGATGCTTCGGGCACGGGAATAGCGTGAGTCGGGTTTTGGATCGGTGCCGAGGCCCGAGATGTGAACGAGTCGTTGCACTCCAGCTGTTGCCGCGGCCTTGGCGACATGCATCGCGCCATGCCCGCTCGTCGTCTCGAAGTTCGCCCTGCCGCGCTCGACGTAATGGCCGACCATGTTGATCACGGCTTCGGAACCATCCACCGCCGCGCCCACCGACGCCTCCTCCCACACGTCGGCGTAAATCGCGGTGATCTGCTCCGCCCTGCCGGCGCGCTCGAGGAACGATGCGCGTTCGGGATGGCGCACCGCGACGCGCACATGGGCGCTCTCCTCGGCCAGACGCTTCACGATCTGTCGACCCAGGAAGCCTGAACCTCCGAAGACGGTGATGCTGCTATCCATGTCTACCGAGCCTGCGCCGACCACACCGATGGATACAACGCCGTGCGCCCACGATACGATGCGGCCTGCCGGGCGGCATGGCTCGGCGCGAGGAGGCTGCCATGGCAGGATCGCGCTACAGGAAGGATCGGATCGGCCAGCACCGGCTCCATCCTGAGACCCTGATGCTGGGCTACGGATACGATCCTGCTCTGTCCGAAGGGGCAGTCAAGCAGCCGGTCTTCCTGACTTCGACCTTCGTGTTCCGCACGGCCGAGGAGGGCCGGGACTTCTTCGACTTCACGGCCGGGCGCCGGGAGCCCGACCCGACTGCTGCGGTCGGGTTGGTCTATTCGCGCTTCAATCACCCGAACAGCGAGATCGTCGAGGATCGTCTGGCGGTCTATGAGGGGGCCGAGACAGCCGCGATCTTCTCCAGCGGCATGTCCGCGATCGCGACCACGATCCTGGCCTATGCCCGGCCCGGCGACGTCATCCTGCATAGCCAGCCACTTTATGGGGGCACCGAGACCCTAGTCGCACGGACGCTCGAGCCGTTCGGTATCGGTGCGGTGGGCTTCACGGATGGCGTCGATCCTGGGGCCGTCACGGCTGCAGTGGAGAGTGCGATGGCGCAAGGTCGCGTCTCGTTGATCCTGATCGAGACCCCGTCGAACCCGCTCAACAGCCTGGTCGATATAGCGCTCGTGAGCCGCGTCGCGGACCAGATGGCGGCGGCCCAAGGGCAGCGGCCGATGCTCCTGTGCGACAACACGCTCCTGGGACCCGTGTTCCAGAAGCCGCTCGCCCACGGCGCCGATATCGTCGTCTACTCACTCACGAAATATGTTGGTGGCCATAGCGATCTGATCGCTGGCGCGGCACTGGGCGCGAGGGCGGCTATGCGGCCCGTGAGGCTGCTGCGCGGTGCCATCGGCACACAGCTCGACCCCCATTCGGCCTGGATGATCGCCCGCTCGCTCGAGACGCTCTCGCTGCGCATGGCGGCGGCCTGTCGCAATGCCGAGATCGTGGCCCGCTTCCTGGCCGATCACCCCAGCGTCGCCAAGGTCCACTATCCGGCGTTCCTGCCGGAGGACAGCGCCGGGGGTCGGGTGTTCAGGGCCCAGTGCGAAGCGGC
>DASTCB010000110.1:0-21715 GCA_035711585.1 Sphingomicrobium sp.
GCCGATATCGTCTGGCAACAGGATGGCTTTCTCGATCGGGGCAGTGGCTGTGCTGGGCCGCTCGGGCAGTCGCACGCTGTCAGAACCTGCAACCACAGCAACGATATTTTGAATGGATGGTGGAGCCGAGGGGGATCGAACCCCTGACCTTCGCAATGCCATTGCGACGCTCTCCCAGCTGAGCTACGGCCCCGTTTCGGGTTCCCATCAAGATAGCTTGATGGGCCTGGTGGAGGCGCCCTTTAGGGGAAATTTCCTCCGGTGCAAATGGGAAATCTCGCGTGCAGCCGATCCGGGGGAGCGGCGGGCATGAGATTGAATTCAGGCAGCCAGAAGAACGCCGACGTCGGGCTCGCGGAGCCGCTGCTCATAGCCGGGCAGAAGCTTGTTGACATCGGGGGCCCGCAGGCGGTGCTTCGTGCCGTGGAACCAGCTCTTGCCGTCGGCGCGGAAGCTGACCGTCGGCGTGAAGTCGCGGAACTGGCTGTCCGGGATCAGCCGGTCGCTGCGATTGTCCATCACCCAGAAGCGGCCGCCCGACCGCAACAGCAGCACCGCATGTGCCTCCCGCGTGGCAGTGTCCTGGCCCACGGTCAGGAATAGGTTGCGCTCCGACACGCCCAGCTGCTTCAGCGCATGCATCTTGGCGACGGCGTAATCCTCACAGTCGCCGGCCGCGCTTCCCAACGTTTCGGCTGGGGTGGACCAGCGGTCGCCCTGCTCCTGCTGGAACTCGATCTTGCGGTTGAGCGCCGCGTTGACGAACCGAGCCTGGCGGGTCGGGTCCAGCGACCGCGCCGGAGAGATGATTTCGCTCAGCCGTGAGGAGCCGCCTGCCGATGCGACGCGGCGCCAGCGCTCGCTGAATTTGTTTGGGCCGAGCGGAAGCGCGACCGACCCGAACGCGTTGGGGGCGGCTGCTTGTGGCACGACCGGCACGGCAAGAAGGGGCTTGGCCGCCAATGCGCACAGCGCAAGGAGGAGCAGCCAGGAAATCCTGGTGAACACGTTCGATTTTCTCTGATGATTGTTGGCCTCGCCCAAATATCTAAGCGAGGGGCGGCCAGTTTGGGAGCGTTAACAGCCTCAATAACTTCCAGTTGGTGCAGGCCTGCGGCGGGCGACGGAACTTATTGATTTCGTTTAAACAGAAAGGGCAGGCGGCCGCGCGGCATCCTGCCCTCATGAATCGCCTCTGGCGATTCGGGGGGGCCTAGGCTTCTTCGTCCTCTTCGCCCTTTGCGACCCCGAGATCATCGTCGCCGGTTGCCAGGTCGACTTCCTCGTCGGCGCTGGGCTCTTCGTCCTCGTCGATCGCCAGTTCGTCCGCGGCCAGGTCTTCGTCCTGCTCGGCGGCCTTCTCGGGCTGGGCCGTTTCAAACGGGAGCGGCTGCTTCGATTTCAGCACCGGCTCGGGCAGCCAGGCATTGCCGCAGTTGATGCAGGTGACCGGCTCGTCCTTGGTCAGGTCGTAAAAGCGGGTCGAGCATTTGGGGCAAGTGCGCTTGGTGCCCCATTCGGGTTTGACCATTGGGTCATGTCTCCATGAAGGGTTGCGGCACGGCGCAGATCGCCAGCCGTCAATCGGCGCGCGCCTTGCCATAGCGCACAGCCCCTGTCAAAGCGCGGCCCGATGCCCGCCGAAAGCCGCCCCCCAATGCGCCCGACCGTCATCGCCGTCGACGGTCCGGCGGCCAGCGGCAAGGGGACCATCGCCCGGGCACTGGCGAGGCATTTCGGCTTGCCACACATGGACACGGGGATGCTTTATCGCGCCGTAGCGCTCAGCATGTTCCGCTTCGGCGGGAACCCGAGCAGCGAGTTCGAGGCGGTGCGCGCCTGCGAGGGCGTGGCGCAAGTCGACCCGACCGACCCGGAGTTGAGGAGCGAGGCGGTGAGCGCCATCGCCAGTCGAATCTCCGCCTATCCCGGGGTCAGGGCGGCCCTACTCGAACGGCAGAGGCATTTCGCCGGCCAGCCCTCCGGCGCGGTGCTCGACGGCCGCGATATCGGAACGGTGATCGCGACGAACGCGACAGCCAAGCTGTTCGTCTCCGCGTCGGCCGAGGTCCGTGCTCAGCGTCGGGTGCGCGAGCTGCTCGAGCGCGGCATGCCGGCGCATTATGACGATGTGCTGATCGACATCCGCGCCCGCGACGAGCGCGACAGCGGCCGCGACGCCGCGCCGCTCCGCCAGGCCAAGGACGCGGAGCTGCTCGATACCAGCGAGATGGACATCGAAGAGGCGATCGCCGCGGCGATTGCGCTGATCGAGGAGCGTGTGAAGGCTCACGCGGACGGATAGGACAGCTGCGAAGTCCGAAGCTTTCCGGCAACTTGCCCGTGCTACCTGTTTACGCTAAGGCGCGCGCCGTCCAGCGGGCGGTGAGTTCCCCTCTGGATGCCCGCTAAAGTTGGCGAGCTTGCAGGCAAGGCGTTGAGCCCGGGCCTGATGCTCGCATTTCGGACAGCGGCATCCTTGAGGTTCACCGAGCGAAGGGCGCCTGATCGGCATGAGGCCGGTTGGGCAAGCAATTGGGTTTCCAGGTCCGCCTGACGGTAGCCCGGCCACAGTGGCCGGCGGCGGCATGAAAGTCCGAAGTTCGAAAGACAGTTTTCCATATGGCCACAACGGCATTTCCCAGCCGCGACGATTTCGCGGCGCTTCTCAACGAAAGCCTGGGCGGCGAGAACGAGGCCTTCGAGGGCCGCGTCGTCAAGGGCACCATCACCGCGATCGAGAATGACCTCGCCGTCATCGACGTCGGCCTGAAAAGCGAAGGCCGCGTGCCGCTGCGCGAGTTCGCCGCGCCGGGCCAGAAGGCCGAGCTGAAGGTCGGTGACGAGGTCGAGGTGTTCGTCGACCGGGTCGAGAATGCGCAGGGCGAGGCCATGCTGAGCCGTGACCGCGCCCGCCGCGAGGCTGCGTGGGACAAGCTCGAGAAGGAATTCGAAGCCGGCAACCGTGTCGATGGAGTGATCTTCGGCCGGGTCAAGGGCGGCTTCACCGTCGACCTGGGCGGCGCCGTGGCCTTCCTTCCGGGTTCGCAGGTCGACATCCGCCCGGTGCGCGACGTGCAGCCGCTGATGGACCTGCCGCAGCCGTTCCAGATCCTGAAGATGGACCGTCGCCGCGGCAACATCGTCGTGTCGCGCCGTGCGATCCTCGAGGAAACCCGCGCCGAGCAGCGCTCGGGCCTGATCCAGACGCTGGCCGAGGGCCAGGTGATCGACGGCGTGGTCAAGAACATCACCGACTATGGCGCCTTCGTCGATTTGGGCGGGATCGACGGCCTACTGCACGTCACCGACATCAGCTACAAGCGCGTCCAGCACCCGAGCGAGATCATTGCCATCGGCGACACGGTCAAGGTGCAGATCATCCGCATCAACCGCGAGACCCAGCGCATCAGCCTGGGCATGAAGCAGCTTGAGAGCGATCCGTGGGAAGCCGCCGGCGCCAAATATCCGATCGACGGCGTGTTCAAGGGCCGGGTGACCAACATCACCGAATATGGCGCTTTCGTCGAGCTGGAACCGGGCATCGAAGGCCTGGTCCATGTCAGCGAGATGAGTTGGACCAAGAAGAACGTCCACCCGGGCAAGATCGTCAGCACTTCGCAGGAGGTCGACGTCAAGGTGCTCGAGGTCGACGAGGAGAAGCGCCGCATCTCGCTCGGCCTCAAGCAGGCCCAGACCAACCCATGGAGCGACTTCGCGGACAAGCATCCGATCGGCGCGACCGTCGAGGGCGAGGTCAAGAACGCAACCGAGTTTGGCTTGTTCGTCGGCCTTCCCGGCGACGTCGACGGCATGGTCCACATGTCGGACATCGCCTGGGGCGTCTCGGGCGAGGAAGCGCTGGCGCTTCACCGCAAGGGCGAGACCGTCACCGCGGTCGTGCTCGACGTCGATGTCGAGAAGGAGCGCATCTCGCTCGGCATGAAGCAGCTTGAGCGCGGCGGCGTGGTCGCCGGCGGCGCTGCGGGCGTCAACAAGGGCGAGACCGTTACCGTCGAGGTGCTCGAGGTCAAGGACGGCGGGCTCGACGTCCAGGTCGCCGAGGGCGGCGCGACCGGCTTCATCAAGCGCACCGACCTTGGCCGCGACCGCGACGAGCAGCGTCCGGAGCGCTTCCAGGTCGGCCAGAAGTTCGACGCGCTGGTGATCGGCTTCGACCGTTCGAAGAAGCCCAACTTTTCGATCAAGGCGCTTCAGATCGCCGAGGAGAAGCAGGCCGTCGCGCAATATGGCTCGTCGGATAGCGGCGCGTCGCTGGGCGACATCCTTGGCGCAGCGCTCAAGGAAAAGGCCGAGGCGACTTCAAAGAAGAAGTAAGTCCTTGTGAGCGGGACATTTTTGTCCCGCCCTGGAACAAAAACAAGGGCGCGGGTGCGACAATGCATCTGCGCCCTTTTCCTTTGCGATTGAGGCTGATACGCAGTGCGCCGACGCCGGGGGCGGCGCCATTACAATCAAAAGACCTCAGAGGGCCTCGATGATCCGTTCCGAGCTGGTGCAGAAACTGTGCAGCGATTTTCCCGACCTCAGCCAGCGCGAGGTCGAAAATGTGGTGGGCGCGATCTTCGATTCCATCACCGATCAGCTGGCCAGGGGTGGCCGCGTCGAGCTTCGCGGCTTCGGCGCCTTCTCGACCCGCAAGCGCGATGCGCGCACCGGCCGCAATCCGCGCACTGGCGAGGCGGTTGAGGTCGACGCCAAGCGCGTGCCCTATTTCAAGCCGGGCAAGGAAATGCGCGAGCGCCTCAACTTAAACGGCGTTGAAGCCGCCGAATAATTGACTTGCACAGCTTGTCCGGGGGACAAGCGAGCAAGGCAATCGCTGCCGCGGTCAGCGGCAGGAAGCCTTAAGCGGACGTGGCGGAATGGTAGACGCTGGAGACTTAAAATCTTCTGCCCATTGGGCGTGCGGGTTCAAGTCCCGCCGTCCGCACCAGCATGAAAGCAAGGTCATGCCGGCGGCATGACCTTGCTTTCATGCTCAATGCGCGTTCGGCGCCCCGCTCCATTGCTGAGTAAAAAATTAAGCAATCTCGGTTAACCCACGGGGCGTGGGCAGTATATTTCCAGGTTGGTCCGCGTCGCGGGACCGAAGCAAGTCGCTCGCCAATGCAAGGCGGGACGTGCTCGTGCTCGCTATCCTCATCGCCGCCGTCTTCCTGCTGATCTGGAATGGCAGCGAATTCTTCCAGCGCCTGTCTTTTGCCGGCACCGTCATCGGCCCAAACCTCCAGGTGACGCTGATCGCCCTCATCCTCAATGTCGCGCTGGTCCTGTTCGGGTGGCGGCGATATGTGGACCTGCAGCACGAAACGGAGATGCGAAAGGAAGGGGAAGCGCGCGCCGCCCTGATCGCGTCGACCGACGGAATGACGGCGCTGCTCAACCGCAAGGGGTTTGCCGATCGTGGAGACGAGCTGCGCCAGCAGGCGGCCGTCGAAGGGCATCAACTGGTGATCCTGTCGCTGCAGCTCAACCGTTTCAAGGCAATCAACGACCGTCACGGCTATGATATCGGAGATCGGACCCTTCGAATGATCGCCTCTTCGATGGAGGAAGCCGCGGGTCCGAGCCGGCTCGTTGCGCGCCTTGCCGGCGACGAGTTCGCGATCGCCTTCGCAATTCCAAAGGAAGAGGTAGCCGAGGCCGAGGTGCTGGCAGACTGCCTGCTGCGCGAGGTTACCAAGCCGATGGAGGCCGAGGGTTTGCTGGTGCAGGTCGGAGCCTTTGTCGGCATCGCGGCCGCCGACCCCCATGAAGGGCCGATTCCGGACCTTCTCCGCCGCGCCGATATCGCGCTCGACCGAGCCAAGTCCAGTCGCTCGGCGCGCCCGGTCTGGTTCGACGAGGGCATGGAGCGCGCACTGATCGCCCACAGCGAGATCGAACAGGGCATCCGTTACGGCCTAGAGCACGGCCAGTTCATCCCCTATTTCGAACCGCAGGTGAATTTGCTGACGGGCGAGATCGTCGGCTTCGAGGTGCTTGCCCGCTGGGAGCACCCACTGAGCGGACTGATCGAGCCCGACCGCTTCATTCCCGTGGCGGAGGAGCACGGACTGATTGGGCGCCTGTCGGAACAGATCATCCTTGCGGCGCTGACCGAAGCGGCAGGATGGAATCCGTCGATCAAGCTGTCAGTCAACATCTCGCCAACCCAGCTGGCCGACAGCTGGCTGGCGCAGCGCATCGTCAGGCTGCTGACCGAGACCGGTTTCCCGGCGGAGCGGCTGATGGTGGAAATCACCGAGAGCTCGTTGTTCGCGGACATCGACCTCGCCCGGACGATTGTCGCCAGCCTCAAGAACCAAGGCATCAGGCTGGCGCTCGACGATTTCGGCACCGGCTTTTCTTCGCTGGCCCATCTTCGCTCCCTGCCATTCGACGTGATCAAGATCGACCGATGCTTTGTGTCGACCCTGACCAAGGATCCGGAAAGCGCCGCGATCATCCGCGCGGTGACCACGCTGGCTGACGGAATCGGCGTGCCGGTCACGGTCGAGGGGATCGAAGATGCTGCGGCCCATGCGGCGGTCGTCGGCTTTGGCTGCGCGGTCGGCCAAGGCTGGTATTTCGGCAAGCCGATGAGCGCGGACCAGGCGGCCACCCTGCTTCGCTCGCGCATCGACCCCATGCCGGAAAGCAACGACGCCCAGGCCCGCCGCCACGGCTGACTTTCCAATCTGAGAAACTTGCCTCGTCCCGTGCTGGGACGGTCGGAGCGATACGCGATTCCAAGGCGTTGATGCCGTGGTAAAAATCGCATTAAGTATCTTTCCGATGAAGAGCAGTTGCCCTGCATGCATCCTGGGACCCCGGCAGTTCGGGCGGGGAAAGGGCTATCTGATCACCGAACGTCGGGCGTCATCCAGCACGATGAGCGACCTCAGATTGTTCGCTACCACCTTTGCCGCCGGCTTCCTCTTCGTCACCCTCTATTTGGCTTAGTCACAAGCCCTGTGCAGCTTCCAGCCGAGCCAGGCGGAGATCACACTCGCGATGGCGACGATGAGAAGGCTGTCGGCGACCGTGACCCCCAGCTGCACCGCGGCAGTCAGGATCAGGGTCGCGGCCACCATCAGGCCGGAGTTGACGATATTGTTGGCGGCAATGGTCCGCGCCGTTTCGGATTTCGGCACGGTGGTGGTGAGGAAGGCATAGAGCGGGACGACGAACATGCCGCCGGAAATGGCCACCCCGAGCAAATCGAGCACGATCATCCAGCTGTTTGGCATGGCGAGGAAAGCGGTCAAATCGCGCAGTTCGGCAGCAGGGGCGGGCCAGCCCTTGATTCGGCGGAACAGGTCGAGGACGAACAGGCCCATCAGTAGCGCGGAAGCAGGCGAGTAGCGCGCTGAAACTTGGCCTCCCAGCAAGCGGTTCACCGCCACCGATCCGATGGCGACGCCGACCGAGAAGGTCGCGAGGAACAAGGTGGCGACGGTCTGGTCTGCGCCCAGCCCATTCTTGACCAGCGGCGGAAACTGGGCGGCGAGCACGGCGCCCATGGCCCAGAAGAAGCTGATGGCGATGATGGCCAGGAACAGGCGCGGAATGTGAAGCGTGTTGCTGACCAAGGTTCGCGACGCGCGGATGATGTGCCAGTCGAAGTGAAACGCGGGCGCATCTGGCGCTGGTGGCGCCGGCGGAACCAGCTGACCCGAGATCCGACCCACTATGGCTACCGCCAAGACTCCGACCGCTGCCCACTCGGCATGGAAGGTCCCGTCCGGGTTCTGCAGCACGAGCACGCCACCGAGCAACGTACCGCCCAGAATGCCGATGTAAGTGCCCGCCTCCACGAGGCCCGTGCCGCCGAGCACCTCGTCCGACGTAAGGTGTTGCGGCAGGATCGCGTATTTGATCGGCCCGAAGAAGGTGGAATGGACGCCCATCGCGAACAGGGCCGCGAGAAGCAGCGGCACATTGTGCAGCAGGAGGCCGGCGGCGCCGACAACCATGATCAATATCTCGGCCGTTTTGACGATGCGAACAATCTTCGCCTTGTCACGCTCGTCGGCAAGCTGCCCGGCAAGCGCGGACAGCAGGAAGAAGGGCAGGATGAACAGGCCACCGGCGATCGCGCTGAACGTCGCCTCCTGTTCCGGGTCCTGGTAAATCCCGTAGATCACCAGCAGCACCATCGAAGTGCGGAACAGATTGTCGTTGAACGCACCCAGGAACTGGGTGACGAAGATCGGCAGGAAGCGCCGCGTTCGTAATAGGTGTGCGCTGTCCTGCATCGTCGGCAAACCCGGTGATAGCGGCTTGGCTAGTGGCTGCAAGCGGCGGATTTTTGACTCTGTGCAATTGGCCCGGCTAGCGAGGTGCGCGATGCTGTCGCTGCCAAACTTGCTGACGCTCTCGCGCATCCTCGCAGTGCCGATCCTGGTGTTCCTCCTCTGGAGGCCGACGCCGATCGACTATGCCATCACCTTCGTCCTCTACTGCATTGTGGGGATCACCGATTATTTCGACGGCTATTTGGCCAGGGCGCAGGGGCGCATCTCGCGGCTTGGACAATTTCTCGACCCGATCGCCGACAAGATCATGGTCGCGGCGGTGATCGTGATGCTGGCAGCGTCGCGAAAGGCGAACGGCGACGCGCCGATCATCCAGGATTTCAACGTCATTCCCGCGCTGGTGATCCTGCTGCGGGAGATTATCGTGTCGGGGCTGAGGGAATATCTGGCGCCTCTCAATGTATCCGTACCGGTCAGCCAATTGGCGAAATGGAAGACCACCTTCCAGCTGGTGTCGTTAGGTGCGCTCATCCTCGGAGGAGCTTTTCCCGGCGAGCAATGGGTCCATTTGACCGGCGTGGCCAGCCTGTGGGCAGCGGCGACGCTGACGATGGTGACGGGCTATGATTATCTGCGGATCGGCCTTCGCCACATGGACTGAGCGCATTGGCGGCCGCAGTAATCGCTTTTGCCAATTTCTCTGACCAACTTATCTCGTTTCCGCCCGTTCACCTTGCAGCCTAGCGTGGCGCGAATTTTCGAACAGGAGACAGGAATCATGGACGCCAAGACTGGAGAGACGGGCGGTTGCCCGATGAAGGCGACCAAAGCCCGCTCGCTGCTGGGACGCATCAACAAAGACTGGTGGCCCGAGGCGCTGCCGGTCGACATGCTCCACCAGCACGGCGTGTCGCCGGACCCGATGGGACCCGACTTCGACTATGCCGAGGCCTTCAACCAACTCGACTACCGAGCGCTGAAGACCGACCTCACCGCGCTGATGACGGACAGCAAGTCGTGGTGGCCCGCCGATTACGGGCATTATGGCCCATTCATGATCCGCATGGCGTGGCACGCAGCCGGCACCTATCGGGTGACCGATGGCCGCGGCGGTGCCTCCAGCGGCCAGCAGCGGTTCGAGCCGCTCAACAGCTGGCCCGACAACGGCAACCTCGACAAGGCGCGCCGCCTGCTTTGGCCGATCAAGCAGAAATATGGCAAGAACATCAGCTGGGCGGACCTGTTCATCCTCGCGGGCAATGTCGCCATCGAGAGCATGGGCGGGCCGGTGTTCGGCTTTGGCGGCGGCCGCAGGGATGTCTATCAGTCGGAGGGCGATACTTTCTGGGGCGCTGAGGAGATCTGGGTCAACCAGGGTGCCAAGACGCGCATCACCGAGGAGCTGCCCGAGCTCGAAGGCCCGCTCGCCGCAATCCAGATGGGCCTCATCTACGTCAATCCTGAAGGTCCGGGCGGCAATCCCGACCCGCTTCAATCGGCGCGCGACATGAAGGCGACGTTCAGCCGCATGGCGATGAATTCGGAAGAAACCGTCGCGCTCACCGCTGGCGGCCACGCTTTCGGCAAGGCACACGGCGCGAAACCCGCCGACACCTTCCGCAACGACCCGGCGTCGGAAGCCGTCCATCTGCAAGGCCTTGGCTGGCTCACCGATGAGGAGGAGATCGGCAAGGGCCACATCACCACGTCGGGCATCGAAGGCTCCTGGTCGAACAACCCAACCAAGTGGGGCGGTGACTATTTCCGGCTACTGTTCAAATATGATTACGAGCTGGTCGAAAGCCCGGCCGGCGCCAAGCAGTGGACGCCAATCAATCCCGATCCGGAGGATTTGGCTCCGGACGCGCGTGATCACAGCAAGCGCGTGCCGACGATGATGACCACCGCCGACATGGCGCTGAAGATGGACCCCGAGTTCCGCGCCATCTCGGAGCGGTTCCGGGACGACCAGGCCGCGCTGGACGACGCCTTCGCCCGCGCCTGGTTCAAGCTGACCCACCGCGACATGGGCCCGAAGGTTCGCTACCTCGGGCCGGAAGTGCCAGACCAGGAGTTGATCTGGCAGGATCCGGTACCCGAAGGGACAGCTCCGTCGGAGGCCGATGTCGCGGCCTTCAAGTCGGCCGTGCTGTCGAGCGGTCTCACCGTCGGCCAGCTGGTCAAGACCGCCTGGGCGTCGGCTTCGAGCTACCGCAAGTCCGACCATCGCGGCGGCGCCAACGGCGCGCGGATCGCGCTCGAGCCGCAAAGGAACTGGATCGTCAACGAGCCCGACGAGCTCGCCAGGGTGCTCGCAAAGCTCGACGAGATGCGTGGCTCGATGTCGCTGGCCGACGCGATCGTGCTTGCAGGTTCGGCCGCGGTCGAAAAGGCGGCGCGGGATGCCGGCTTCAATGTCGAAGTCCCGTTCACCGGCGGACGCGGCGACGCTACGCAGGATTGGACCGACGTCGAGAGCTTCGTGTGGATGGAGCCGCAGTCCGACGGCTTCCGCAACTTCCTCAAGACTCGCCAAAGCGTGAAGACCGAGGAGCTGCTGCTCGATCGGGCGTCGCTGCTAGGCCTGTCGGCGCCGGAAATGACGGTTCTGCTCGGCGGGCTGCGCGTGCTCGGCGCCAACTACAAGGACGCGCCCGAAGGCGTGTTCACCAACCGCAAGGGCCAGCTGACCAACGACTTCTTCGTCAACTTGCTCGACAATGAAACCTTCTGGGACCTGGTCGACCCGTCGAGCGACGAGGAGTTCATCGGCTACGATCGCGGCGGGCGGCGCCAGAAGTGGCGCGCGACCCGGACCGACCTGATCTTCGGTTCGAACAGCCAACTGCGCGCGACGGCCGAGGTCTATGCCGAGAAAGGCAATGAGGAGAAGTTCGTCCGCGACTTCGTCCGGGCCTGGACCAAGGTGATGAACGCCGACCGGTTCGATCTCAGTTGCGCCAAATATCATACGGCCAGCGCGGCGACTCAGCGCGAACCGGCGCTGGCGAAATAGCCGGCCCTCGGCCTGCCGCGGCGCTGTTTTGCCCCCGGAGCGCCGCCGCGGGCCCTCCAGAAGGGCAACCTCCGATGCATCGCTGCGACGTTGATCGGCTGGATTCAAGAAGGACCTACTGGGTGCCGACAGTGGTCGCCCCCCAGCGAGACTGGTCCGGCGCGCCCGGCTGTCGCGGCGGCGCCCGGTTCATGGTCGATCGCAGGACCTTGCGCGTAAGCCGCGTTCAGTTCGCGGCATTCGACAGCCAATTGAGCTGCCTGCGCTGGATCATGCGCAACCGAAGCCAGCTTAATCGGACATTGCCGGGTGCGCGGGTTCGCGCGGTCCCGTTGGACCGGTGGCTGCTTGGGCTGGAATGATGTCCTGAACGATCGAGCGCAGGCTGTCGGCCAGCAGGCGATACTCATTTTCACGCGGACTGGATCGGCGCCAGATCAACGCGATCCGGCGATAGCCATGATCGGACCGCAGCGGCTTGGCGTCGACGCTGGTGCCCTCCAGGATTCCAGCCTCGATCGCCATGGCGGGGACAAAGGTCACTCCCAGCCCGTTGTCGACCATTTGGACCAGCGTGTGGAGCGACGTCCCCATCATCGCCGCATGAGCGCGCAGCTCCGGCCGGTTGCAGGCGGACAGAGCATGGTCCTTGAGGCAATGGCCGTCCTCCAGCAGAAGCATTCGATTCTCGTCGATGGCCCCGACGTCGACCATCGCGCCCCCCGGCGCTTCACCTCGGGGGAAGGCGACAAACAATCGGTCATCGAACAGTGGCGCGGAATCCACATCACCGCAGCTGAAAGGCAGCGCCAGCAGCACGCAGTCGAGCTGACCGCGATGCAGCGCCTCGCAGGCGGCTTGGCTGGTTTCCTCGCGCAGGTACAATTTCAGCTTCGGCCATTCATTCCTGAGGCGAGGCAGCATCGCCGGGAGGAGGAAGGGAGCGATGGTCGGGATTACGCCCATGCGAAGCTCGCCATGCAGCGGCTTGCCTTCGGCACGGGCCATTTCCGCCAGCTCCTCGGCCTCCCTCAGGACCCGGACGGCGTTGTCCGCGATCTTCTCGCCGAGCGAGGTGAAGCGGACCATTCGCCGGGTGCGCTCAACCAGGGTGACGCCAAGCAATGTCTCCAGCTCGCGAAGGCCCGCGGACAATGTGGACTGGGTAACAAAGCAGGCGTCGGCCGCCTTGCCGAAATGGCCGTGCTCCCGAAGCGCGACGAGATATTGGAGCTGCTTGATGGTTGGCAGATGGACGATCATGTAATCGAAATTTCCAATCAGACTACACAATATAATAGACTTGAACGATTGAAGCCAGCCGCTTAGATGCTGCGATGCAACATTCCATCACGCATGCAAACAAGGAGATTTGAATTGCTCACCGTTGGTGACAAGCTTCCCCCTCTCGTCGTTCCGGTCCAGCAGGGCACATCGGCGCTGCCTGCCAGCGAGACCCTCGACCTGGGCAAGACCGACGGGAAGTGGAAGATCCTGTTCTACTGGCCGAAGGATTTCACTTTCGTCTGCCCGACCGAGATCGTCGGCTATGGCGAGCTGAAGCGGGATTTCGACGATCGCGACGCAGTGCTGATCGGCGCGTCGACCGACACCAGCCATGTTCATTTCGCCTGGCGCAAGTCGGACGAGCAGCTGGCCAATGCCGACTTCCCGTGGGTTGCCGACAATTCGAAAAAGCTGGCCGAGGCGCTCGGCATCCTCCACCCCGAAGAGGGCGTTGCCTATCGCGCGACCTTCATCGTCGATCCCGACAACGTTATCCAGCATATCACGGTCAACGGGCTCAACGTAGGCCGCAACCCGGCTGAGACGCTGCGAATCCTCGATGCGCTGCAGACCGACGAACTTTGCCCCTGCAACTGGAGCGAGGGCCAGGAGGTGCTGCGTCCGGCGGCCTAGCCGCGAGCATAAGAAACTGCTGCAATCGCGACGCGAGCAGCAGGACGGCGGGGGCTTTCTCCCCTAAAGTTGCCCCCGCCGTCACCCTTTTCAAAATGTCCAAAAACAGCTGACCCAGCTCGCTGGGGGAGACTCATGTCTAGCCTTAAGGAATTCGCCGATACGCTGCCCGACTATGCCAAGGACCTGAGGCTTAACCTCGGGTCGATCCTGGCCGACCAGCTGCTGGGCGATCAGCGCAAATATGGACTTCTGCTGGCCTGCGCTCACGGCACAGGATATAGGTCGCTGGTAGCGGCGACGGAGGCGGAGGTGGCCAACCGGCTGAGCCCTGAAGCGGGCAACGCGGCGCGCGGCGCGGCGGCGGTGATGGCGATGAACAATGTCTATTATCGCTTCGTCCACCTCGCCTCGAACCCGGAGTATGGCAAGCTGCCGACCAAGCTGCGGATGAACTTCATCGGCTCTCACGGCATCGAGAAGGATGACTTCGAGCTGTTCAGCTTGGCGGTATCGGTCATGAACGGATGCGGCATGTGCATCGACAGTCATGAGCGCCTGCTTCAGCAGAACGGCATCAAGGCCGAAACGGTCCAGGCCGCCGCCCGCATCGGTGCAGTGATGAAGGCCGTCGCAACGGTCCACGCGACGCTTGGCAGCTGATCAGCTCAATGCGCGGTAGAGGCCGTAGCCGCAGGTCAGGGTCAAAATCGCGCCAACGAATGTCAGCAATACGTCCGGATTGACCCGCTTTGCGATCCAGGCCCCGAACGGCGCCGCCAATACTCCCCCGATCACCAATCCCGCCACGGCCTTGAGCAGGAACTGACGGTCTTCAGGCGAGCCGGTCAGTGTCAGCGTCGCCAGGAAGGTGGCGGATATGGAGATGGTCAGGAAAAATTCGGCAGTGTTCACGGTGCCGATGGTTTTCCTTGGATTGCTGCCTTGAACCAGCAGGTTCGACGTAACGATCGCGCCCCATCCCCCGCCGCCCGCTGCGTCGAGAAAGCCGCCGGCGGCGCCAAGCGGCTCGACGATTCTCGGCCGGCGTTCGGTGTGGCGGTGCATCACGCCTCGATAGAATAGGTAAATGCCCAGCGCAGTAAGATAGGCGAGCACGAACGGCTTGGCCGTCGATGCGTCGACCTGCGTCAGGACGTAAGCGCCGATGATGCCGGCGAGAATTCCGGGGACGGCGATTCGAAAGAAGAGTTGCCAATCGACATTGCGGTGCGCGACATGGCTGATGCCCGAGACGGCAGTGGTGAAGGTCTCGGCCGTATGAACTCCAGCCGAGGCGGCTGCGGGCGGCACTCCCATGGTAATGAGCAGGGTAGTGGAAATCTGACCGAACGCCATGCCCAACGCGCCATCGATCAACTGCGCGGCAAAGCCGATCATGATGAAGGGCACCAGGACCGACGGATCGCCTAGGATCTCAGCAAAAATGCCCGTTCTCCACCCTGTTCGTTTTCTACCTGATCAACATTCCGCGCCGCCGCAAGCGCTTCCGGCGCGTGAAATGTTCCACTCGGCTTTTCATTACGCCTCTGACACCTTAAATTGGGGCCTGAAAACACAAGGACGCGTCGTTTGGCTTCGAGGTTTGTCGAGTATCTGGAATCGGTAAAAGCGCGCGATCCAGCCGCCCGGTCGCGCTGGGAAATCCTCATCTATCCGGGCGTCTGGGCGCTGGGTCTGCATCGGGTGGCGCACTGGCTTTACGGCGGAAGACTCTATTTCCTCGCGCGGCTGGTGAACCATTTCTCCCGGGCCATCACCGCGATCGACATCCATCCGGGCGCCAAGATCGGCGAGCGGTTCTTCATCGATCATGGCTTTACCGTGATCGGCGAGACAGCGGTCATCGGCGACGACGTGACCATCTACCAAAATGTCACTCTCGGCGGCACGAACCCCTCAACCGGCGTTGGCGGAAAGCGTCATCCGACCATTTGCTCGGGCGTCGTCATCGGGTCGGGCGCGCAGGTGCTGGGTCCGATCGAAATCGGCGAAGGAGCCAAGGTAGGCGCCAATTCGGTCGTGACCAAAGACGTGTTGCCGCAGACGACGGTTGTCGGAATCCCGGCCAAGCCGGTTCCGGTCGATGCCGTCCACTACAGCCCTGGCTTCGTGCCTTATGGCACGCCGTGCGGCGAGGATTGCGACCCGGGCCGGGCCCGCTTGTCCGAGCTTGAGGATGAGATCGAAGCGCTTCGCCGCGAGGTGGCCGAGCTGCGCGCGCGCAGCCAGCCCAAGCCGAAGGCCAAAAGCGCTTGAGCGTCATCACGCCGTTTCCGCATCCGCGGGACCGGCGTCCTGTTGCCACATTCGACCGGGCTGAGCTCCAGCGGATCCTCGATCTTTACGGGAGGATGGTCGCCGCCGGGCATTGGCGCGACTATGGCATGTGGTTCGATGCCGACGTCGCCGTTTTCGCCGCCTTTCGCCGTACCGCCGAAAGGCCCGAAGTGCGGATCGAAAAGCGCCCCCAGCTTCAATTGAAGCAGGGGGCGTATGCCTTGGTGTCAGAACATGGGCTGGTGCTCAAGCGGGGCCATGAGCTTCATGGCATCCTGGCCCCGCTCGAACGGCGGTTCATGCGGCTGGTACGGGAGTAGCAGCCCGGTCGAGGTAGGGCAGCTTGCCCTGAAGCCCGGCCGGAAGCGCCCGGACCACCATCGAGCGGGCCTGATGCCAGAAGGCCGACAGCAGCAGCAGCGCCGAGCCGATCACCAGTGCGGTCAGCGCGATGTTGAGCTCGACGGCGCCGAACTGCTTGAACAACTCGCTCAGCGCATAAAGCACATAGGCCAGGGCCGAGACGAGCAGCGCACGCCGGTCGATCGCCAGGGCGGTCAGGCCCAGCGCGACGTAGAGCGCGATGACGACCAGGCCTTCGCCGACGGTCGCCGTTCCGTCGTTCAGCCCCAGCAAGGTGAAGATCGGGTGGACGATCATCGGCGCAGCAAGCAGGTGAAGCCAAAAGGCTACATCCGCGCGTCGGGTGACACGGGCAGGATCCGACGAGTCCCAGCGCATGGCGAACAGGAAGACGCCAATGCCGAGCAACAGCACGAAGCCCCAGATGGTGTTCTGATAGGGTTCCGGATCACCGAGGACCGCAATCAGCAAGCCGACGGCGATGGCCGCAACAGCCGCGGCTCCGGCGGCAACGGTGATCGGAACTCGGAAGCGTCTCCAGTGAAGCCAGGCGGCGCCCGCAGCGACCGCACCGGCGATGGAGCCGATGATGCCGGCATAGATCGCTTCCTGCTCCGCCGGAGGCTCGCCGACACCTACGACCAGGCCGAACGCCGTTGTGGCGAAAATCGCGCCGACGAATGCCAGCAGCAGCAGGATAGACGGCAGCGCCATGCGCCGTTTGGCGGTGAAGAACAGGGCCAGGCCCCAGGCCGTGACCGCGATGGCCAGCGGCGCGAGCGGGCTCGGGCCGTCGAAGTCGATTACCAGCCCGAGCGACTGCCCGATTGATTGGCCGATCCAGCCGACCGCGAACAGCAGGATCGCGCTGGCGATGGCAACGAAGATGTCGTTGAATCCGGTGATTAGTCGAAAATGCTCTTCGTCGACGCCAGGCAAGGCTCGCTGCTGTTCGATGAAGTGGCGAAGCGAGGAAGCCGCATCAGCGCTCAGCGCCCCGGCCGCCACTGCTTCGTCAAGGTCGTTCTGGCTGTACATGGACACAATCCTCCCTGATTGAGGGTTTGTTGCACAGGTGTATTATTGTGTCAATACAGCGCATCACGAGCGGCCGGGGCCGGCGCGGAGTAAATCCGCGCCGTCAGTCGGGCTCGCCTGGCGGCGACCCGCTGGCCGGCATTCGACCTCTCTTCAGCATAATCGCCCGCTTGCCGAGCAATCGGACCATTATGCTCGGGGTCTCATGTTGGAATGGCCGGCGCCCGATCAGGGGGTGGGGTGGGGGTCAGGCGCCGGCCAAGCTCTGAAATCTAGCTCAACGGCACTTCACGCGGCTACGGTCGATCTTGCGGCCGATCAGCGCGCCTGCGGCTGCGCCGATGATGGTGCCGGTTGCGCGTTCTCCCTTGGTATCGATCGCGCGCCCGAGCAGTGCTCCGCCGGCGGCGCCGATGATCAGGCCGGTCGTGCCATTGGGCCTCTTGCAGCGGTAGCGGCCTCGCGAATCCTTCCAGATCTTGCCGTGGTAATAGCCATCATGGGCAAGGGCAGGCGTCGCCGGGATCGTCGGAACCGCCAAGGCAGCAGCGGTCACCGCCATGATCGTCTTACGCATCAAATTCCCCTAATTCGTGCCGCGCGAGATGCTGCGCGGCGGTCGGGTGTCAGTTTGACGACGCAACGGTGGATGACCAGATAGGACTAACCGTTACGCCTCCGATTTACGGCGAAGCGTTCTTGCCAAGGCGCAGGGAGATGAGGATAGGGCGACAGATGGCCACGAGGGGCGAGCATCTAGTCAAAGCCGACCGCCGATTTGCGACGGGAGCAGGCATTGCCGGCCGGATCGCGGCGCCCGGATTCAAGCGCGTCCTCGATCTGATCGATGAGGGGCTCGAGCAGGGCGGTATCAATGCGACACTGCCGGACGGGTCGCAGCGGAGGATCGGATTTCATCGGCCGGGACCGGTCGCTCTGGTCAATCTCAACAGCTGGATGTCGCTGGTTCGGTTGGCGACGTCCGGTTCGGTCGGCTGGTACAAGGCCTGGGCGGCGGGAGAATGGAGCTCGCCGGATCCGGTGCCACTGTTCGAACTGTTCATGCTTAACGGCCAATCGCTGGGCGAGATTGGGCGGGCGAAGGGGCTCATGCGCGGCATCAACCGGGTGGCTCATCGGCTGCGCGACAATGGTCTAGGCCAGGCGCGTCACAACATCGCGGCCCATTACGACCTGGGCAATGACTTCTACGCCGAATGGCTCGACCCCAGCATGACCTATTCGTCAGCCCGGTTCGCGCCGGGCGACGATCTGGAAGCGGCGCAGCGGCGAAAGGTGGCGCTGCTGCTCGACCGACTGGATTTGAAGCCCGGCGATCGGCTACTCGAAATCGGCTGCGGCTGGGGAACGCTGGCCATTGCGGCAGCACAGCGCGGCGCGCGGGTTGTCGGATTGACGTTGTCTGCTGAACAGAAAAGTTGGGCAGACGAAAAAATTGCAAAGGCGAGATTATCCGATCGGATCGAAATCCGTCTGCAAGATTATCGCCAAATTTCGGAGCAATTCGACTCGATCGCGTCGGTCGAGATGGTCGAGGCGGTAGGCCAACGCTGGTGGCCGGCATACCTCGAATCCATTTCTCGAAACCTGAAGCGGGGTGGTCGCGCAGCGGTGCAGTTCATCAGCATCCGGCACGAATTGTTCGACGGCTATTCGCGCAATGCCGACTTCATCCAAGCCTATATCTTCCCTGGCGGCATGCTGATTGATGAGCCGCAATTTCAGGCGCTGGCCACAGAACGAGGGCTAAGCTGGAAGGACCGCGAGGGTTTCCGGGTCGACTATGCGGAAACGCTGAGGCAATGGCGCGAGCGCTTTGATGCAGCGGTGCGCGAGGGCCGGCTCAAAGAGTTCAGCCACCGCTTCCACAATCTGTGGCGCTATTATTTGATGTATTGCGAGGGTGGTTTCCGTGGCGGCGGGATCGACGTCGCGCAGATAACCCTAAGTCGCTAGCGATGAATGCGGGGGACGGTCTAGCCGCCCGGGCCAACACCAGGGACCGGAGCCGGTGCGCCGACGTTTCTTTCTTGGATGCGCATCTTCGCGCGCTCGTTCAGGCGCTCGAGCTCTTCCCAGTCCGACATTCGCATGCAGGTCTTTTTTCGGGATCGAATGTTGGAGCCAAGATCCGCATCGCGACCTTTTGCTTTGCAAACAACCTTGTCTTCCTTGGCCGCTTCGGTCTGCGCGCCTGCCGGAACGGCGGCGAACATTGCGGCAGCAACACTGCAAAATAACAACTTCATGTCGGTAATTCCCTGGCACGCAACAGTTGGGGAGCGACGCTAGCAAGGCACGCTTTTCAACTCAATCCCTTGCCGCGATGCTCGAAGCGCGCGCGGGTTCCGCTTGGCGCATCCGACAGCAGCCGTTTGATGACGAATTCAGCGACTGCTTCAGGGGGCTTGAGGCTTTCCGGTTCCTCGCCTGGGTAGGCGAGCTGGCGCATCCGCGTTCGGGTGGCGCCCGGATCGATCATCTGGATGCGCAGGCGCCCGGCATGCTCCGTTTCGTCGGCATAGGCTCCGAGCATGGTTTCGAGCGCTGCCTTGGACGCGCCATATCCGCCCCAGAAGGCGCGCGGCTCCCCACCGACGGAGCTGGTGATGCCGATCACGTTGGCCTTTTCGGCGCGTCGGAGCAGGGGGTCGAAAGCGGCAATCAGCGCCTGATTGGCGAACACATTGAGCTTGAACACCCGCTCCAATTCCTCCGGATCGAGATGTTCGACGGGAGACAGAGAGCCGAGCATGGCTGCATTGAGAATGAGGATATCGAGGCTGCCCCAGCGCTCGGCGACCGCTTGGGCCAGCTTCTGAATGTTTTCCGAATCGTTGAGATCCATCGGCGCAATGGTCGCGGAGCCACCCGCCTGATGGATGCGCTCCTCGACCTGCTCGAGCGCCGGAGCGCCGCGAGCAGTCAGAATGACATGAGCCCCGGCTTCAGCCAGCGCCTCGGCGGTTGCGGCGCCAATGCCGCGGCTCGCCCCGGTGACAAGAGCGAGCTTGCCGTCGAACGGCTTTGAAGATTCGGTCATGGGAGCGCCACTAGACGAGAGTGAAATGGCCGTCACGCGAGTAAATCGCGTGACGTCAGTCCTCACTTCGCGAGGCTGGCCGTCCTCGCTGTCTCTGCGCGCTGCTAATGATTGCTGTGCAATCGCTGCGCTGCGCTCGGCAGCTTGGCCTTAACGGCTTGCCACCAGACTCAAGGGCTTGAGCGTCCCGTCCTGGTCGTAGTCGGTCAACGTGGTCGGATAGTTGCCGGTGAAGCAAGCGTCACAGCGCTGAGGAGCCGAGGCGTTGCGATGATCGCCCAACGCCCGGTAGAGCCCATCGATCGAAATGAAGGCGAGGCTGTCCGCGTTGATGTAGCGCGCCATTTCCTCGACGTTCATCTGGCTTGCCAGCAATTTCGACCGTTCCGGCGTATCGACGCCGTAGAAGCAGCTGAACTTGGTAGGCGGGGAGGCGATGCGCATGTGCACTTCGCGCGCCCCGGCGTCGCGCATCATCTGCACGATCTTCAAAGAGGTTGTGCCCCGGACGATGCTGTCGTCGATCAGCACCACGCGCTTGCCTTCGATCAGCGCGCGATTGGCATTGTGCTTGAGCTTGACGCCGAGGTGGCGAACTTCCTGGTTGGGTTGGATGAACGTGCGGCCCACGTAGTGGGAGCGGATGATCCCGAGCTCGAACGGGATTTTCGACTCCTGGCTGAAGCCAAGCGCGGCGGGGACGCCCGAATCCGGCACAGGAACGACCAGATCGGCCTCGACCGGAGCCTCGCGCGCCAGCTCGGCTCCGATATTCTTGCGCACCTCGTATACCGATGTGCCGTCGACGATGCTGTCAGGGCGCGCGAAATAGACATGCTCGAAGATGCAGGGGCGTGGGCTCGCCGGCGCGAAGGGGCGGAAGCTGCGCACGCCGGATTCGTTGACGATGATCAGCTCGCCCGGCTCGACATCGCGCAGATAGGTGGCGCCGATCACGTCGAGGGCAACGGTCTCGGAAGCGAAGATGGTCGCTTCGCCGAGCTTGCCCATGACCAGCGGGCGAATGCCGAGCGGATCGCGGCAGGCCACCAGGCCCTCGGGCGTCAGGCAGAGCAGCGAGTAAGCGCCCTCGATCTGGCCCAGCGCGTCAGTCAGCCGATCTAGCGGAGTCGAGTAGGTCGAGGTGGCGACGAGGTGGATGATCACCTCGGTATCGCTGGTCGACTGGAAAATGGAGCCGCGGCGGATCAGCGCTGCACGCAGGGTCATGGCGTTGGAGAGGTTGCCATTATGCGCCACTGCGAACCCGCCTTCGGCGAGATCGGCGAACAACGGCTGGACGTTGCGCAAAGCGGTTTCGCCGGTGGTCGAATAACGGACATGGCCGATCGCGACCTTCCCGCTCAGCTTGCGCATGATATCGTCGCGGTCGAAGTTGCCGGCGACATGCCCCATGGCACGATGCGCGTGATAGTTGGTTCCGTCGAAACTGACGACGCCGGCGGCTTCCTGGCCGCGATGCTGCAGCGCGTGAAGGCCAAGGGCGACAAAGCTCGCTGCTCCGTCGGCGCCCCAAATTCCGAAAATGCCGCATTCCTCACGCAGCTTGTCGTCGTCGAACGGATTGGTTGTCAGCATTTTTCGCCCGAATCCCCGGTGTTTGGCGCCATATAGGTGAAGGCCAAGCATTTGTCGCCTTTCACCTGTCTCAAAGCTGAAACATAGTGACCCAATGCGAACGATCCTTCCCCTCACACTGCTTCTCGCCGCCTGCTCGCAACAGCCCGC
>DASTCB010000111.1:0-19653 GCA_035711585.1 Sphingomicrobium sp.
ACCGGTATCGCCGCGGAGCCTTGCGGTCTCGCGCCCATGCGCGACAGTGGGTCACGGTTAACCGTCCTGATTTGGCACGAAAAAGGGGCGCCGGGAATGACTCCCGGCGCCCCCTCCTTTTCGGGCCTTGACCGTCAGCTAGGCCTTGGTTGCCAGGTAGGTCAGCCATAGCTTGGCAACGTCGGACTGAGCGCCGCCGGCGGCGTTGAGCGCCGCCGTCGCGCCGGCCTTGTCGCCCGCCTGAGCCAGAGCCATGCCGAGCCGCAGATTGGCCAGATCCTTGTCGACGCCGCTCTTGGTCAGCGCAAGCTGCAGTAGTTCCGCCGCTTCGCGATAATCGCCATAGCCATAATAGGCTTCCGCGGTCGTCATCGCCTTCTTGGCGTCGGCGGCCGACTTGGCCGCGGTTGCCGCGGCGCCAAGCGACGCGCGGTCGCCCTGGGCGCGCTGAGTGGCGGCCGAGTAAAGCTGGCTGAAGGTGGCCCGGCTCCTGTCGATCGCCTTGGCTGCGAAGCCTTCATCAAGCACCGCCTTGGCCTCGCCGGGGAAGCCCTTGGTCACCAGCGAATTGGTGTAGCGGAAATAGTCATTTTCGCCCTGCAGCGCGCCGGTAGCGCGGGCAAGGCGCATCGAATCGACCAGCGCTGCATCATCGAGCTGGCTCGACGTCTGATAGATGCGGATCGCGTCCCGCCAGTTCTTCGGGCTCGGATAAGCCGCGACCCAGTCGCGCGCGAGGCCCGTGGCGCTGGGCAGCTTGGCGTTGAACGACAGCGCCACGGCCCGCTTGTACCAGGCCTCATCGGCCTTCTGGCCGGCCGAATTCTTGGTGGCGATCGCCTTCTGGATCATCCCCACGGCATCGGCCGTTCGGCCCTGGGCACTGCGGGTCTCGGCGAGCAGCACCGTTGCTTCGATATTGCTGGGGTCCGCCTTGATGACCTGCTCGAACGCCGCAGCGGCCGCATCGTAGGACTTGGCGTTATACTGGAGCTTGCCGAGGTTCATGTGCAGCGGCAGCGTTTCGGACGCATCCAGGAAACCGCTGTTGAGCACTTCCTGCAGTCCGGCAACCATCGCCGCATTGTCATTGGCATCGGCCGCAGCCTTCAACTGCAGCTGGGCGATCGTATAATGATCGTCCTTCGACTTGGCCTTGGCCTTCGCCGCGGCGATCGCCGCTGGGATGGCGGCGGCATTCTTGGCGTTCACCGCCGTCTGAAGCGCGACAATTTCCTTGCGCGCCGAATTGGAGATCGTCGGCTTCTTGCCAGCCTCCTGCGCCTGGCCGGAAGCCTGGGCCGCTGGCTGACTGGTGGATGGGCTCGGCTGCTGGCTGCCATATTGCGCGACGGCTGCCGAACTGAACATTCCGGAGGAAAGCGCCAGGGCAAGCGCGGTACGGGTCAGTTTCATTCCAGTCTCCTGTTGCGCCGCGCCTGGTCATGAGGCCGGCTGCGAATGATGGGAAATACCGGGCAGCCCCATAGACGCCTCGCCCGGTCTCGAAAAGCGCCAATGACGTCAATGCCCTGAATGCCGTTTGAACCGCCGGATTTTTCGCGCGCGTACGCGCTACGCGCGTGCGCGGGGGTGGCGCTCTCCAACTCCATCGGCTAGCAGCATCCGGAAGGGGGCGTTGCCTGCCAGACGGCGGGTGATTCTCCATATGCCCAGCAAGAACAGAAGCGACAGGATTTCCCTTGGCGACCCAGCCTCCGGCCGACGACCAGACCACCCCTCCGGGCGGTGACATTGCCCCCATCTCCATCGTCGAGGAGATGAAGACCAGTTACCTCGACTACGCCATGTCGGTGATCGTCAGCCGCGCGTTGCCGGACGTGCGCGACGGCCTGAAGCCGGTCCATCGCCGCATCCTCCACGCCTGCCAGGAGGCGGGCTATGTCGCCGGCCGCCAATACCGCAAGTCCAGCCGCATCGTCGGTGACGTCATGGGTAAGTATCACCCCCATGGCGACCAGGCGATCTATGACGCCCTCGCCCGAATGACCCAAGACTGGTCGATGCGTGTTCCGCTGATCGACGGCCAAGGCAATTTCGGTTCGATGGACCCCGATCCGCCGGCGGCGATGCGCTACACGGAGGCGCGCCTCGCCAAGGTCTCAAATTTCCTTCTGGGCGACATCGACAAGGACACGGTCGATTTCCAGCCCAACTATGACGCCAGCGAGCGCGAGCCGCAGGTCCTTCCGGCCCGCTTCCCCAATCTGCTGGTCAACGGAGCTGGCGGCATTGCCGTCGGCATGGCGACCAACATCCCGCCGCACAACCTGGGCGAGGTGCTGGCGGCCTGCCGCGCCTATATCGATGATCCGGCGATCAGTTCCGAAGGGCTGATGGAGCATGTGAAGGGCCCGGACTTCCCGACCGGCGCCCTGATCCTCGGCACCTCCGGCATCCGCTCGGCTTACACGACCGGACGCGGCTCGATCCTGCAGCGCAGTCGGGCGCACGTTGAGGAAGGCCGCGGCGACCGCCGCTCGATCGTCCTTACCGAGATTCCCTATCAGGTCGGCAAGTCGGGCCTGGTCGAGAAGATCGCCGAGGCGGCCAAGGACAAGCGGATCGAGGGCGTTTCCGACATCCGCGACGAGTCCAACCGCCAGGGCGTGCGCATCGTCATCGACTTGAAGCGTGACGCCACGCCGGACGTGGTGCTCAACCAGTTGTGGCGCCACACCCCGGCCCAGTCGAGCTTTCCGGCCAACATGCTGGCGATCCGCGGCGGCCGCCCGGAAACATTGGCGCTGCGCGACATCATCGAAAGCTTCGTCAAGTTCCGCGAAGAGGTCATCACCCGCCGCTCCAAATATGAGCTGCTGAAGGCACGCGAGCGGGCCCACATCCTGCTCGGCTTGGTGGTCGCGGTCACCAACCTCGACGAGGTGGTCAAGCTGATCCGCGGCTCGGCCAGTCCGGCCGAAGCGCGCGAGAAGCTGCTGGCCCGCGAATGGCCGGGCGACCAGATCCGCCCCTACATCGAACTGGTCGAAGCGGTCGAGCCGCAAGCCAAGGGCGAGACCTATCGCCTCAGCGAAGCCCAGGTCCGCGCCATCCTCGAGCTGCGCCTCCACCGCCTCACCGCGCTCGGCCGCGACGAGATTGGCGAAGAGCTCGAAGGGCTTGCCAGGAACATTGGCGAACTGCTTGAAATATTGAGCAATCGCGCCCGCCTGTACGAAGTGATGCGGGAGGAGTTCGACGAGGTCGAGGCCGAGTTCGCATCCCCACGCAAATCGGAGCTCGCCCCCGCCGCCGACGGCATCGAGGATGAGGATCTGATCGAGCGCGAGGACATGGTCGTGACGGTGACCATGACCGGCTACATCAAGCGCACCCCCCTCGCCCTGTTCCGCGAGCAGAAGCGCGGCGGCAAGGGCCGCTCGGGCATGAGCACCAAGGAAGAGGATGTCGTCACCGAGCTGTTCGTAACCTCGACCCACAATCCGGTGCTGTTCTTCTCCAACATCGGCCGGGTCTACCGGATGAAGGTGTGGCGCCTGCCCGAAGGCGGACCGACCGCCAAGGGGCGGCCGATGGTCAATATCCTCCCGCTTTCGGAGGGCGAGACGATCACCACCGTGCTGCCGCTGCCCCAGGACGAAGCCGAATGGGGTGGGCTGCATATCATGTTCGCCACCGCCAAGGGTACGGTCCGGCGCAACTCGATGGACGCCTTCACCAACATCCCGACGGCCGGAAAGATCGCCATGAAGTTCGGCACCTCGGAAGAGGGCGAGGAGGAAGAGGACAGCCTCGACCGGATCATCGGCGTCGAGCTACTGACCGAGGAAGACGACGTCCTGCTCGCCACGCGCAACGGCAAGGCGATCCGCTTCCTGTCGACCGACGTCCGCGAATTCCAGAGCCGCGCCTCGATGGGCGTGCGTGGTGTCCGGCTGCAGGGCGATGACCATGTCATCTCCATGTCGATCCTGCGCCGCGTCGGCACCACCCAGGAAGAGCGCGAAGCCTATCTTCGTTGCCCCGCCTGGCGCGAGAGAGACGAGGAATGCACGCTTCCGCCGGAACGCTATGCCGAGCTGGTCGAAGGCGAGCAGTTTCTGCTGACCGTGACCGAGAACGGCTATGGCAAGCGATCGTCGACCTATGAGTATCGCCGCACCAACCGGGGCGGCCAGGGCATCATCAACATCGTCACGTCGGAACGGAACGGCGGCGTCGTCGCGAGCTTCCCGGTCAAGCCGGGCGAGCAGCTGATGCTTGTCACCGACCAGGGAAAGATGATCCGCACCACCGTCGGCGACATCCGCATCGCCGGTCGCAACACCCAGGGCGTGACCATCTTCAATGTCGCCGAGAACGAAAAGGTCGTGTCGGTCGCCAAGATCGACGAAAGCGAGGAAGAGGAAGTCGAGCTGGAGGGCGGCGACGAGCTGGCGCCTGACACCGGTGCGACCATAGGCGACGATGAAGCCGGGCGCTCGGCAGAGCCTCCGCTGAGCTAGGACGTTCCCCCGGAACGTCCTGCCGAGTCTGTCGCCGGGGGAAGCGGCGTAAGGAGGAACGAGGGCGTCCGGGGGCGCGTTGGTTGGGGGAGACTTTGAAACCGAAGGAGACCCTGATGCCGATCGCCAACAACGCCCTCGTCCTGGTCACCGACGGCCGCAAGACACTCTTTTTCCGCAACCATGGCGACGAGAATCAGATCGACCTTCGAACCGAGGATTTTGACGAGCGCGCCGATGCGCCCGACCGCGAGCTGAAGAGCGATGCGGCGGGATCGTCGAAACAAAGCTTCGGCTATGGACGACCGGCGCTGGGCGAGACCGACTTCCACCAGCTGGAGGAAGACCGCTGGGCCCACGCCGCCGCCGAGGCGGTCAACGAGCGCGTCCTCAGGAATGATTTCGATGCTTTGGCGGTGATCGCGCCGCCGAAGACCCTCGGTCTCATCCGCAAGAAGCTTCACAAGGAAGCGGAGCGGCGACTGATTTGCGAAATCCCCAAGGAAATGACGGGCCGGCCGATCCCCGATATCGAGGCGCTGCTCGTCGGGGAAACGGCGCCCCAGGCACCTGCGGAGGTGTAAATCGGGCCCTTCTTCACGGTTGGCCACTCGACCCGCTCGATCCCGGAGTTCGTCGACATCCTCCGCACCGGCGACGTCGGAATGGTGGTCGATATCCGGAGAATTCCCCGGTCACGCACCAATCCCCATTACAATGCCGACGTGCTGCCCGATGTTCTGGGTCAATGGCAGATCGGTCATCGCCGGATCGACGAGCTGGGCGGGCTTCGCGGCAAGACGCACAGCGTCGATCCAGCCATCAACGGCTGGTGGACCAACCGTAGCTTCCACAATTATGCCGATTACGCGCTGTCCGACGATTTCCTGTCGGGCATCGAGCAGCTTGAGGCCTTGGCCCGGGACAGGCGCGTCTCGGTGATGTGCTCGGAAGCGGTGTGGTGGCGTTGCCACCGGCGTTTCATCGCCGACTATCTCCTCGACCGCGGCCACGACGTGTTTCACCTGATGGGCGCCGGCAGGGTGGATACTGCGTCGATGACGCCTGCCGCGAAGCGACGAGACGGTCATCTGATTTATCCGGCAGACCATCAGGCGTAGAGGTCGACGACCTCCGCGTCCGGCAAGGCGGAACGCCACAGCAGCGTTCGATGGCAGCCGGCAGGTTCGCGCTCGTAGCAGAGCAAGGCGCTCGGCTTCTCGGCAGCCAGCTCTCGCATCTGTTCGGCGGAGACAATCGCTTCCGGCAGATCGAGCTGGGCAGAATAGATACGTTCAAGGTCGGCCAGCCGCCCGGCGCGGGCCGCGGCACGGCCGTCGGCCGGCGTTCCAAGCGGCCTTAAATGGACATAGTCGACACCTGCTTCAGCCAGTGCATTGCTGAGCGGTGTCTTGGAGAAGCCGGGGCGCCGCGAATTGGGCACAGCGCGGACATCGATCACCCGTTCCACACCCGCCTCTTTGATTGCGGCGATGAATTCCGCGACGGTCGTTCCTTCATAGCCAATGGTGAAGATGCGCATAGACTGGATTTAGGGAGCCATCCGCGTCATTGCGAGCGCCGATGGGTCACGACATTCATATCATCGGCGGGGGACTCGCCGGCACGGAGGCGGCTTGGCAGTTGGCTCACGCCGGGCTCAAGGTCCGCTTGAGCGAAATGCGCGGCTCCGGCGAAAGGACTCCCGCCCATGAAACCGACCGGCTGGCAGAGATGGTCTGCTCGAACAGCTTCCGCTCCGACGATGCCGAGAACAATGCGGTCGGCCTGCTCCACCAGGAGATGCGGGCGCTGGATTCGCTGATCATGGCCGCGGCGGACCAGCACCGGGTTCCAGCCGGGTCGGCATTGGCTGTCGACCGCGAAGGCTTCGCCGCCGAGGTGACGGCCCGGATCGCCGACCACCCCAATATCGAAGTGGTCCGCGAGCGAATTGACGAGCTGCCGGCTTCCGGCTCGATCATCGTCGCCACCGGGCCGCTGACCGCGCCCGGCCTGGCCGAAGCCGTCGCCAGGGTCACCGGCAGCGATGCCCTCGCCTTCTTCGACGCCATTGCCCCGATCGTCCATCGTGACAGCGTCGACATGTCGGTCTGTTGGATGGCGGCGAGATGGGACAAGGGCGGCAAGGACTACATCAACTGTCCAATGAACAAGGACCAGTACGAAGCCTTTGTCGCCGCCCTGAACCAGGGCGAGAAGACCGAATTCAAGCATTGGGAGAAAGATACGCCCTACTTCGAGGGCTGCATGCCGATCGAGGTGATGGCATCACGCGGCGTCGACACGCTCCGCTATGGCCCAATGAAGGGCGTCGGACTTGACGATCCGCGCACCGGGCGCTGGCCCCATGCGGTCGTCCAACTGCGCCAGGACAATGCGCTGGGCACGCTGTGGAACATGGTCGGCTTCCAGACCAAGCTGAAGCATGGCGAGCAGGTCCGCATCTTCCGCACCATCCCCGGCCTCGAAAATGCCGAGTTTGCCCGGCTCGGTGGGATCCATCGCAACAGCTTCATCCGCTCGCCCGAGCTGCTCGACCATCAGCTGCGCCTGAAGGCCTTGCCGCACATCCGCTTCGCCGGGCAGATCACCGGCTGCGAAGGCTATGTCGAGAGCGCCGCGATCGGCCTGCTGGCAGCTCTTTTCGCCGCGGCCGAGGCGCGAGGCCGAACCCTCCCCGCTCCTCCGCCCGAGACTGCGCTCGGCGCCCTCCTAGGCCACATCACCGGCGGCGCCGAGGCCGAGACCTACCAGCCGATGAACATCAACTTCGGCCTGATGCCGCCCATCGCCGGCCCGAAGGCCAGGAAGGCCGACCGCAAGCGGATCTACACCGACCGGGCCCGGGCGGCGTTGAAGGAATGGCTGGCCTTAGTTCCTCCCCGCGATGAAATCGCGGGGAGGGGAACCAGGCGGAGCCTGGTGGAGGGGTAACTGACTCCGAACTAGCCAGACGATTTCCTGAATCGCGGCATCCAGATCGTTCAATACCTCGGCGGCCGAGAATCGAACCACCCGCACGCCCTGTTTTCCAAGCCAGCGATCGCTGCGAACATCGCGGGCGGGATTGTCGCCCATGATGTGGCCTTCACCGTCGACCTCGATCGCAAGCCGGGCCGCAGCGCAATAGAAATCAAGTATATAAGGCCCTAGCGGGTGCTGGCGGCGAAACTTGTATCCGCCGGGCCGCTTGCGGAACTGCTGCCACAGGAGTCCCTCAGGCAAGGTGGGCGACCGGCGCAAGCGCTTTGCCCGCATTACTGTCTCATTCTTGTCGACGATCATCGCCAGTACCCCTCCACCAGCTTCGCTGGTTCACATCCCCATCGCTGCGCGACGGGGAGGGGCGTCAACCGCACGAGCAAGCCGGCTTCTTGCGCGGCTTGGGGGCGGTGGTGGCGTATTCGCCAGGAGTCAGGAACCTGCTTTTGTCACCGTCGGCTCCCTCGAACTTGTCGATGGTCCGGACCGCCCACTCGTCGAAGCTCAGCTTGCCGTCCTGGTCAACGTCGAGCTTGGCGAACGGTTTGCGCCGCGGTTCGACCAGCTCGGCCAGGGTGATACGGCCGTCCTCATTCCTGTCGGCGCGGTCGAACCGCCTCTCCTCCTTGCTTTTGGGGTCGGCCTCGGGGGCGCCGGGAGTGGGTGACAGCGGCACCGCGGCGGCGAGGCGCGGCTGCGGTGCGGGCGGGATGGCCGGTTCCTCGGCGCGCCCCTTGAGCGCCAATACAGTCCCGGTGATCAGCAAAAGAACGGCGGCAATGCCGGCAAGCCAACGGGCCATATGCCCTCCAACACTAGGGCGATCCGGCAAGCCGATGGTTATGTCGGATGTGGAATAAGTTCAATCCACTCAGTCCACGCGCCCGAACAAGCGGTGGAACAGCATCGCTGCCGCTCTCCCGGGGGCCGCCTCGGGCTCGACAGCGGGCGCCTGCTTGACGTCACGCGCCGCCAATCTCGCCAACACCGTGAGCGGCCGAAGCCGGCGGGAGAAGCGATGGCCGGCAAGCATGCTCATCTCTTCCGTCGGATAAGGAATTGGCATCAGCTGCTTCCGCCTGGCCCGCTCATAGGCATAGAGCCGTCCTGCCGGATCAAGACGCTGGTCATCCGTACCCAGCAGCTTCGCGCCGATTGCAAACAGCCGTGCGCCGCCCTCCCCGATCCGTTCGATGTCCGGTTGTTCGTCGAGCAAGCTCGCCCAGCCATCCTCCAGCTCCGCCAGCATCGCACCGGTAATGCCGCGCGGCAGCAGCTCGGACGCAACCGCCTGCAATCTTGGCTCGGGCGGCGGCGGATTGGAATCGAGCCGCTCCAGTGCCTCGCGCCACCAGGCGAGCCGGATCGCGCCCAGCGCCGGCTGGGTCGATGACGCCACCACCTCCGCCAGCGCGTCATCGACTCCGAACAGCGCGTCGAAGGCGGGCCGCAGCTCGTTCGGCCAATAATGCCGGACGAGGTCGCGGTCCTTCAAATCAACGATAGCTGACCGCCTTGGCCGCCTTCACGACGTCGTCCGCCTTGATCAGCGCCATTTTCTCGAGATTGGCGGCATAGGGCAGCGGGACGTCCTCGTTGGTCACGCGCAGCACCGGGGCGTCGAGGTCGTCGAAGCCCTCTTCCATGCAGATGGCCATAATCTCGCTGGCGATCGAGCAGGTTGGCCAGCCTTCCTCGACCACCACCAGCCGGTTGGTCTTGGCCAATGAAGTCAGCACCGCCTGCTTATCGAGCGGGCGCAGGGTGCGCAGGTCGATGACCTCGGCCTCGATGCCCTCGCCGGCCAGCGTTTCCGCCGCTTGAAGCGCGACCCCGACGCCGATCGAATAGCTTACCAGCGTGACGTCCTTGCCCTCGCGGACGACCCGCGCCTTGCCGATCGGCAGGACATAGTCGTCCATCTCCGGCACGTCGAAATGCTGGCCGTAGAGCAGCTCATTCTCGAGGAACACGACCGGATCCTCGCTGCGGATCGCGGCCTTGAGCAGCCCCTTGGCGTCGGCTGCGCTGTACGGCGCAATGACCACCAGTCCGGGTACGCTGGCGTACCAGGGCCCGTAATTCTGGCTGTGCTGGGCGCCGACGCGCGCCGCGGCACCGTTCGGACCGCGGAACACGATCGGACAGCGCATCTGCCCGCCCGACATATAATTGGTCTTGGCCGCCGAATTGATGATGTGGTCGATCGCCTGCATGGCGAAGTTGAAGGTCATGAATTCGATGATCGGCTTCAGCCCGCCCATCGCCGCGCCTGAACCGAGGCCGGCAAAACCATATTCGGTGATCGGCGTATCGACCACTCGGCGCGGCCCAAACTCGTCGAGGAGGCCCTGCGTGACCTTGTAGGCGCCTTGGTACTGGGCCACCTCCTCGCCCATCACGAACACTCGCTCGTCCCGCCGCATTTCCTCGGCCATGGCATCGCGCAGCGCCTCGCGCACAGTGACGCTCGTCAGCGCTGTGCCCTCGGGCACCTCCGGCTCGTCACGAGTGCGGGCGACGTCGGCGACGAGGTCGCGAGCCGCGGTTTCCATCTGGTGCGGGGTCGGCTGCTCGGATTCGGGTGCCGGCACATGAGCAGGGGCTTCCGGCGCTGACGACTTGGGCTCGTCGGCCCTGGGCGTCGAAGCCGAAGCGGTCTCGGCGCTCTCGCCTTCCCCCGCTAGGATGGCGATCGGCTCGCCTACCTTCACCCCGTCGGTCCCCTCGGGCACCAGGATCTTTGCGATGGTCCCTTCGTCGACCGCCTCGAACTCCATCGTCGCCTTGTCCGTCTCGATCTCGGCGAGAATGTCGCCTGAGGAAACGCTGTCGCCTTCCTTGACCAGCCACTTCGCGAGCGTGCCCTCCTCCATCGTCGGCGAAAGCGCGGGCATCTTGAGTTCGAGCGCCATCAGTAGCTCTCCACCAGCACGTCGGTATGAAGTTCGGCGCCATCAGGCTCCGGCGCTTCTTCAGCGAACTTCGCAGCCTCGACCACGATATCCTTGATTTCCTTGTCGATTGCCTTGAGCTCGTCTTCCTTGACTCCGAGCTTGGCAAGCTCCTTGGCGGCCATGTCGATCGGGTCGCGATGCTCGCGATAATCCTGCACCTCTTCCTTGGTGCGATATTTGGCCGGGTCGGACATGGAGTGGCCGCGGTAGCGATAGGTCAGAAGCTCGAGGATGATCGGCCCCTTGCCCGCCTGGGTCCAGGCCATCGCCTCCTCCGCCGCACCGCGAACCGCCAGCACGTCCATGCCGTCGACCTGGATGCCGGGGATTCGGAAGCTTTCGCCGCGCTTGTAGAACAGCGGCTCCGACGCCGACCGCTCGACCGCGGTGCCCATCGCATATTTATTGTTCTCGATGGCGTAGATCACCGGCAGGTCCCACAGGCTTGCCATGTTGAAGCTTTCGTAGACCTGGCCCTGGTTGGCCGCGCCGTCGCCGAAATAAGCGAGGCAGGTGCCGCCGTCCTTTGAATATTGATGCTTGAAGGCCAGGCCGGTGCCCAGCGCGACCTGCGCCCCGACGATGCCATGGCCGCCGTAGAAGCCATGCTCGACGCTGAACATATGCATCGATCCGCCCTTGCCCTTGGAGATGCCCGCCTGCCGCCCGGTCAGCTCCGCCATGATCACCTTGGGGTCGATGCCATAGGCCAGCATATGGCCATGGTCGCGGTAGCCGGTGATGACGCTGTCGCGGCCCACCTTCATCGCCGACTGCAGGCCGACGGCGACCGCTTCCTGGCCGATGTAGAGGTGGCAGAAGCCGCCGATCAGTCCGAGGCCGTAGAGCTGCCCCGCCCGCTCCTCGAAGCGGCGGATAAGCAGCATCTGCTTGTAGAAGTCGAGCAGCTCATTCTTCGACGCCTTGTAGCGCTTGGGCTCGTCGGGGCGTTCTCGGTTGGTCCCCGACGGGGCCGTCGCGGTGGCCCGTTTGGTCGTCGCGGGTGCCGCGCTGCGGGGCGCGGCCTTTCGGGCGGTTTTCGCCACTTACCTCTCCAATTACAGTCAGGTTGCGCGCGCTATAGGAGCGGCACAGGCCAAAGGGCAATGCCGTAGCGTCAGCGATTAGCCAATCAGGGAGGAACCCTAGTCATGCTCGCTTGTCCCCCGGACAGGCGGCGCGTGCCTAGTCCTCGAGCTGGACCACAACCTCGTCCTCGCGGATCAGGCCGAGGTCCTTGCGAACCATCTCGTCGGCGAGATCGGGATCCGCCTTTCGCGGGTCGAGGAGGGCTGACTTGTGGCGGAGCGCGTTGCGTTCTGCCTCCAGCACCGACAGCTCGGCCTTGCGCGTCTCGAGCTGCTGCGAATAGCCGCGCCAGGCGAACAGCCCGTTGGGACCGGCGATGGCATGCCCGGCGAAGGTGCCCACGACGAGCAGCGCCACCACCGGCCAGACGGCGCGGCGGATCAATCCGATGCTCTTGGGCTTTCCCCTCATGACTTTAGGAGAATCAGAAAGACGCCATGAAGGCAAGTGCTTTCATGCATTTGATTCACAGAAATATTTTCCATTCCCCCCCGGCACGGGGAGGGGGACCATGTGAAACATGGTGGAGGGGACCGACGGGCGTTGCAGCGCTCCATGGTGGGCCCCCACCGTCAGCCCTCGGCTGCCACCTCCCCGTGCCGGGGAGGATTTATGGACGATATGCCCGTAATGCCCCAACCCCCGGATAACCCGCCGCGTCGCCCAGTTCTTCCTCGATGCGCAGCAGCTGGTTGTACTTGGCGGTGCGGTCGGACCGGGCGAGGCTGCCGGTCTTGATCTGGCCGCAGCCGAGCGCGACGGCGAGGTCGGCGATGGTCGAATCCTCGGTTTCGCCCGAGCGATGCGACATCACGGCCGTATAACCTGACGACTGGGCCAGCCGGACCGCGTTCGCCGTTTCGGTCAGTGTGCCGATCTGGTTGACCTTGACCAGGATCGAGTTGGCGATGCCGTTCCGGATACCATCGGCCAGCCGCGCCTCATTGGTCACGAACAGATCGTCACCGACGAGCTGGACGCCGTTTCCGAGCTTGTCGGTCAGCGCCTTCCAACCGACAAAATCATCCTCGGCCATGCCGTCCTCGATCGAGGCAATCGGATAGTCATTGGCGAGCTCGACGAGATAGTCGGCCATCTGCTCGGAGGAGAGGGTCCGCCCCTCGCCTTCCATCGCATAAGCCCCATCCTTGAAAAATTCGGTCGCGGCGCAGTCCAGCGCGATCAGCACGTCACCGCCCAGCTTGTAGCCGGCAGCCGCGGTTGCCTCGCCGATCAGGTCGAGCGCCGCCCGCGCCGACGCGATATTGGGCGCAAATCCGCCCTCATCGCCCACCGCGGTGGAAAGGCCCTTGGAATGAAGCGCCGACTTCAGCGCATGGAAGATCTCCGCGCCGCAGCGCAGCGCCTCGGAGAAGCTCGGCGCGCCGACCGGCATCACCATGAATTCCTGGAAGTCGATCGGATTGTCGGCATGGGCGCCACCGTTGAGGATATTCATCATCGGCACCGGCAGCAGTGTCGCTCCGACCCCACCGACGTAGCGATAGAGCGGCAGCCCCCTCGCCTCCGCCGCCGCCTTTGCGACAGCCAGGCTCACGCCGAGAATGGCATTGGCGCCGAGGTTCGCCTTGTTGGGCGAGCCGTCGAGATCGATCATCGCCGCATCGATCTCGGCCTGGTCCTCGGCCTCGTATCCGACGATGGCGTCGGCGATCGGCCCATTGACCGCGTGAACCGCCTCACTGACCCCTTTGCCGCCCCAGCGCGACTTGTCGCCATCGCGCTTTTCGACTGCTTCATGGGCTCCGGTGGAGGCGCCGGAGGGGACCGCGGCTCGGCCCATCGAGCCGTCCTCCAGGGTCACGTCGACCTCGACCGTCGGATTGCCCCGGCTGTCGAGGATCTGGCGGGCGTGGATGTCGACGATCGCGGTCATGTGGGTGCCTTTTTCGATGAAACTGCCAATGAGTTCGTTGCGGCCCCTATACGTTGCCGGGCAAAGGGTGCAACTTATGGCCCATCAAGAACGGATGGCCGGAACGAGGGCGGGCGTGCCGGGTTGAGTGGAAAAGGAGGAGTACAGCCATGGCCGATCCCAAGGAACTTCCCGAAGGCACCGACGCCGTCATCGCCGGCGCATCCACCACCGAGAATGAGGAGGCCCTGATCGTGCGCGAACCCACTGCGAGGGACAAGGCGATCGACAAGTTGCGCAGCGGAACCGACAAATTTTCCGGCCAGGCCGCCGACAAGGCGCGCGATCTGGTCGGCCAGGGGCTGGAGCGTGGGGGCGAGGCCCTGGCCAATGTCTCCAAGCTGGTCGGCGACACGGCGTCCAGCCTCGATGATCGGCTGGGCGAGGAATATGGTGAATATGCCCGCCGCGCCGCCGGCGCGATCGAGGATGCCGCCAACCGCATCTCGGCCAAGAATCCCGACGAGCTGATCGACGACACGCGCGAGTTCGTGCGCAAGAGCCCCGGCGTTGCCCTGGCCGGCGCGGCGATCATCGGCTTCGCGCTGGTGCGGCTGGTCAAGGCCGGCCTCGACCGCGACAAGAGCGACAAAGGCTAGAAATGACTGACGGGGGTGACGAAGTTGAGGAGAAGCCGATCGGTGAGCTGTTCGGCCAGCTGATCGACGAGGGCAAGGCCTATGCCAGGGCCGAACTCGGCCTGGCCAAGGCCAGCGCCGAGGCCAAGGCCGAGGCGGCCAAGAAGCCCGCCCTGCTTGGGGCGGCCGCACTCTTGTTCGTGATCGCGGGTGTCATCGTCCTGTGCATGACGCTCGCGCTGGCGCTGGCGACGCTGGTGGGCCCGTTGGCCGGCGGCCTCATCGCCTCCCTCATCACCTTCGGCATCGCCTATGGCCTATTCCTGTGGGCGAGGCAGGAAGCGGGCAAGCTCAAGTGATCGAGACGCCAAAGATCGCCGCTGCCCGGATCGAGGTCGCCCGTACCCGCTCGGCGCTTCTGGAGACGGCGCGCGAACTTCAGGCGCGGCTGCAGCCCAAGACGCTGGCCAATGATGTTTGGGAAAAGGCCAAGGACAAGGGCGCCGACCTGGCCGAAGGAGCGGTAGACGCCGTCGCCAAGCGGCCGCTGGCTGTCGGCGGGGTGGTTGCGGCGATCGCCATGTTCCTCGCCCGCGAGCCGCTCAAGGCTGCAACGGTCAAATTCTACGACGCCATGACGCCACTTTTTGAACCCCGATCGAAGGCCGTGGCGTTGAAGGAGAAGAAGGCCGCCAGGCCTGCCTCGAGCAAAGTCGAGGGGCCGGCCCGCGCACCGGCCAGGCGGCAGTCCAAGACCCGCGCACCCCGGCGTGCGCCTCGAAAGAAGACGGAGAAAGCATGATGGCCAGCCAGCAAGACAATAACTCCATCTCTGCCCGCGAGCGGGCGATCGACGCCTATGACCGGGCACGCGAACAAACCGTCGACCGGATCGAGACGTCGCCGCTGTTGGCACTTGGCGGCGGGCTGGCGATCGGGGCGCTGTTGGCGGCGATCCTGCCCCGCACCCGGGCCGAGGACCGCCTTATCGGCCAATTCGGAGGCCGCATCACCGGCGGGGCAAGGGATGCGTTCGATGCTGCCACGGAAGCGGGACGTGAAAAGCTGGCCGAGCTCAACATCACCCGCGAGGCGGGCAAGGGAGCGGTCCAGTCGCTGGTCGACGGCCTCACCGAAGCTGCAAAGACCAGCGGCCAGGCAGCGGTCAGTGCCGTCCGCAACAAGGGCTGATTGAAGGATTGTCCAAATTGATGCTAGCGGGCCCGCCATGAGCAAGCTCCACCTCGTCTTCGGCGGACGCGTGAAAGATCCGCAGGGCCTGGAATTCGTCGACCTGTCCAACATCGACCTGGTCGGCCTGTATGACAGCTATGCCGCGGCCGAGGATGCCTGGCGCGGAGCCGCGCAGCGCACCGTGGACGATGCCGAGATGAAATATGTTGTGGTGCACCTGCACCGGTTGCTCGAACCCGACGCGGAAGGTGTTTCACGGCCGAAGCCGGCTGCCTAGGCCTTCCGGTATTTCCACAGGATCAAGGGTTTTTGCAGCAGCAGGCCGGCGATGAACCCGCCGATGTGCGCCGGCGTCGCCAGCATTACGCCCTGCCCGCCGGCCAGATAGCCGGCCATCCATTGCAGCACGACCCAGGTCACCAGCAGCCAAGCAACATGGATGCTGCGATTGAGCCGACGATTTGACGTCAGCTGCTTCGGCTGGCCGAAAAACAGCGCGTAGAGGCCGAACAGCGCACTGATCGCGCCGCTGGCCCCGATCATCGGGATCGGGCTCGATGGATCGACGATGAACTGCGCTAGCGCCGCGACGATCGCGCCGATGATATAGGCGAAGACCAGCCCGGGTCCGCCGACGAGCCGCTCAACCTGGCTTCCGGCGAAGGCCAGCATCAGCATGTTGACGCCGAGATGCACCCAGCCGCCATGGACCAGTGCGCTGCTGAGCGGCGTGACCCAGGCCGGCAGCGCGCCGGGCAGGTCCATCACTCCCGACAGGCGCCCGGGGATGAATCCGGCGAACACCGCCCAGAAATCGACTCCGCCGACAAAGATCGCGATCGCCGATACGGCAACGGTGACGATGCCGATCAGCGCGGTCGCGGTTAGGCGGCGGGTCAAATGAACTCGATCTTGGCGACTTCGTAATAGCGGTCGCCCGCCGGCGTGGTCACCTCGACCTCCTCGCCGACCTGCTTGCCGATCAGCGCCCGGCCGAGCGGCGAATTATAGCTGATCCGCCCGACCTTGGCGTCGGCTTCGGCCTGGCCGACCAGCTGGTAGCGGATTTTCTTGTCGTCCTCGTCGAGCAGGGTGACGGTGGCGCCAAACACCACCTTGTCGCCCGACAGGGTGGTCGGGTCGATCACCATCGCCCGCGACAGAAGGTCGTCCAGCACGCCGATCGTCGCTTCGATCTGGCCCTGCCGTTCCTTGGCGGCATGATATTCGGCATTCTCGCTGAGGTCGCCATGGGCGCGCGCCTCCTCGATCGCATCGATCACCGCGGGCCGCTCGACCGTCTTAAGGTGCTTGACCTCATCCTGCAGCTTGCGCTGCCCCTCGGCCAGCATCGGCACCTTCTCGCTCGCCATGACTCACTAACCCCTTGTCAAGACCTGCCCCGGCGCCGGACTCCTGTGGCGGCGCTCGTCTCGGTCGAAATGTCGTGAATATTATTGTTCGGATGCCGAATAATAGGATTGGAGCGACTTTACTTCAAGAACATGGCCGCGCAGCGCCTCGATCGCCTGGGCCGTCGCCAGGCTGGCCGGGGCGGTCGTGAAATAGGGCAGCTTGTTCTTCAGGGCCGCCTCGCGGATCGTCTGGCTGTCCTTCAGCGACTGCCAGCCCTCCGTCGTGTTGAACACCAGCTGCACGTCGCCGTCGACGATCCGGTCGACGATGTGCGGCCGGCCCTGGGCCACCTTGTTGACCCGCTCGACAGGAATCCCCTGCGCCTCGAGATGCGTCGCGGTGCCGCTGGTCGCGATCAGCTTGAATCCCAGCTCGGCCATCTTCTTCGCGGCGGGAATAATATTGTCCTTGTCGGTGTCCTTGACCGACACGAACACCGTTCCGCTATCCGGCAATCGCATCCCGCTGCCAAGCAGTGCCTTGGCGAAGGCTATGTTGAAATCGCTATCGATTCCCATGACTTCTCCGGTGCTCTTCATTTCCGGTGAGAGCACTGGATCAGTCCCCGGAAAGCGGGCGAAGGGGAAGACGCTCTCCTTGATGGCGATATGATCGATATCGCGGTCGATCGGCTCGAAGCTGCCCAATGGCTCGCCGGCCATGACCCGAGCGGCGATCTTGGCCACCGGCCGCCCAATCGCCTTGGCGACGAAGGGCACCGTGCGGCTGGCGCGCGGGTTGACTTCGATCAGGTAGACCTCGCCATCCTTCACCGCGTACTGGACGTTCATCAGTCCCTTGACGTTGAGCGCCAGCGCCAGCGCCCTGGTCTGCCGCTCGATCTCGGCAACCACCTTGTCGGCCAGGCTGTAGGGCGGGATCGAGCAGGCGCTGTCGCCCGAGTGGACCCCGGCCTCCTCGATATGCTGCAGGATACCCGCAACCGCCACTTCCCGGCCGTCGCAGATGGCGTCGACGTCCACTTCCACCGCATCGCGCAAATAGCGGTCGATCAGCACCGGCGAGGTGCCGGACACCTGCACCGCGGTGGCGATGTAATGGTCGAGCTGCTCCGGGCCCTCGACCACCTCCATCGCGCGTCCACCCAGGACATAGCTGGGCCGCAGCAGCACCGGGTAGCCGATCCGCTCCGCCACCGCGATCGCCTCGTCGCGGCTGCGGGCCAGGCCATTGGCCGGCTGCCTGAGGCCGAGTTGGTCGACCAGCTTGGCGAACCGCTCGCGGTCCTCGGCCAGGTCGATGCTGTCGGGCGAGGTGCCGAGGATGGGGATGCCATCGGCCTGCAGTTCGGCGGCGAGCTTGAGCGGCGTTTGGCCGCCAAGCTGGACGATCACCCCTTTGAGCTCGCCCTTCTCCGCCTCGCGGTGGACGATCTCCAGAACATCCTCTGCGGTCAGCGGCTCGAAATAGAGGCGATCGCTGGTGTCCGGGTCGGTCGAGACGGTTTCCGGGTTGCAGTTGACCATGATGGTCTCCAGCCCCGCATCCTTGAGCGCGAAGCTGGCATGACAGCAGCAATAATCGAATTCGATGCCCTGGCCGATCCGGTTCGGCCCGCCGCCGAGGATGACGACCTTGCGCCGGTCGCTGACCTCGGCCTCGTCCTCGGGTTCACCAAAGAGGGGCGCTTCGTAGGTCGAGTAGAGGTAAGGCGTTGCCGCGTCGAACTCGGCGGCGCAGCTGTCGATCCGCTTGAACACCGGGCGGACGCCCAGCCTCAGCCGCGCTTTGCGCACCTCCGCCTCGGTCACGCCGCCGGTCAGGCCGCGCAGCGCGTCATGGACGATGCCCGTCCCGCCCGCCGCGGTCTCGGACAGCTGCCGTTCGACATGCGCCGAACGCAGCGCCAGCTGGGCCAGCCGCTTGTCGGAGAAGCCCATCGCTTTCAGGCGTCGCATCCCCCCCGACTCATGCGGCAGCCCTTCGTCCCGCACCTGCTCCTCGGCCCGGACGATTTCCGCCAGCCGCTCGAGGAACCACGGGTCGAAGCCCGAGATCTGGTGGATCCGCTCGACCGTGAAGCCATGGCGAAGCGCCTCGGCCGCGACCAGCAGCCGGTCGGGCGTCGGCCGCCCGAGCGCATTCTCGACCTGCTGCTCGGATGCCGTCATCAGTTCGGGAACACGGTCAAGCCCGGTGAGGCCTGTCTCCATGCTCCGAAGCGCCTTCTGCAGGCTTTCGGCAAAGCTCCGCCCGATGGCCATCGCCTCGCCGACCGACTTCATCGCGGTCGACAGCATCGGTTCGGTGCCCTTGAACTTCTCGAAGGCGAAGCGCGGCACCTTGGTCACGACATAGTCGATGGTCGGCTCGAAGCTGGCCGGGGTCGCGCCCCCGGTGATGTCGTTGGCGATCTCGTCCAGCGTGTAGCCGACCGCCAGCTTGGCGGCGACCTTGGCGATGGGGAAGCCGGTCGCCTTGGACGCCAGCGCCGAACTCCGCGAAACGCGCGGGTTCATCTCGATCACGATCATCCGGCCATTCTTCGGATTGATTGCGAACTGAACGTTAGAACCGCCTGTTTCGACGCCGATTTCTCGCAGCACCGCGATCGAAGCCGAGCGCATCCGCTGATATTCCTTGTCGGTCAGGGTCAGCGCCGGGGCGACGGTGATGCTGTCGCCGGTATGCACCCCCATCGGGTCAACATTCTCGATCGAGCAGATGATGATGGCATTGTCGTTCCGGTCCCGGACGACCTCCATCTCATATTCCTTCCAGCCGAGGAGGGATTCCTCGATCAGCACCTCGTCCGTCGGGCTGGCGTCGAGCCCGCTCCGCACGATCTCGACGAATTCCTCGCGGTTGTAGGCCACGCCGCCGCCGGTGCCGCCCAGCGTGAAGCTCGGCCGGATCACTGCCGGAAGCCCCACCTTGTTCAGCGCCGCAGTCGCTTCTTCCATATTGTGGACGATGGCCGAGCGCGGGCTTTGCAGGCCGATCCGGTCCATCGCGTCGCGGAACTT
>DASTCB010000112.1:0-4566 GCA_035711585.1 Sphingomicrobium sp.
GACCGCTGGGAACATTCGGCATCCACGCGACGCAGCTCGTCCTCGCTCCCGGAACGGCCAACATGGTGTCGGAGCTGGCCAGGCAGGGCCGCCTCGTAATGGGCCGCGCCCGATGACCTTTCGTGGCTGGTACCAGTTCAAGCTGTTCGCCGAGCATGCCTCGGGCATCAGCATGGATGCCCTGCACATCATCGTCGGATTCACCCTGTTTCTTCTGGCTGCCCTGATCTTGCGGCGAAGCGCGGCGAGCGGCCTGCCCTGGCTGGCGGTACTGATGCTCGAAATCGGCAATGAGGCCTATGACCTTGCGGTCGAGCGCTGGCCCGATATCGGCAGCCAGCTTGGCGAGGGCGCCAAGGACATCATGCTGACGATGGCGCTGCCGACCCTGCTCATGCTCATCGTGCGATGGCGACCGGGGTTGCTGACCCCGCCGGCCGATGGCGAGGAAGATTGAATCAGCCGACGACCAGATGCCGCGTCGGGCGAAGGTCGTTGTCGCCTTTGGCCGCGCGCCGCGAAAGGACAATCAGCATCAGGCACATCGCGAACACCGTGCTGATCGCCGCGGTCCGGAGCGGATAATCGACCAGGCTGTGCAGCAGCACCGCGGCCGACCCTATCGCGCCGGCGAAGGCATATTGATCTGCGGCCGGCGATTTCAGCATCCGCCAGACACTGGTCCCCCACCAGCCGAGGAAGATCAGCAGGATGATGACGCCCGGCAGTCCGGTTTCCACCGCGAGCTCGGCATAATCGTTGTGGGCATGGTTGACGAACACCCGGTCGACCGCCGCCGGGTCCTCGCCCAGCGCATAGACGCGCTGATAGGTCCCGAGGCCCGACCCGGTCAGGCCGAAGCGATCGATCATCTCCAGGCTGTCGCTGAGGATTTCCTGGCGGGAAGTGACGGAAGTTTCCGCTGCGGCGGTCCCGACGCGTCCGCCAACCGGGCTGAGCCACAATAACGCCATTGCGGCAACGCTGACGACGGCGATGCCGATCAGCGAGGATCTGGCGGACGCAATTCGCGGCGCGAACAACAGCAACAGGCTGGCAAGGACGATCGGGAGGAGAAGACCATAGCCCGCCAGCGATCCATTGAGGATGAGACCCAGGATGACCACCGCCAGGCCCCCGCCAACCATCGCCAGCGTGGCCGATCGCAAGCGGACATCCTTCGCACCCTGGCGAACCGATGAGCCCAGCGCGGCGATGAAAGGAATGGCGATCAGCAAGAGGTCGGCCATATGGTTGCCGTTGGCGAAGAAACCGGTCGCCACGCCGAAATTGCTGTGGCGGTAAAGGTACCAGAAGCTGTTTTCCGGGTCGGGGCTGCTCGCTTGGAGCACGCCGAGCAGCACGCCTGCCGCCGTTCCGGCGATCAGCGCGGCGGCGAGCAGGTCGCTGCGATACGCTCTGAGCCCGGCCATGGCCGCGATCATCCCCAGCGGTGGCAGCAGTGCGAGCATAGCCGCCAGGCTGTCGTTTGGAGAAAGGGACAGCGGCATCGGCGCGAGTTTGATGCCGAGCAACCTAAATCCTTCGATGACCAGCTCGCGCCCCGGGAGTGCCGTCCAAATCGCGACTGGAAGTGGGATCAGCTGAAGGACGACAAGCAGGATGGCAAGCCCGGTTATTCCGAGCAGCTGCTTGACCGGGCGAACCAGCCTTTCTTCCCGGCGGTCGACGATTGCCCACGCGATCAACGCCACGGCCAGCAGCCGAAGGATCGCGTTTCCCCACACTCCCTGGCTGCTGCCGCCGATCAGCAGGCAAAGGAACAGATAGACGGGGGCGACCGCGACGCGGAACCGATCGGCCATCATGGTCGATCACTCTCGATGCGCAGCCCGGCGACGGTCGCTTCCGCCTGCTCCGCAATTTCGGGTGCTGTTCCCTTGAGCTCCAGCCGCTGCGCCTGGCAGCCGGCTGCGGGAACCGCGAACGAAGCCGATCGCGCGCCTTCCTTTGGGTCCAGCGCCAGGTCTGCAAGCTCCGTGGCGGACGGCAGGCAGCGAATGGCCCAGACCAGCGACTTTGCGGTCGGGCTCGCGCCGCTGACCTTCATCGACAGGCGATACGGGCCAGGCTCAAGCATCAGCAGCTGATCTGCCAGCACCTTGTCGTCACGCCCATAGTATAGAGCATGAAGCCGACCCTGGCCCTGCGGCTCTGCGACCCCCGAAGCGTCGCTCGCCAAGGTCCAGCCGAAGGGCGCGAGCCGATCCGTCCGAAAATCCGGATCGAGCCGTCCTGCGGCTAGCCCGCCGCTGAATCTGCTCCAGGCCGCGGCTGCTTCGAAAAAACGGCCAGCCTGGACCAGTGACCGAAGCATGCGCTGTTGCCACCGCCTCGTCCCTTTGTCGGTGCGTCCGCTCCATAGATACAGAGCCAATTTGCTGTCCCGGGCATCAGCGGCGAGTGTGTTGAGCAGCGTGGATTCGAGCATCGGATGCACGCGAAGCAAGGCCTTGACCTGCGGCGCGACTCCCGGGCTGCGCGCATAGGAGGCGAGATACGGCGCGACTTGCGCCAAGCTGCGCGGCACGAGCCTGGCGAGGGCAGCGATCTCGGCAAGTCCATCGCCCGTATCGCCCGCCCTCAGATAATGATCGGCAAGGAAGTAGCGCGCGGCCACCAGCCGAGGGTTGCGCTCGCGCGCGGCCAGGAAAGCGCGGCCGGCAGCTGGTTCATCGCCGGCGACGCGGGCCTGGACGCCGCGCACCAGGAACGGCTCCCCGGCAAGAGGCTCGACGGGCGACACTGCAAGCAGGCGATCGACCAGGGCAGGATCGGCGGACCCGCCCTTCGCGGCGGCGTCACCGATTTGCGCAAGTCCCGATTCCAGAACGACCGAGGGATGCGACGGCCAAAGCATCGCCGCCCTGGCCGGATTACTGGCGACATAGGCGGTGACCATCGCCTCGCGCAGCACCAGAAGCGCAAGGAAAATCCCGACGATGATTGCGCCTGGCCAGCGCAGCCCTGCTATCATCCGGATAAGCCCGAGCCGCTCAGTGATCCGCCTCGTGCGGGATCATCAGGATTTCGGTCCGCTTGCGATCGATCGCGCCGTAACCATAGGCCTTGTAGCCATATCCGCCCATGTCTTCGGCCGACTTGGTAAGCGTCGCGCCAAGGACATGTGTACCCGTGCCTCCGATCATGCGCAGCGCTTCGACCGCCGCCTTGGTGCGCGTCTTGCCGCTTTCGACCACGAACATGACATGACCGGCGACCGATGCCAGCAGCAGGGAATCGGCAAGGCCGATCACCGGCGGACCGTCGACGATCACGATGTCGAAATGGGACGTGACCTCGGCCAAAATCTCCTGGAAGCGGCCGGTCGACAGCAGGTCAGCAGGGTTCGGCGGCAGCGGACCGCTCGGCATCAGCCACAGATCGGGGAACTGGGTTGGGACGATATGGCTTCGCGCGACCTCTTCCTCGTTGGTCAGGAGCCGGGTCAGGCCGACCTTGTCCGACGCCGCCTTGAACGCCGGCTTGCGAAGGTCGGAGTCGATCAGCAGCACGGATGCGCCCCGACGCGCGAAATTCTGGGCGACCGCCAGGGCAGTCGACGACTTGCCCTCCCCTGACCGGGTGCTGGTGACGACCAGCGTCTTGGGCAGCCCTTCGTCGGTGCTGAACCGGAGGGACGCGACCACCGCCGAATAGGCCTCGGAAACGACCGAGCTGGGATCCTTCAGCTCCTCGATGAAGCTTTCGTGGCCAACCGTCTTGGGGATCGCGCCGAGGCAGGCGAGGCCCAGCTTGTTGCGCACGTCGTCGCGGGTCTTGATCGTGTCATAGAGATATTCGAGCGCGACTGCCGTGACCAGGCCGGCGGCAAGTCCGAGGCCCAGACCGAGCACCAGGTTGAGCAGCAAATTGGGTTTGTAGGGGCTGCCAGGCACCTGCGCCCGGTCAACGATCGAGACCGGCGACGTTCCAATCCCGCCGGCGACGCCAACTTCCTTGTACCGCTGAAGCAGGGCGTCGTAGAGGCTGCGGTTGGTGTCCACCTCGCGCTGCAGGATGTTATACTGGATACTGCGGCCGCGCAGGTCGAGCACCGAACCCTTCAGCGCCGCCACCCGCCCCTGCAGCGCTCGCTCCGCCGAGACCGCTGCCTGATATTCAGCGCGCAACGAGCTTGCGCGACCGCCCGCTGCTGCCGAGCCCTCACGCGCAATCTGCCGGTCAAGCTCCTCAATCCGCGAACGCAGGCTGAGCATGTCAGGGTGCTCGGGCTTCATCAGCGTCCGCTTCTCCTGATACTCCGCTTCCAGCGATGCGCGGGCCTGTCGAAGCGTTTGCGTATTCTGATTGGCATCAAAGGCTCCGGCGAGGCCTGCCGAGCGATAGGCCCCCTCGGCGGCGACCCGGCGCGCGGTCGCGTCGGCCAAAGCCTTGTTCAGCGCCACCAGTGACTCGCCCTGCAGCGAGTTGGCATCGGTGGGCGTGGAACCCGCTTCGCCGGTACCGGTGTTGATGATGCCCTGCGCCTGGGCATAGGCGACCAACTGCCGTTCGGACTGCTCCAGGTCCCCCCTCGTCTTG
>DASTCB010000113.1:0-10619 GCA_035711585.1 Sphingomicrobium sp.
CCTTGCTCAGCGGCCATGGCGCCAAGGTAACGCCGGCGACGGTCGAGGAGGCCTGCGATCAAGTCCGCGACGACGTTCACCAGGTGCAGCCCTCCGTCCTGTCGATCACCAACGCCACTGAATATGGCCTCAGCTACCGGCCCGGCGAAATCGCCGCGCTCGGCGAAGTCGTCGAACGCCGCGGGCTCGCCTTCCACATGGACGGCGCGCGCTTCGCCAACGCCATCGCCTTCACCGGCGCGGAACCGGCCGATGTCACCTGGCGGGCCGGCGTCGACGTCATGTCGTTCGGATTCGTCAAGAATGGCGGGATGAATGCCGAGGCGCTGATCTTCTTCGATTTGGCCAGGGCCGAGGCCGTGCCGCGCCTGCGCAAGCGCGCCGGCCACCTCCAGTCCAAGGGCCGCTACCTCGCCGCGCAGATATTGGCGATGCTCGACAATGACCTGTGGCTGGCCAACGCCCGCGCTGCCAATGCCGCCGCCGCGGCGCTGGCCGAGGCGTGCGGGCCCGAGCGGCTGGTCTATCCGGTCGAGGCCAATGAGCTGTTCGTCCGAATGACCGCCGAGGAAGCGGCCGGGCTTCGCGCCCAAGGCTATGACTTCTACGACTGGGGTCCGGGCGAGGTCCGGTTCGTCACCAGCTGGGACCAGGAACTGGATGCCGTCGGCAAGCTCGCCGCAGCGATCCGGTCGCTGTGAACCGCGCTAGCCAAGAGACGACGCGGATCGACGCGTCGATCATCATCCCCTTCATCATCTTCACCGGCGTATGGGGATCGACCTGGATCGTGATCCGCGACCAGATCGGCACCGTGCCACCGCAATGGTCGGTCGCCTATCGCTTCGCCATCGCCGCAGTTGCCATGGCGATGGTCGCGAAGTGGAAGGGCCAGTCGCTGAAGATGGATCGCGGCGGCCTCATCGCCGCTCTGGTGCTTGGAATCAGCCAGTTCAGCGTCAACTTCAACAGCGTCTACATGGCCGAGCGCTTCATCACCTCGGGCGTGGTCGCGACCGTGTTCGCGCTGCTGCTGATCCCCAACAGCCTGCTCGCCTGGGCCTTTCTCGGCCAGAAGCCAAACGCCCGATTCCTGTGGGCGGGGCTGGTCGCGGTCGCCGGGGTCGCCCTGCTGTTCATTCATGAGCTTCGCTCTACCACACTTGCCGGGAACGACATCGCCGTCGGCCTGGGCTTTACGCTGCTGGGGCTGCTCGGCGCATCCGCCGCCAATGTCTACCAGGCCGGCGAGCGGGCGAAACGCTACCCGCTGCTGGCGTTGCTGGCCTGGTCAATGGCGATTGGGGCGGCGATCGACATCTGCCTCGCCTTCGCGGTGGCCGGCCCTCCGGTGGCCGAGGCGCGGCTCGGTTATTGGGCCGGGGTGCTCTACCTGGCGCTGTTCGGGTCGGTGCTGTGCTTCGCGCTCTATTTCCCCGTGGTGCGGAAGATCGGGCCCGGCAAGGCGGCCTATTCGAGCGTCATGGTCCCGATCATCGCCATGAGCCTTTCGACCCTGTTCGAAGCCTATCGCTGGAGCCCGCTGGCAATCGCCGGGGCGGTGCTGTCGCTCGGCGGGATGCTGCTTGCGCTTGCCGGCCGGCGGCGGCCGACGCTTGTGACGGCCCCCGACGCCGCCTAAGTCGGACCCATGTCCGACGTTCTCGACCAGGCCGAAGCACCTACCGCGCCCGAACATGTGACCATCTTCCGCAAGGACTATCGCCCGCCCGACTGGCTCGTGCCGGAGATCGCACTGGAGTTCGATCTCGTCCCGGAGCGGACCCGCGTCCGCTCGACGCTGAAGGTCACCCGCAATGGCGATCACGACCGGCCACTGCGCCTCGCCGGCGACGAGCTGAGGCCCCTCAGCGTCCGCGTCGACGGCGGCGAGGCGCGCTGGGCGATGGATGGCGACACGCTGGTCATCGAACTCGCCGAAAATGAGGCAGTGATCGAGACTGAGGTCGAGATCGCGCCGGCGGCGAACAGCAAGCTGATCGGTCTCTACGCTTCGGGCGGCATCCTCTGCACCCAGTGCGAGAGCGAGGGCTTCCGCCGCATCGCCTTCCACCCCGACCGGCCCGACGTGCTGTCGCGCTACAAGGTACGGATGAGCGCCGACAAGGCGCGCTTTCCGATCCTTCTCGCCAACGGCAATCTGATCGCCGGCGGAGACGGCGAGAACGGCACCCACTGGGCCGAATGGGACGACCCCTTCCCCAAGCCCAGTTACTTGTTCGCCTTGGTGGCGGGCGACCTGGCCGCCAACCGTGATCGCTTCACCACGATGAGCGGGCGCGAGGTCGAGCTCGCCATCTGGGTGCGCGAAAAGGATCTTCCGAAGACAGCTCACGCGATGGACAGCCTCAAGGCGGCCATGCGCTGGGACGAGGAGGTCTACGGTCGCGAATATGACCTCGACCTGTTCAACATCGTCGCCGTCGACGATTTCAATTTCGGCGCGATGGAGAACAAGGGCCTTAACATCTTCAACTCGCGCTACATCCTGGCCGACCAGGACACCGCGACCGACATCGACTTTGACAATATCGCCGGGGTCGTGGCCCACGAATATTTTCACAACTGGTCGGGCGATCGGGTCACCTGCCGCGACTGGTTCCAGCTCAGCCTCAAGGAAGGCTTCACCGTCTTCCGCGACCAGAGCTTTTCGGGCGACATGGGCTCGAAGGCGGTCAAGCGGATCGAGGATGTGCGACTGCTCCGCGCCGCCCAATTCCCCGAGGATAGCGGGCCGCTGGCTCACCCGGTGCGCCCGGAATCCTATATGGAGATCACCAACTTCTACACCGCGACCGTCTACAACAAGGGCGCGGAGGTGATCCGCATGATGCGGACGATTCTGGGCGACGAAGCGTTCCGGGAGGGCAGCGACCTATACTTCGAACGCCATGACGGGCAAGCGGTGACCTGCGAGGATTTCGTCAAGGCGATGGAGGATGCCAGCGGGGTCGACCTCACGCAGTTCCGCCTGTGGTACAGCCAGGCCGGCACTCCGAGGCTCAGCGCGAAGCTGATCCACGATCGGGACTCGCAGATCGCCATATTGCACCTCAAGCAGTTGGTTCCGGACACGCCGGGCGCCGTCAACAAATCGCCGATGCTGCTGCCGCTCAAGACCGCGCTGGTCGGGCGCGACAGCGGCGAAGAGATTGTCGGCGAGCAATTGATCCTGCTCGAGGAAGGGGAAGCCAAGCTGAGCTTCGAACGAGTCACCGAGCCGCCGATGCTGTCGATCAACCGCGATTTCTCCGCGCCCATCCTGCTCGAAGTCGAGCGGCAGCCGGGCGAGCTGGAGCGGCTGGCCGAGGTCGATCCCAACCCCTTCGCCCGTTACGAGGCGCTCCAGGAACTAATGTATCGCGCCCTCATCGCCGGGGCGAAAGGCGAGGCGCAGGATCCCGAGCCGGTGATTGCGGCGATGCGCGGAACGCTGCGCTCCAACGCGCTCGATGCGGCGTTCAAGGGCGAGGCCCTGGCACTGCCATCCGAGGCGCTGATCGGTGATCGGATGGAAATGGTCGACCCCGAAGCGATCCATGCCAGCCGGGAAGCGCTGCGGCGGTCGGTAGGCGTCGCGCTGCTGGAAGAGCTGGCCCGGGCCCAGGCGCTGGGCGCTGCCGGCGCCGACCTGTCGCCCGAGGCCAAGGGGGTCCGCCGGCTGAAGACGGTGGCCCTGGCGCTGCTGTCGGCGGGGGATCCGAGCCAGGGCGCCAGCCTGGCGAAGGCGCAATATCTCGCGGCCGACAATATGACGGACCGCCAGGGCGCGCTGACCGTGTTGGCGAGCCTCGAAGGGCCAGAACGGGACGTGGCGTTCGCAGACTTCCACGCGCGTTACCGCGATGACAGCCTGGTGCTCGACAAATGGTTCGCGTTGCAGGCGTCGGCGCAATGCAGCGACACGATCGACGCCGTCGAATCGCTGGCCCGCCATCCCGACTTCACGATCCGCAACCCCAACCGCTGGCGGGCGCTGGTCAGCCATTTCGCGGCCAATCAATGGGCGTTCCATCATGTCTCGGGCCGCGGCTATCGTTTCCTCGCCGACATGATCCTGGAGATCGGTCGCCTGAATCCGCAGGTGGCCGCACGGCAGGTTCCCTCGCTTGGCCGCTGGAAGCGATTCGAGCCGAACCGGGCCGCGCTGATGCGGGCCGAGCTGGAGCGGATCGTCAGGACACAAGGTCTCTCGAAGGATGTGTTCGAGCAGGCCAGCAAATCGCTGGCTTAGGCTAACCCTAGTGGCGCCCTATCCACTCGCCGGTGCCATAGGCGCATTTGGCGACAAGCAGGGTCACCGCAATGAAGGCCAATGTGGACAGGACGATCTTGACGTTGCGGTTCACGTGGTCCCGACCCACTGCGCCACTTCCATCGCCACCCGGTTGGCGGCCGCATTGATTGCGGGAGCGACCGTGGAAGCGGTGCCGTCGGCGGGCTCGCGCGCTTCGAAGCGGCGGGTCTCCACCATGGTCGCGCCAGCGCGGCTCATCGCCGCGTCGTAGCGGACCACGACCATGCCTTCCTGCTCGTCATAGCCGAAGCGCGACAGGCTGCCGGTGAGGGTCATGCCGGGATCGAGCGAGGATTGCCGGGGGTCGAGCACCACCCGGTTGGTCGTGCGGGTCACCGTCTCGGTCAGCAGGTCCTGGAACAGCTTGTCGGGCGTGTCGACCCAGGTCAGGTCCTTCACATAGGCGATGGCGATCGGGCCCGAATGGACCGGCACGCGGTTGGTGCGAATTTCCTTGGGAACGACGGGAAGCTCGATTGTGACCGCCTCGCCGGGAGCTGCGGTGCGAGCGATGCTGGCCGGGGCCGGCGCCTGGGGCGTGAGCGTCAGCAGCCAGGACGGGGTTTTTCCGCCGCCGCCCAACAAACCGCCCAGGCAGGCGCTCAAGGAGAGGGCCAGCGCCACGGGCGCGGCGAGACGCAACATTGGGCTCATTGTTTCTTCCCCGGCTCATAGTCTGGCAGTTTCGGCGGACCTAGCGCCCCACCCACGCCACCCTCTTCAATCCGCTGGGAGACAGCCTGCAGCGATGTCGTCAGGTCGCGGAGGTCCCGGACCAGCTTGTTCACCTCGGGCAGCGTGTTCTTGCTGAAATTCTGGACGCCCGGCCGGGCGTCGGCGACGATCGCGTCGAGATTCTCGGCCGATCGCTGGGCCGCGGCGATGGCCTTCCGCAGGTCTTCCGCCGCCGGCTTGCCCTGCTCGTTGACCAGCTGGCTGGTACTGTCGGCCAGCACCCCGACGCGCTGGGCAGCGATTCCGGCGTTGCGGGCAGCAATCCGCGCATCGCCGACGGCGTCGGCCAGGCCCGGCGCTTGCTCGGCGAGCACGGCGCTGGTCCGCTCGACATTGTCGAGGATGTTGGAAATCGAGTTCTGGTTGCGATCGGAAAGCAGCTCCGTCAGCCGCTCGGTCAACCGCTGGATTCGGTCGATCAGCTCCGGCGCGCTGTTGAGCAGCGCGCCCAGCCCGCCCGAGCTGGCCGGAATGACCGGGCAACCCTGCGGGCCGGCCTGGGTCAACGGCTGTCCTCCCTTGACCGCGCCTTCCAGCGCGATCTCGCTGACTCCGGTAAATCCGACACCCTTGATCTGGGCGGTGGTCCCCTGGAGGACGGGAGTCTGGGCGTCGACCTCGACCCGCACCCAGACGAATTCGGGGCGGTCGGGCAGCAAGCTGATCTTCTCGATCTGGCCGACTGGAACGCCCTGGAAATTGACCGACGAACCCCGATTGAGCCCGCCGACGCCCTGGCTGAAATAAATGTCGAAGCATTTGGTCGCCTGGTTCGACAGTCCTGCCAGCCAGACGATGAACACCAGAAGCCCGGCGAGCAGTGCCAGCGTTACGCTGCCGACCAGCACATAATTGGATCGAGTTTCCATCAGTCGTGCGCCGCCTGTTCCTCGTGACCCAGAGCCGCAGCGCGTCCGCGCGGCCCGTTAAAATATTCTTGTATCCAAGGATGGTCCAAAGCCAATAGTTCCGGGATCGTCCCAATCGCAATGACCTTGCGATCGGCCAGAACCGCAACACGGTCGCAGATCGCGTAGAGCGTGTCGAGGTCGTGCGTGATCAGGAAGACGGTCAGCTCGAGCCGTTTCTGGAGCTGCATGATCAGCTCGTCGAAGCCGGCGGCGCCGATCGGATCGAGACCCGCGGTCGGCTCGTCGAGGAACAGCAGCTCGGGATCGAGCGCCAGCGCCCTGGCCAAGCCCGCGCGCTTCTTCATGCCGCCCGAAAGCTCCGCCGGATATTTGGGTCCGGCATTGGCCGGAAGGCCCGACATGGCGATCTTGAAGCTGGCGATCTCGTCGAGCAGATCCTCCTTGATGAAGGGGAAATATTCGCGGATCGGCACCTCGACATTCTCGGCGACCGTGAGGGTCGAGAACAGGGCGCCAGCCTGGAAAAGGACGCCCCAGCGGCGGCGGATGTTCTTCGCCTCATCCTCCTCGCGGCCGATCATATTTTCGCCGAGAACATCGATTTCGCCGGCACTAGGTGTCTGAAGGCCGATGATCGAGCGCATCAGCACCGATTTTCCGGTGCCAGACCCACCAACCACGCCGAGAATTTCTCCGCGTCGAACGTCGAGGTCGAGACCTTCGTGGATGACCTGTTCGCCGAAACTATTCTTGAGTCCGCGGATGGAAATGACCGTGTCTCGGCTCATATCCACCCGACCTGCGAGAAGAATACGGCGAACACCGCGTCGACGACGATGACCAGGAAAATGGCCTGGACGACCGCCGCGGTCGTACGGATTCCGACTTGCTCGGAATCGCCCTCGACCATCATTCCCTGGAAGCAGCCTGCGAGCGCGATGATGAAGCCGAACACCGGCGCCTTGACCAGCCCGACCCACAGGTCGCGGATCGGGACGACTTCCTGCAGCCGCTCGATATAGGTCAGCGGCGGGATTCCGAGATCCACCCAGACATAGATGCCGCCGCCGATCAGGGTAACGATCATCGAATAGAAGGACAGCAGCGGCATCATGATGACCGCGGCCAACATTCGCGGCACGACCAGCGCCTCGATCGGCGACACGCCGATGGTGCGCATGGCATCCACCTCTTCGGTCAGCTTCATCGTCCCGATCTGTGCGGCGAATGCCGACCCCGACCTGCCCGCCACCATGATCGCGGTCATCAGCGGCCCCAGTTCGCGCAGCGTAATGCGGCCGACGAGGTTGATGGTGTAGACCTCGGCGCCGAACTGGCGCAGCTGAACCGCCCCCTGCTGGCCGATGACGATGCCGATCAGGAAGCTCATCAGCCCGATGATGCCCAGCGCCCTGACCCCCACCAGGTCGAACCGCTGGATCACCGCGTTGAGCCGGAATCGCTTCGGCCAGCGGATGATGGTCGCGAAGGATACCAGCACCGCGCCGAGGAAGCCGACCAGGCCGACCAGCGTCTGGCCGGCCTCCGCGACCCATTCGCCAATCTCCCGCAGGATGCGGAGCGCGGATGACGGTTCCTCCGGCCTGATCTGAGTGGGGCTGTCGGCCTCGGCGACTTGCTTCAGCAATGCCTCGACCGTTGCACCGCCGCCGACCACCCTGGCGCCGCGGTCGCGGACGGTCCGGTAAATCACCCAGGCGCCCACCGTGTCCATTTTCTGGACACCGCTGAGGTCCAGCGTCAGCGGATCGGGCAAGGCGTCGATCTCGCGCTGGGTCGAAGCGGCCCGGGCGATGGTGATCGAGCCGACGCAGCGATAGACGTGCTGCCCGGGCGTAGCTTCGGCGGTGGTCGACTGGGCGGCCATTGGCGCGGAACCTGCGCGAAATTGCGTAGTCCGGCAAGCCCGCCGCATTTTGCCACTTTGTTGCCGCGGTTGATGCCGTATAGCCCCGGTCACGATGACGAGCGCCCTGACGGCCAAGCCTCTGTTCGTGACGGTCGGGGATAATCCCGCCCGGGCATTTGGCATGGCGGCGACCGATCGGGCCAATGCGCTGGCGCTCAAGGCGAGCCTCGAACCGGCCAGCGAAGCCGCCCCGGGCCGGTCGACCGTCTATGCCAACCTTGACTGGACCTGGGACCCGGAATGGCTCAACGCCCTGGCCCAGTCGCCCGGCGCAATCCTGATCCGGGAAGGCCAGGCGGTGCTGGCCCATGTCCCGGCAGATGGCGACCCGGCCGCCGCCGTCTCGGCCATGCTGTCGGGCGCTGCTTACCAGGGGGCGCTGGAACAGATTGACGCCGACAATGCCGAGCTGAGTTATGGCGCGCTGAGGAAGCGCGGGCGGCCATTCGTGATGCGGCTCGATCCAGCCGATCCCGAGCCTGCCGAGCGAGCCGCCTATGACGCCAGCTACAAGGGCGTGACCGATATTCTTACGCTCCACCTGTGGCGGGGCCTGGCGTTCCACCTCACGCGCTGGGCGGCTCAGGCCGGGATGACCCCGAACATGGTGACGGCGATCGGCGCGGCGCTGTGCGTCGCGGCCTTCTTCCTGTTCCTGGGCGGCTGGTACTGGACCGGCGTGCTGGCCGGTTTCGCCTTCATGGTGCTCGACACGGTCGACGGCAAGCTCGCCCGCTGCACCGGCCAGTCGTCCAAATGGGGCAATATCTTCGATCATGGCATCGACTTGGTCCATCCACCCTTCTGGTGGTGGGCCTGGGCGGAAGGACTGGCCGTCTATGGCCGGCCGCTGGAGCGGGTCTATGAGCTGCTGATCGTCGGGGCGATCGTGCTCGGCTATGTCGCGCAGCGCGTCATCGAAGGCATATTCATGCGCCGCTACGGCATGCACATCCATGTCTGGCAGCGGATCGACAGCCGGTTCCGGCTGATCACGGCGCGGCGTAACCCGAACATGGTGATCCTGGTCTTCTGCCTGGCGCTTGGACGGCCGGACATGGGGATCGAGCTGGTCGCGCTGTGGACCATCCTGTCGCTGATCTTCCACGCGGTGCGGCTGGCGCAGGCCAACGCCCGGCGTGACCGCGGCCAGCCGGTCACCAGCTGGCTCGAATGAGCTGGACGGCACTGGTGCTGGCGGGGTCGCGGCCGGGCCCGGATACGTTCGCAGCGGCTCACGGCACCGATCTCAAGGCGCTGATCCCCGTCGGCGGAATGCCGATGGTCGCTCGGCCGCTGCAGGCTTTGCTAAAATCTCCGCAGGTCGCCCAGGTTCGCGTCCTGACCCAGCAAACGGACCGCATTGCGACCGTCCTCCCAAGGGATGAGCGCCTGACCGTCGAGCAATCCGGGCGAACGATCGCCGCAACATTGGAGGCATTGCTCGCCGATCCGGCAACGCGCTTTCCCCTGCTGGTCACGACGGCTGACCACGCGCTCCTCGACGAGGCCATGATCGCCGATTTCTGCACCAATGCGGAAGGCGCCGACCTGGCGATCGGCCTGGTCGAGCGGCGGGCCCTGATGCGCCGGCTGCCCGACACGCAGCGCACTTGGATCAAATTCCGTGGTGGCGCCTATTCGGGCGCCAACCTGTTCGCTTTCGGCAGCGCCGAGGCGGCCAAGGCGGTCGCGCTATGGCGCTCGGTCGAACAGGATCGCAAGAAGGGCTGGCGGATGATCGAGGCGCTCGGCCCCGCGGCGCTGCTTGGCGCATTGCTGCGCCTGCGCACCCTCGACCAGACATTGGCCTCCATTGGCCGCCGCCTCGGAATTTCCATCCGCAAGGTGGAGCTGGCCAACCCGCTCGCAGCCGTGGACGTGGACAAGGAGGCCGATCATGCGTTGGTCACCGCCATTCTCGAAGGACGCGCGTGAAGACCGATTTCGCCATCTACGACATGGACCGCACGGTGACGAAGCGCGCGACCTACACGCCTTTCCTGATCCACTGCGCGATGCGGCGGGCGCCCTGGCGATTGTTGCTCCTTCCTTTCGTCATCGGCTCGATGCTGGCCTATGTCGTCAAGCTGATCGATCGCGGGCAGCTAAAGGAAATCAACCACCGCCTGTTGCTCGGCCACAAGCGTCACCCGCAAGAATTGAAGCCGCTGGTCGACAGTTTCGCGAGTGCTGTGCTGGCGAACAATATCCGCCCCGGCGCGCGCGCGGCCATCGCCCGCGACAAGGCGGAGGGGCGGCGGGTGGTGATGGCCACCGCCAGCTACCGCTTCTACGCGCGCGAGATCGGCGAGCGGCTGGGGTTCGACGATTGCATCGGGACCGGCTCAATCCTGGGTCTCGACCAGCGCGTCCATGCCAAGATCGACGGCGAGAATTGTTACGGCCCGGCCAAGCTGCGGATGATCGGTGAATGGCTGGCGCACAGCGGGCTGGAGCGCGGCCATGTCCGCTTTTACTCCGACCATGCCAGCGATGCGCCAGTGTTCGAATGGGCCGACGAGCCGGTTGCGGTCAATCCGCACGACCGATTGAAGCGCCTGGCCGACCAGCGCGGGTGGAAGCAGGAGGATTGGGGCTAAGCTAATGACCGCTTTCGACCCATTGCGGACATTAGGGCAATCGCCGATGGTCAGGCATGGGCTGCTATCTCGTTCTTGTGCACGGTGCTTTTGACTATCACGTCGTGCCGTCGCCAAGCGGCCTGGACCTGGCCGGCTTTTATGCGGGAAGAAGTGTGTTC
>DASTCB010000114.1:0-6145 GCA_035711585.1 Sphingomicrobium sp.
CTGTGTCTATGAAGGCACAACGGCCCCCAAGGACAAGGCGCCGCCGCCGAGCAAGGCGCCGCGCGAACTGCCGGGTGAGGAATATGAGACCGCGACTCCGCCGCCTCCCGAGCCCTCGGTCGATGCCACGGCGATTGACGAGCCAATGCTGACGCCCGAGGAGAATGGCGTCGAAGCCACGCCCTCGCTCCTCCCCGAAGAACCGGAAGTGGCTCCGCCACCGGCTGCCAACGAGGTATCGCCTCCGCCGCCGCCTCCCACCGATCCACAGGGTTGATCGCTGCGACGAGTCGCCGGAACGGCGGTGCCGTCCAAAGAGTTATTGGCGCAAACCCAAAGAGGAGGATGCGTCATGGCTACCCGCAGTGCCAATCGTAGCAGTTCGTCCCGGTCGCGCAGCCGCTCGACCAGCTCCGGCGGCACATCAGCCAATGGCCGCAGCGCCTTCCGCTGGGGCTCGACCGGGGCCATTGCCGGTGCGGCGCTCGGCGGGGCCGCGCTGGCCATCGCCGCCAACCTTGGTCGCAAGTTCCTGTCGCAAGCCCTTGTCAGCGGTCACGGCAATTGGGCCGAGAGCCTGGCGCAGGAACATCAGGCGGTCCTGGCCTTGTTCGACAGGATGCTCGAGACCGACGAGACCCAGACGACCCAGCGCAAGATGCTGCTGATGAAGCTTGGCTATGCCCTCGACAAGCATGCCTATGCCGAGGAGCATGTGGTCTATCCGGCGCTGCGCGAAGCCAATGAAACGGCGGAAGCCGAGGAGCTCGAGACCGAGCATGGCCAGGTCAAGGAGTTCCTCTATCGCCTCAACCACATGTCCGCCGACGATCCGGCCTGGATCGATACCGTCCGCGAATTCCGGGCGTCGGTCGAAGCGCACGCCCGGATGGAGGAGGATCAGGTTTTCCCGCGCCTGCGCGGCGAGATTGACGAGGAGCTCGATGCCCGCATCACCAAGGAGGTGAAGAAGGCCGAGTTCATGATGAGTTAGTTGCTAGCCGACCAGTGCGAGCCTCGGGGGCTCTTGCGCGCTGAGCTCGACCGCCCCCTCACCTAGCACGCGGGTGAGGCGGGCGGCGAGGTCGGCATCGAGGTTGAAGTCTCGCCCCAGGACCAAGGTCGCCTCTCGCCCACCGCTCACTGGCATGATCCCCCGGATCACGCCATTGCCGCCACGAGCGCCCGCCAGCTCCCGTGCAATAGCCGCAATCGTGGAAGGATCTGCAATCCTGATGCTGAGGAGGAGCCGGGTCCGTTTCGCCAGGCCGTCGAACGGCTGGAACCGCTTGACGGTGACGCGGGGGGTGTCATCGCCGGGCCGCCGATCCAGCTCGACGGTCATTAGGCCGCAGGCGCCCGACTTTGCAGCATTCTCCAACGCTGCGGATGGCTCATCGTCGAACACCGTCGCTTCGTACTGACCGGAAGCATCTGAAATCGTCGCCATCAAATAGCGCCGGCCCTTGGCCGACACCCGCCAGCGGGCGCCCTCGATCAGACCCGCCATGGTCGCGGATGACCGCCCTTCCCCCAGCGGCAAATCGGACAGCTCTGCGAAGCTGCGGACCTTGTGCGCCGCCAGCAAATGGCGCTGCGCATCGACCGGATGGGCGGAGAAATAAAAGCCGAAGGCGTCACGCTCGGCCGCCATGCGCTCCGCCAGCGTCCATTGGACATTGGTGGGCAGGCGGATTGGCGCAACGGCGCTCTCCGAACCGCCGCCGCCGAACAGGCCGTGCTGACCGCTGGTGCGCTGGTCGTGTGCCGCAGCGGCATGGGCGAGGATCGTCTCCGCCGCGGCGTTCACCGACGGCCGATCCGGATTCAACGCATCGAAGGCTCCCGCGGCGGCCAGGCTCTCCAGCTGGCGGCGGTTGAGCAGTTTGGGATCGATCCGCTCGGCGAATTGGTCGAGATCCTTGTAGGGACCGTTCGCCTCTCGCTCGGCGACCAGCGCCTCCATCGCCTTCTCGCCGACGCCCTTGAGCGCGCCAAGCGCATAGCGAACCTTGCCGTCCTCGACCGAGAAATCGGCCCGCGACCCATTGACGTCAGGCGGCAGGTATTCGATCCCGCTCCGCCTGATGTCCTCGACGAACAGAGCCAGCTTGTCGGTCTGCGCCATGTCGAAGCTCATCGACGCAGCGAAGAATTCGGCCGGGTGATGCGCCTTGAGCCAGGCGGTGTGATAGGCCACCAGCGCGTAGGCCGCTGCGTGGCTCTTGTTGAAGCCATAGCCGGCGAACTTGTCGATCAAGTCGAACAGCTCGTTCGCCTTGGCCGCGCCGATGTCGTTCCTGGCCGCGCCTTCGATGAAGCGCGCGCGCTGGGCATCCATCTCCGACTTGATCTTCTTGCCCATCGCCCGGCGCAGCAGGTCAGCTTCGCCCAGCGAATAGCCGGCCAGCACCTGGGCCGCCTGCATTACCTGTTCCTGGTAGACGAAGATGCCGTAGGTTTCCTTGAGCACGCCCTCCAGCATTTGGTGCGGATAGGCGATCGGCACCCGCCCATTCTTGCGGTCGCCGAACAGCGGGATGTTGTCCATCGGCCCGGGCCGGTAGAGCGAGACGAGCGCGATAATGTCGCCGAAGTTTGATGGGCGCACCTGGGCCAGCGTCCGGCGCATGCCTTCGGATTCCAGCTGGAACACGCCGACCGTGTCGCCCCGCTGGAGCAGCTCATAGACCGCTGGGTCGTCCCACGGCAGCGCAGCGAAATCGACCTCGATTCCGCGCTGCGCCAGCAGCCGCTGGCCTTCCTTCAGCACCGACAGCGTCTTGAGTCCGAGGAAGTCGAACTTCACTAGGCCCGCACCCTCGACATATTTCATGTCGAACTGGGTGACGGGCATGTCAGAGCGCGGGTCGCGGTAGAGCGGGACCAACTCATGCAGCGGCCGGTCGCCGATCACCACGCCGGCGGCATGGGTCGAGCTGTGGCGCGGCAGACCTTCCAGCTTCATCGCCAAGTCGAACAGCCGCTTCACTTCCGGGTCGGAGCGGTACTCCTTCTCCAGCTCGGCGACGCCGTTGAGGCTGCGCTCGAGCGTCCAGGGATCGGTCGGATGGTTGGGCACCAGCTTGGCCAGCCGGTCGACCTGTCCATAGCTCATCTGAAGCACGCGGCCGGTGTCCTTGAGCACCGCGCGCGCCTTCAGCCGCCCGAAGGTGATGATCTGGGCGACCTTGTCGCGGCCGTATTTCTGCTGGACGTAGTGGATGACCTTGTCGCGGTGGGTTTCGCAAAAGTCGATGTCAAAGTCGGGCATCGACACGCGCTCTGGATTCAGGAAGCGCTCGAACAGCAGGTTTAATTCGATCGGATCGAGGTCCGTGATGGTCAGCGCCCAAGCGACCACGGAGCCGGCTCCCGATCCGCGGCCCGGACCGACGGGGATGTCGTTCGCCTTGGCCCATTGGATGAAGTCGGCGACGATCAGGAAGTAACCGGCAAAGCCCATGCGGGTGATGACGTCGATCTCGAAATCGAGTCGCTCACGATACTGGTGCTTCTCCTCTTCGGCCCTGTCCTCCAACCGCTTCTCCAGCCCCGCATGAGCCTCGCGACGCAGAGTCTCGTCCTCGTCGTCACTGAGCCGCGGCAGGATCGGCCGGCGCTTGGGCGCTGCCACCGCACAGCGCTGGGCGATGACCGACGTGTTGGCGATGGCCTCCGGCAGATCGGCGAACAATTGCTCCATCGACGATGCCGGCTTGAGCCACGCCTCGGGCGAGCTGCGCGGTCGCTCGTTGTTCTCGACATAGGTCGAACCGGCGATGCACAGCATGGCGTCGTGCGCGGCGTGGAACTCCGGCTCGGCATATTGGGCTGGGTTGGTCGCCACCAGGGGAAGGTTGAGGCGATAAGCGAGATCGATCAGCTGCGCTTCCGCCGCCTCCTCGACCGGATCGCCACGCCGCGACAGCTCGATATACAGCCGGCCCGGGAACAGGGCTTTGAGCCGGCCCGCGTAGATGCCCGCCTTGTCGGCCTGGCCGTCGGCGAACAGGCGGGCGAGTGCTCCTTCGCCACCGCCGGTCAGTGCGATCAGCCCGTCGCTCGCGCCCTGCAGCGCGTCGAACGGGACATGCGGTTCTTCATGGACCGGGCGGTCGAGGTGCGCTGCCGACACCAGCCGGCAGAGATTGTCATAGCCGGCCTCGTCCTGCGCCAGCATCACCAGCCAGTCGATCGCCCCGGCAGGGCCAATATCATCGGGCCGGTCGACGGCAAGAGTCGCCCCGATGATTGGCTGAACGCCTTCGGCCATAGAGGCCTCGCCGAACGGCATCGCCGCATAGAGGCCATTACGGTCGGTGAGCGCCGCGGCGGGAAAACCCAGCTTCTTCGCCTGCTTGGCGATGGCCTTGGGCTCGATCGCGCCCTCGAGCATGGTGAAGGAGGAAAAGACGCGAAGCGGTACGTAAGGCGCGGACATTGGTGTCACTATGGGCAAGCGGCCGACGAATCTCCAGCCGCCCGACCGACTTATCCCCAGCTAAAGCAGCGCCTCGATATCGCCGGTTAGCTCGTTGGGCTTGGTCTGCGGGGCATAGCGCTTCACCACCTTCCCCGACCGGTTGACCAGGAACTTGGTAAAGTTCCACTTGATCGCCTTGCTCCCAAGCAGGCCCGGCGCCTCGTCTTTGAGATATTTGTAAATCGGCGCGGTATCATCGCCATTGACATCGATCTTAGCGAACATCGGGAAGCTGACGTCATAATTGAGCTTGCAGAAACTGGCGATTTCGTCGGCGTCACCCGGCTCCTGCGCGCCGAACTGGTTGCAGGGAAAGCCGAGCACGGTGAAGCCCTTGTCGCCATATTTGCGCTGCAGCGCCTCCAGGCCCTCATATTGGGGGGTGAAGCCGCATTGCGAGGCGACATTGACGATCAGCATCACCTCGCCCTTGTGAGCTGACAGGTCGGTGGTCGAAGCGTCGGCGGCCTTGACGGGGATGGCGGTGAGCTCAGTCATTCCAGCACTCCCTCATGCAATCTGACCACTCGGTCCATCTTGGCGGCGAGGCGCTCGTTATGAGTCGCGACCAGCGCCGCGCTGCCCTCGCCGCGGACCAGCGCCAGGAATTCGCCGAGCACCCGGTCGGCGGTAGCCTCGTCGAGGTTGCCGGTCGGTTCGTCGGCCAGCACCAGCGGCGGGCGGTTGGCGAGCGCCCGGGCAACCGCGACCCGCTGCTGCTCGCCGCCCGACAGCTGGGACGGGCGATGGTCCAGCCGCTGCGACAGGCCGAGCTTGCCGAGCAGATCCTGGGCGCGCTGCCGAGCGGCGTCGGCGTCCGCGCCGTGGATGACCTGCGGCAGAAGCACATTCTCCAGCGCGTCGAAATCGGGCAGCAAATGGTGGAACTGGTAGACGAAGCCGAGCGCGTCGCGGCGGAGGGCCGTTCGGCCGTCGTCGTCGAGCGCGGCCGCCTCCCTCCCTGTGATTCGGATCGAACCTTCGAAACCGCCCTCGAGCAGGCCGACCGCCTGGAGCAAGGTCGACTTGCCCGAGCCCGAGGGGCCCAGCAGCGCGACGATCTCGCCCGGGCGGACGTCGAGGTCGACTCCGCGCAGCACCTCGATTGTCACCCCGCCCTGAGTGAAGCTGCGCTTCAGCCCGCGCGTCTGAAGGACCGGATCACTCATAGCGCAGCACCTGGACCGGATCGGTATTGGCAGCGTTGCGCGCCGGGAACAGGGTGGCGAGATAGGTCAGCACGATGGTCACTCCGACGATGGCCGCCACCTCGAACGGATCGGTGCGCGACGGCAATTCCGTCAGGAAGCGGACCGACGGGTCCCACAGATTCTGGCCGGTGATCAGCTGGATGAAGTTCACCACGCCTTGGCGGAAGAAAAGGAAGACCGCGCCAAGGATTGCGCCGATGACGATGCCGATCGTGCCGATGCTGAGCCCCACCGTCATGAAGATGCGGAGCAGCGAGCGCCGGCTGGCGCCCATCGTGCGCAGGATGGCGATGTCGCGGGTCTTGGCGCGGACCAGCATGATCAGCGAGCTGGCGATGTTGAACGCCGCGACCAGGATGATGATGCACAGCACCACGAACATGGCGATGCGCTCCACCTCCAGCGCCTCGAACAGCGCCGAGTTCATCTGCTTCCAGTCGACGATGAT
>DASTCB010000115.1:0-7624 GCA_035711585.1 Sphingomicrobium sp.
TCGACGACCCCACCACTAGACACATCCCCTTCGACCCCGTCCCCCGCCTCCGCGCCCGGCGGGGCTAAGGCTTCGCTAGGAATTCGGAAACCACCTCCACAAACTCCTCCCGGTCCGCCCCCGCGCTGGGCGAATGATCGCCGCCCGGCACGATCCACAGCGCCGCCTTGGGGATCGAGCCGTACATCGTCACCGGGATCGCCACCGGGAAGAACTCGTCGCGGTCGCCGTGGACGATCAGGGTTTGGGCCTTGACCTTGGCGAGGTCGGCGGGGGTGAGGTTCATGTCGTCGGTGGTGTCGGCGAAATGGGCGAACTGGGCGAGGATCTCCCTGACCTGGGTGTCGCCTCGCGTCGCGCATTTGCGGAAGCCGTCCAGGATCGGCGGCGGCAGCGTCTCCATGCTGACGCTGCGGACCATCGCGCGCGCCTGGTCGCCGAAATGGGTGGTCGCGCCGACCACCACCATCTTTGTCAGCCGGTCGGGATATTTGGTGGCGAGGCGCAGCAGGGTCATGCCGCCGCTGCTGAAGCCGATCGCGCGGGCCTGCTTGATGCCGAGCGAGTCCATCAGCGCGCGGATGTCCTCGGCCGACTGCGGGTGGGAGAATTTGTTCGACGGGTTGGTCGAGCGGCCATGGCCGCGCATGTCGACGGTGATGACGCGGTGGGCCTTGGCCAGCTCCGGCACGACCGGGGCCCACATCCTGCTGCACTCGCCGAAGCCGTGGAGCATGATCAGCGGCTCGCCGCTGCCCTGGACGTCATAGTGAAGCTCGATGCCGTTGACCTTGACGCTCTCGGCATGGGCCGGGGCGTGGAGCGCGAATGCTGCGGCGGCGATGGTGGCGATAAGTGCGATCGGCATCCTGGTCATGCGAACCCCCTGCGATTGCTGGGGTTTTCGTAGCATGATTTGCCGTCACGGAGTGAATCCGTGACGTCGATCCGGTCGGGCTGAAGCCCGCCGGTCGGCCGGGCATTTTCCGGCTCTACGCGCTGCCTCCCGATCGCTTTGCAATCGCTCCGCTGCGCTCGGCGGAAAATGCTGTCCTACACAGGCCCTGATGCATAGGTGAATTCCCGCTTCGCGGGCCTGGGCCCCGGCCTCCGCCGGGGAACACTCCCGCTTGATGCGGGAAGAAGATGACTCAAAAATTCTCTGCCCAGCGGAAGCGGGCGTTTCTCAACTGTCTCAGCCAAAGCGGGAACCAGACGCTGTCCGCGGAACGGGCCAAGGTTTCGCGGTCCTGGGTTTGCCTGCATCGCCAGACGGACCCGGAGTTCGACGCCGCCTGCCGGGAGGCGATCGACATTGCGAAGATGATGCTGAGGGATGATGCGGCTTCCCCACCCCTGAAGGGAAGTGGCAGCGAGCCAGCCGATCCCCGGTGGCGCTATCATGACGGGGTGGAGCTGGTGGTCGGCGGGACGGGCGGTTCCGGTGGCGGGCGGCGGACCCAGATCAGGCGGGCGAACGTGGGGAGCTGGACGCCGAAGGTCGAGCAGCGCTTCCTCGCCGTGCTGGCGGGGACGGCCAACGTCAGGCTGGCCAGCCGCGAGGTGGGGATGTGGCCGCCGGCCGCCTATAACCACCGCAGGAAGTTTCCGGGCTTCGCGCGGGCGTGGGACCAGGCGGTCGAGATCGGCATGTGCGAGCTGGAGTCGCAGGTCCACGAGAACCTCAACCATTATTTCGACCGCGAGCTGCCCGAGCCCGACGCGCCGATGCGGGATGTGAGCGTGATGGACGCGATCCGGCTGGTGCGGCTGTACGAGCGGAGGGACAGGGAGAGGCGGAGGTAAGGGAGCGGGAGCGGTCACGAACGCAAAGGCCGGGCCTGGCAGGGACACAAAAGGGGTCGCCAGGAGTTTTTGCAGCATCGAGCGGTCGTGGGGTGTGAAACCACGGGAGTATCGCGATGCGTAAAACCCTTCTCCTCGTTGCGACCATGTCGCTCGCGGCCTGCGGCTACAGCTACAGTCCGTACGGCTATAACCGCAACGCCTATAATCCCTACATCGGCACCGTCGGCGTGCTGGGCGGCGCCTATGGCTCCAGCTTCAGCCAGGCCGCGGCCAGCGCCTGCGCCAACCATGCCTCGCGCTACGGATCGGTGCGGGTGACCAACGTGCGCCGGACCGACAACAACCGGATGAAGGTCTATGGCTATGTCAGCCGCGGCTTCGGCAGCGACAATTGGGACTGCACCTTCCGCTCGGACGGGCGGATCAGCGACTTTGATATCTGAGTAGAGAAGTCGGTCATAGGTTGCGATGCCGGCGCGGAGCAAATCCGCGCCGTCGGACGGGTTCAGCTGCGCTGACGGCTCTACGCGCTGCTAGCGATTGCCAGGGCAATCGCCGCGCCGCGCCCGGCGGCTCAATCCCCGCCGCGGCCGTCGAACGGGTCCTGCCCGCTGTGATAGGTGCCGCCGTGATCGTGACAGCTGTCCACGTCGAGGATGCGGTAGATCGGGCAAAAGCCGATCAGCGCCGTGATGGCGAGATAGGCGGCCACGGCGTACGACACGATCTCACCCCAACCCTCCAACGAGGTGGTCAAGGCCAGGAAAGCAAGTAATGCCGCCATGCAAAGCCTGAACACCCGATCGACCGAACCGACATTTCTGGACATGATGACGCTCCTCCACTTGTAATTCAGCGCCATGCGGAAGAGGCGCCGGCCACGCGGCGCAGGCGGCCAATGTGCACGACCGTCGCGTCGGCTCCATCGTAGCGCTGTTTGCGCGAAAGAGCCATTGCGGCCGCCTCTCCCCTGACGTTTTTCCGAAGGCCGGTGTGCGGCAACCGTTCCGCACAGTCAACAATTGCCGGCGAGCGTTGCCAATCCGGCGCGACGCAGCCATAGGGCGCGGATGGGAATGCGCATCCTGCTGGGCGTGCTGCTGGCCGTGGCGATGAGCTTCGCGCCGCTCGCCATGGCGGGCGATCGGGCGATGGCCGCGGCGCCGGCGCATCATGCCCAAATGGGCGCCGATACGACCAGCGCCGGCCATTGCGCCGACCAGCCTCAACCCGATTTACCGACGCAGGAGAAGGGCAAGCCCTGCTGCGCGGCCGGCTGCATGGCCGCCGCCACGCTGCCGACGATGATGGCGGAGCCGCTGGTGCTGCCCAAGCCGCAGCTGCGCCCGTCGGCCGAGCAATTCCATCGCGGAACCCTGAGCGAGATCGCGACGCCCCCTCCCCGACCCGCGTGAACATCGAACCCATCGACTCGATTTCACGAAAGGTTTTGACATGAAGACGACCATTTTCGGCGCGCTCGCGCTTGCCTTCGCCGCTCCGGCGCTGGCCCAGACTCCTCCGGCAGAGCCCAAGATGGACTGCTGCGAGAAGATGAAGGACGAGAAGATGGAGTGCTGCTGCTGCAAGCATATGGCCGAGAAGGGCCATGGCGAGCATGGCGAGAAGCACGGCGGCGACAAGCCTTCCGAGCATGGCGCCCATCAGCACTAGTCTGCGTTGAGGGCCGGCGGCGTGCCCCGGCGCGTCGGCGGCCCAGCGCCCGGAGTGAAACAAGTGAACATCATCCATCTCGCGGCGTCGAGCGCGCTCGCGCTCGCATCGCTGCCCGCCACCGCCTTGGCGCAGCACCAGCATCATGACCCTGCGCCCCAGCCGGGACCCGAGCCACAGGCTGCCGAGCCACAGCCCGAAGCCGCGCCGGCCGAGGAGCATCAGCACCACGCCCCCGCGCCCGCTGCCGAACGACCGCCGCAAGATCATGGGGCGCATCAACCGACTCCGGTCGACGCCGGCCCCGCCGAGGAAATCCATCCGCCGAGCCACGGCATGACCGGTGCGCTCGGCGCTTACCCCATGGCGCGCGAGGCGTCGGGCACGGCCTGGCAACCGGACGGCAGCCGGCATGGAGGCCTGCACCTGATGAGCCGCGACTGGACCCTCCTGGCCCATGGCAACATCGACCTGATTCACAGCTGGCAGGAAGCGCCGCGCGGCGATTCCAAGACGTTCGTCGCCGGAATGCTGATGGGCATGGCGCGCCGCCCGGTCGGCGATGGCACGCTGCAGTTCAAGGCGATGCTCAGCCCGGACCCGCTGATGGGCAAGCGCGGCTATCCGCTGCTGCTGGCGAGCGGCGAGACCGCCGACGGCGTGACCCCGCTGGTCGACCGGCAGCATCCGCACGACTTCTTCATGGAGCTGTCGGCCAGCATCTCGCAGAACATCGGGCCGAAGAGCAGCCTGTTCTTCTACGCGGGGTTGCCGGGCGAACCGGCGTTCGGGCCGCCGGCCTTCATGCATCGCCAATCGATCAGCACCTCGCCCGAGGCGCCGATCAGCCATCACTGGCTGGATTCGACCCACATCACCTTCGGCGTGCTGACCGCCGGACTGGTCCACGACAAGGCCAAGATCGAACTGTCCCGCTTCAACGGCCGCGAGCCCGACCAGCATCGCTGGAACATCGAGACCGCGCCGCTGGATTCGACCTCGGTGCGGGTCAGCTGGAATCCGACGCGGGAGCTCGCCCTGCAAGGAAGCTGGGCGCATCTGGAGGATCCCGAGCAGCTCGAACCCGGTGTCGACCAGAAGCGCTGGTCGGCGAGCGGCATTTACACTCGCCCGATGACCAACGGCTGGTGGTCTACGTCACTGGCGTGGGGCCGCAAGACGCTCGAAGGCCACAGCTTCGACGCCCATGCGCTGGAAAGCTCGCTCAACTGGAAGGAATGGACGCTGTTTGGCCGCGGCGAGATCACGGAAAACAATGAACTGGTCGAGGGCGAGGAAGGTCATCACGGCGAAGCCTTCCGGGTGGGCAAGGTCAGCTTCGGCCTAGTCCGCGACTTCCGCATCGCGCCCAACCTCAAGCTGGGCATCGGTGGGCTCTATGCCTTCAATTTCGTTCCCGGGGAGATCGAGGCGATCTACGGCGGCGACCCCAACGGCGCGATGGCGTTCGTGCGATTGAAGTTGGAATAACCGACTTCGGCCCAGCTGGTCGAATTGCCGGTTGTCTGGGTCGGGCCTCGCGCTACCCTGACCCGGCATGGGGACGGGGCAGATCAGCACGAAGAACTCGGCGGTCTTGGCGCCCCAGGCCTTGAGCGCCGCGGGCCGGCTGGGCGCCGCGACGACATGGTCGTAGAAGCCGCTGGTCGTTCGGAACACCTTGAGCCTGAGCATGGCCCAAGAACGGGATGCGAACCGCGCTGTTCCCTCTGCAAGCGTGACTTGTTTTTCGACCAACGCGCTTGCCGGTTGCGGGCCGGCCCTTATCGTCGGGCGGCTTTTTATTGGGAGCGTCGTACCATGGACCGCCGTCAATTCCTGTCTACCGGCTCCGCCGCGCTCTGCCTGCCGCTGCTCACCCACGGAGCGCCCGCGGCCGCATTCGCCTTCCAGTCATCGACCGCCGCGGGCGACGCCGGCCTCAATGCGCTGTTCGAGAATATCTTCCAGGAGCAGGTGCGGACGTCCCCCACCTTCGCGACCTTCCTTGGCCTCGACAAGGGCGAGCTGGCTCCCCTGCGCTCCAGGCTCGATACGCGGCCGGTCGCGCAGGCCCGTCGCGAGGAAGCGGCGCGGACCGACAAGTTCATCGGCTGGCTCGAGGCCGTGCCCGAAGCGGGGCTGTCGCCCAGCGCCAGGCTGAACCGCGAGGTCGTGCTGTGGGATCTCAGGACCAGCAACGTCGGGCCCAAGCAATTCGACATCTCCAACCCGCAGAGCCCCTATGAGGTCAGCCAGCAGGACGGCTCCTATTTCTCGATCCCGGATTTCCTGCACAGCGCGCATACGATCGACAATGCCGCCGACGCGGAGGCCTATCTGTCGCGGCTCGAGCAGTTCGCGACCGTCCTCGACAATGAGACGGCGGAGACGCGGCGCCAGGCGGCGCGCGGCTATCTCGCGCCGGGATGGTCGCTCGACCTGGCGCTGAAGCAGATGCAGGAGCTGCGCGCTCCGGCGCCCGAGCAAAGCACGATGGCCGACTCCGTCGCCAGCCGGGCCGCGGCGAAGAATATCGCAGGTGGCTGGCGCGCCCGCGCGGCGAAGATCGTCGCCGAGAAAGTCTATCCGGCGCTCGACCGCGAGATTGCCGGGCTGACTGCGCTGCGCCCGACCACGGCGGCGGGCGACGGCATCTGGCGTGTCCCCAACGGCGACGCGGTCTACGCCGCGGCGCTCGCGGAGGCGACCACTACCACCTATACCGCCGACGAAATCCACCAGATCGGGCTTCAGCAGGTCGCCGAAATCAGCGCCGAGCTCGACAAGATCCTGCGCTCGGCGGGACTGACCAGCGGGACGGTGGGCGAACGGCTGACCGCGTTCAACAGCCGGCCCGAGCAGCTCTATCCCAACACCGACCCCGGCCGCGAGCAGTTGATCGCCGACCTCAACGACGGCGTGAAGGCGATGTACGCGAAGCTGCCCCAGGCGTTCGCGACGCTGCCCAAGCAGCCGCTCGAAATCCGGCGCGTGCCGCCCGAAATCCAGGATGGCGCATCGAACGGCTATTACCGGCAGGCCACGCTCGATGGCTCTCGCCCGGCAATCTATTTCATCAACCTCAAGAGCACCGCGGACTGGCCCAAATATTCGCTTCCGGCGCTGACCTATCATGAAGGCGTTCCGGGCCATCACCTGCAGCTCAGCATCGCGCAGCTGGCCGGCGAGCTGCCGATGCTGCGGAGGATCGCATTTTACTCGGCCTATGGCGAAGGCTGGGCGCTCTACGCCGAAGAAGTGGCCGACGAGCTTGGCGGCTACAAGGACATCGAGCGGGCCGGATATCTGCAGAGCTTCCTGTTCCGCGCCGAGCGGCTGGTGGTTGACACTGGCCTCAACCACAAGCGCTGGACCCGCGAGCAGGCGACCGATCACATGGTGGCGACGACCGGCTTCGCCCGCCCGCGCGTCCAGCGTGAGATCGAACGCTATTGCGCCTCCCCGGGACAGGCCTGCAGCTACAAGATCGGCCACCTCGCCTGGTCGCGCGCGAGGGCGAAGGCGCAGGCCGCGCTCGGGCCGAGGTTCGACCTGCGCGACTTCCACGAGATATTGCGCGAAGGCGCGATGCCGCTGACCATCTTCGAACGGCGGGTCGACGAGCGGATCGCGGCGAGGCTGGCCGGAGCCGCCGAGCGCGGCTAGCGGCGGTTGCCGCCAGATTTCAGAGGCGGATGAAGCCCCGCGACCAATGGTCCTTGTCGAGCTCATACTGCTCGATCGTGAAGCCGTCAGGCTCGTCGGCGAAGCCGGGCAACAGCCGGCTTCTGGCTTCGGCTTCCTCCGCCAGTGCCCTTGACGAATAAATCCCGACCACCTTCACCCGCCCGGTTTCGGCGACGCTGTGAAGCAGGACGAACAGCGGGTCCACGTCCTTAGGTTTAACCCATGCGCCAATGACCGCAATGGGTGGAAAGCGGACTTTAGCGTGCCTCCCCCCTTCGTCATTCCCGCGAAAGCGGGAACCCAGCCAATCAACATAGCGGCTCAAGCCCGAGATCGTCGGCTAGATCGCGCCAGTCCGGATTGGTCGCTTCGATCACATTGAGCTTCCACGCCCGATTCCATTTCTTGATCCGCTTTTCGCGCAGGATGGCTGACTCCATGGTTGCATGTT
>DASTCB010000116.1:0-17991 GCA_035711585.1 Sphingomicrobium sp.
GAGGATGATGACCGGGATGGCGGCGAGCGCCGGAAGCCCGGCGATGCGCAGCAGATATCCGAACCGCGTCCGTCGGCTGGCGATCGGCGCGCCTTCCCATGCGCTTCGCACAAACTGCCGACCGAGCCAGATGCCGGCGACCGGAATTGCGGCGAGCGCCACTAGAGCCAATACTGTTTCCCCGATGGTTCCTAGGCCGAGATAATCATAGGCCCGACCCATGTCGTTTTCGGCGACGATCGCGCCGACGACGAACTGGGGCAGCGACTGGAACAGGCCGTGGAACGCAATCCACAGCGGGAGCAGGCCGGGTCGCTCCTGCCGCGAGACCAACCAGGCGAAGGCGAGGCCGCTGATCAGGATGGCGAGCGCGCCCGTCCCCTGGAACAGCTCGGCGATGGCCGCATCGCCGGTCCAGTCGTGATTGTTGTGGAACAACGTGGGCTTGAGGCTCGGTACCAGCGCCTTGGGCAGGACCAGGAACAGTTCCTGGATGAAGAAGGTGAGGTTGAAGGCGAGGATATAGGCGAGCATCGAATGGAGGAAGGGCGGCCACCCGATCCAGCCGGGGAACCTCTCCTCGCCGCGGACCTGGAACCGGCGATAGAGCGCCATGGCCCAGGGCAGCAGCAAGCCGAAGCCGGCGAACAGGATCGTCAGAGCGACTGCCATTGTCAGCCGCCACTCCGGGCTGGATCCGCCGCTGCAGCTGTCGCCGGGCGGCGCTCCAACCGGCCCGGCCCCCATGCCCAATAGACCAGCATCGCCGTGCACCCGCCTGCGGCCCATCCCGCAAGCCAGGCGGATTCCTGGTTAAGCGCCGACGAGGGCATGCCCCATTGGGTCAGCGAGGGGATGGCGAGGCCGGCTGCCCCGCCCGCGCCAACCCAGACAAGCACATGATCGAACGGCCGCCACCGCCGGACCAGCGACAGCAGCGTCCCCAGCACCAGGGTGGGGATGAAGCCGAACAGGACGCCTCCGACAGGTCCAAGCGAGGCCATCATCATTGTCCCGGCCAGCACAATGCCTACGGATTGCCAGGATTGGGGGAAGGCGGTCACGAGCATCATCGTTGCGCCGGCTGCGGCGCCGCCGGCAACCGCGCCTCCGACGGATACGAGGAGCGTATGCATGATGATTTTGACGACTTTCATGGGGCCCCTCCCGCCCGCTGAACGTAGGGCATCGCCGGGGTCATGCAAAATCATGCAGTAGAGAGTCGCCCGAGGCATTTCGAACCGCTACCACTTCCACATGGCCCGCGCCGACGATCCCTCGCCCAAGCAGACGCCGATGATGGCGCAATATCACCGCCTCAAGGCCGAGGCCGGGGACGCGCTGCTTTTCTATCGGATGGGCGACTTCTTCGAGCTGTTCTTCGACGATGCCAAGGCGGCCGCGGCCTGTCTCGACATCGCCCTGACCAGGCGCGGGGAGGACGGTGGCGAGCCGGTGCCGATGTGCGGGGTGCCGGTCCATGCCGCCGAATCCTACCTCGCCCGGCTGATCCGCGGTGGATTCCGCGTCGCCATCGCCGAGCAGACCGAAAGCCCGGCAGAGGCGCGCAAGGCCCGCGGCTCCAAGGCGTTGGTCGAGCGGGCGATCATCCGGTTGGTGACGCCGGGCACGCTGACCGAGGAGACATTGCTCGATTCGGCGAGCGCCAACTGGCTCGCCGCCGTGGCCCGGGCGGGGGAGGAATGGGCGATCGCCGCTGCCGACATTTCGACCGGCCGATTCGAGCTGGTCGCATGCGGCCCTGGCGAACTGAAATCGGAACTGGCCCGGCTGTCCCCCGCCGAGACCATTGCCGCCGAAGCGGTGCCCGGGACTGAGACGACGGCCGGCAAGGGCGGGTTCGAAAGCATCGCCGGCGAGCGGGCGCTGAAGACGCGGTTCGGAGTCGCGACCCTCGACGGCTTTGGGGCCCCGGGACGGGCGGAGCTGGCGGCTGCCGGCGGGCTACTCGCCTATCTCGATGCGACGCAGAAGGAGGCGGCAGCGTTTCTCGGGGCGCCGAAGCGCATTGCCCGCGCCTCCCATATGGCGATCGATGCGGCCACCCGCGACAGCCTGGAGATTTGCCGCACGCAAATTGGTGGCGTGGCGGGCAGCCTGCTTGGCTGCATCGATCGTTGCGTCACCGCGCCCGGGCGCCGCCTGCTGGCCGGGGACCTGTCGGCGCCCCTGACCGACATTCGCGCGATCGAGGCCCGGCTGGCGCTGGTGCAATGGCTGCACGAGGAGCCGATCCGCCGGGGCCGGTTGCGGGAGGCGCTTCGGGCCATGCCCGATATCGGCCGAGCGCTTGGACGGCTGGTCGCCGGTCGCGGCTCCCCGCGCGATCTCGCCCTGCTGCGCGATGGATTGCAGGCCAGCGGGGCGATGAGGGCCGAGCTCGAAGCCGAATCCGATCGTCCCCCCTTGCTTGCCGCGCTGCTGCCCGATCTCGGGGGCCATGCCGCGCTGACCGACAAACTGGCCATCGCACTGGTCCAGTCGCCGCCGCTCGATGCGTCGAAGGGCGGCTACATTGCTGAGGGCTATGACGCCGCGCTGGACGCACTTCGGTCAGCCAGCCAGGACGGCCGCCGGGCGATTGCCGCGCTGGAGGCGCGCTATCGCGCGGCGACCGGAGTCGGCACGCTCAAGATCCGGCACAATGCGGTCCTGGGGTATCACATCGAGGTTCCGGCCAAGCATGCCGACCGGCTGATGACGCCGGACTCGGGCTTCACCCATCGCCAGACGCTGGCGGGGGTGGTGCGCTTCAATTCGCCCGACCTTCATGCCGAGGCGAGCCGGGTGGTGGAAGCCGGCGCCCATGCCCTTGCCGCCGAAGCGGCCCATTTCGAGGAGCTGACGGCAAATGCCGTCGCCGCAAGCCAGCGCATCGCCGCCACCGCCGATGCAATCGCCCGGATCGATGTCGCCGCCAGCCATGCCGAGCGCGCCGCCGAAGGCAGCTGGTGCCTGCCCCACCTGACCGAGCAACCCTGCCTCGAACTGGAAAGCTCGCGCCATCCGGTGGTCGAAGAGGCCCTGGCGCAAGACGGCGAACGGTTCGTCGCCAACGACTGCGCGATCGGTTCCGCCGACCGGCTGTGGCTGATCACCGGCCCCAATATGGGCGGCAAGTCGACTTTCCTCCGCCAGGTGGCGATCGCCGCGTTGCTCGCCCAGGCCGGAAGCTATGTGCCGGCGGCGCGGGCCATGATCGGGATCGTCGACAGGCTGTTCAGCCGGGTAGGTGCGGCCGACAATCTCGCGCGCGGCCGATCGACTTTCATGGTGGAGATGGTCGAGACCGCGGCGATCCTGGCCCAGGCGACGCCGAACAGCCTGGTCATCCTCGACGAGATCGGCCGCGGCACGTCGACCTACGACGGGTTGGCCATCGCCTGGGCCGTGGTCGAGGCGATGCACGACCAGGTCAAGGCGCGCACCCTGTTCGCTACCCATTATCATGAGCTGACCCGGCTCGCCGACCGGCTGGAGGCGCTGTCGCTGCACCACGTCCGCGCCCGCGAGTGGAAAGGCGAGCTGGTGCTGCTTCACGAGGTCGGCGTCGGGCCGGCCGACCGGAGTTATGGCATCGCGGTCGCCAAGCTGGCCGGGCTGCCGCCGTTGGTACTGGCGCGGGCCAGGGCGGTGCTGGCCAAGCTGGAAGCGGGTCGCGACGCGACCGGCGGGATCGCGGCGGGGCTCGACGACCTGCCACTGTTCGCCAGCCAGCAGGTGGAGAGCACGGCCGTTGACCCGCTGGCCGAAGCGATTGCCGCGATCGATCCGGACTCGCTGACTCCCCGCGAAGCGCTTGAGGCGCTCTATGCGCTGAAGCGCATCGCCTCGGACGGATGAGACAACCGGCGCGCTATGACCTGATCGCCGACCGGCGCTCGATCATCGATCGCCGCGCGCTGGCCGACCAGTTGCAGGCACTGCCCGATAAGGACCTGCAAACCAGGGCGACGGCGCTGTTGCGTGCGGCGCTCGATGATGGCCGAGCGGAAATCGCACGGCGCCTTGGGACCGAGCCCGGGCGCGGACGGGTGACCGCGGCCTCCTATTGCTTCCTGTCGGACCAGATCGTCCGGCTGGCCTACGACCTGGTCACGCAGCGCATCCATCCACGGTCCGAGGCGACATCCTGCCAGCTCTCGCTGGTCGGCCTGGGCGGAACTGGACGCGGCGAAATGGCGCCGTTCAGCGACCTCGACCTGATGTTCCTGGTTCCCGAACGCGGATCACCGTGGTGCGAGCAGGTGATCGGGACGCTGCTCTACATATTGTGGGACTTGAAGCTGAAGGTCGGCCAGTCGGTCCGGACGCCCAGCCAGCTCATCGCCGCGGCGAACGAAGATACGACCATCCGCACCGCCCTGCTCGAGGCGCGCTGGATCTGGGGCGAAGAAGAGCTGCATGAGCAGGCCATGCGCCGCTTCCGCACCGAGGTAGTCGCGGGGACAGGCCGCGAATATGTCGCCGCCAAGCTCGCCGAGCGTGACGCGCGGCACGAGCGGATGGGCGACAGTCGTTATGTCGTCGAGCCGAACGTCAAGGACGGCAAGGGCGGCCTTCGCGACCTCCACACTCTCTACTGGATCGGCCAATATCTGTTCGGCGTGGAGCGGCCCGCCGAGCTGGTCGACAAAGGGCTGTTCAGCGCCGCCGACTACCGCCGGTTCGAGCGCGCCGAACGCTTCTTCTGGTCGGTGCGCTGCCACCTGCACCTCTTGGCGGGGCGGGCCGAAGAGAGGCTTGGGTTCGACATGCAGCGGCAGATCGCGGAGGCGATGCGCTACGCCGACCGGCCCGGCAAGTCGGCGGTCGAGCGCTTCATGCAATTCTATTTCTTGAATGCGAAGGCGGTGGGCGACCTGACCGGCCTGTTCCTCGCGCAGCTCGACGAGCAAATGGGCGCGAAGGGCCGTCGTTTCGCGCTGCCGACGCTCAAGAGGAGGCCAAGCCATCTCAACGGCTTCACGATCGACCGGGGCCGGCTGTCGGTCCCCAACGACCATTGGCTGAGCGATGATCCGGTGCGCCTCGTCGAGCTGTTCGCGCTCGCCGCGCGGGAAGGGCTCGAAATTCATCCCAATGCCATGCGCGCTGCGACCCGCGACGCCCGGCTGGTCGACATGGTGCGCGACGATCCCAGGGCGAACGCCCTGTTCCTTGATGTGCTGACCGCGCGCGGCAAGCCCGATCTCGCGCTGCGCTGGATGAACGAGGCGGGCGTGTTCGGCCGGTTCGTGCCCGACTTCGGCCGGGTCGTCGCCCAGATGCAGTTCGACATGTACCACCACTATACGGTCGACGAACACTCCATCCGGGCGATCGGGCTGCTGTCGCGGATCGAGCGCGGCGAGTTGGCCGACGACCATCCACTATCGACCGCCTTGTTTCGCCAGATCCAGTCGCGCCGGGTGCTCTATGTCGCGGTGTTGCTGCACGACATCGCCAAGGGCCGCGGCGGCGACCATAGCGAACTGGGCGCCGACGTCGCGCTGCAGCTTTGCCCGAGATTCGGGCTGGACGAGGCCGAGGCGGAGACCGTCGCCTGGCTGGTCCGCTATCATTTGCTGCTGAGCAACACTGCCTTTCGTCGAGATATCGCCGATCCCAAGACCGTCGAGGATTTCATCCGAATCGTGCAAAGCCCGGAGCGGCTCAGGCTGCTGCTGATCCTGACGGTGGTCGACATCCGCGCCGTCGGGCCAAGCACGTGGAACGACTGGAAACGGCAGCTTCTCAGGACCCTGTTCGAAGCCGCCGAGGAGCGGCTGCGGCTCGGCCACAAGCAGCGCGGCCGGCACGAGCAGGTCGAAGCGCGCCAGCAGCAGCTGGCCGAGGCACTGCCATGGAAGGCCTCGGCAATCCGGGCCCATGTCAGGCGCCTTCCGGACAGCTACTGGATTGCCGAACCGGCGGAGTGGCAGCAGGCCAATGCGCTGCAGGTGGCGGCTGCCGAGGCCCAATTCGGCAACCCTGAACCGTCGGTGGTCGCAACTCCGGATCCGGTCTCGGGCATGACCCGGGTGTCCGTCTTCGCGCCCGACCGTCCGGGACTATTCTACCGGATAGCCGCCGCCCTGAGCGCTGCCGGTGCGTCGATCATCGAAGCGCGTATCCACACCACCCGCGACGGGATGGCTCTCGACAATCTGCTGGTCAGCGACGCGCGCGGCAAAGCCTATGAGGACAGCCGGCTGCGCAAGCGCCTGGCCAATGCCGTCGACAAGGCGCTTCGGTCCGACGTCGAGCCCCCGCTTCCGGCGATGGACCCGCTTCCCAGCCGGCAGCAGGCGTTCCGGGTCGCTCCGCGGGTACTGTTGTCGGACAAGGCGTCGAGCCGCACGACGGTGGTGGAAGTAAATGCACGCGACCGCACAGGTCTGCTGGCCCGCCTCGCCCATGTTATTCACGCCGCCGGCCACGAGCTCCATTCGGCCCACATCGCCACCTATGGCGAGCGCGCGGTGGACGTCTTTTATCTCACTTCCGTGGGCGGCAAGAAGCTCAGCGACACCGACGGCGAGCAACTTCGTGCCGAATTGCTCGCTGCGGTGGTCACCGCCTGCTGAAATGCAAAGGGCCCGCCGGTGAGCGGGCCCTTCCTGTTTCGAAGCTTAGTTGCTGCCCCGTTCCGGCTCCGGCGGAGGCGGCGGAGGAGGGGGCGGCGGCGGCGGCGGCGGGCAGGTTTCCGTCGCCAGGATCACCGATCCGTCCGGGCACGTCTGCGTCGCCGGAGGCGGCGGCGGGGGCGGCGGAGGCGGCGGAGCCGCTTCAACCGGGGCCGCCCGCGGTGCCGCGAACTTCGCCCGCAATGTCAGGCCGAAGGTGCGCGGCTCGGCCAGGAAGGTCGAGAAGAGCTGCCGACCGCCCGGATAGGCCGGATCCTGGAATGCCGCGTTGGTCGCGCCTTCCTGGAACGGCGAGTTGAAGGCGACCTGCTGGTAATCCTTGTCAAGCAGGTTCTGGGCCCATAGCTCGACCGACCAGCGATCGTCCGGCCCGCGCAGACCCAGCCTGGCGTTGACCAGTGTATAGGCTTCCTGCCGCTTCTGCGGGAACAGGTCGGAGCCTGTGTTGTAGCTGCCGGTGTAACGGGCATCGATATAGAAGAGGCCGGAGAGGCCACCTCCCCCGATCGGCGGCGTCCAGGCGATGGCGCCCGTCGCCACTGTCTTGGGCGCGTTGGACAATTGCCTGCCCGGCAAGCGGCGCAGCGCAGGATTGAGCGGCACGCCATCGTCGGTTCCGACCAGGTCGTCACGATATTTGGTGCTGGCGTAGGTGAAACCCGCGTTGAGGCGCAGGTCGCGGGTCGGCCGGAGCGATGCTTCCAGCTCAATTCCCTGCGAGCGGACGCCGTAGGTCACATCGTCTTCTTCGCAAGCCCCGGTAGCGGCGGCTCCGGCGCCCAACGGCGGGTTTGGTTCGAAATTGGGCGCTCCACTGAATTTCGACTGGTCCTCGTCGTCTCCCCCAAGGTTAGCAGAGCAGCCGTTGATGTTCTGGACGATGAACACCGTACCGTCGAAGGTGTTGAGCTGGAAGTTGTCGAAGTCCTGCCGGAACAGCGAGACGTTGAAGGTCGCGCGGCCGAACGAGAATTTGGCGCCCAACTCATAGGCGTCGACGATTTCCGGATCGAACTGCAGGCCCCCGACTAGGCCCTGGGCGCCGCCCGGGGTGGCCGCGAAGGGAAGGATCGGCGATTTCAGAGCCGAACGATCCAGGTTGAAGCCGCCCGCCTTATAGCCTCGCGAATAGCTGGCGTAGAACAGCATGTCGTCGTTCGGCTTGTAGGACAGAACGCCGGTGCCGGTGAACTCGTCCTCTTTGCGATCATCGTCAATCTCAACGCCGTCCAGCTCGGCCGTGCTGTTGCCCTGGCAGCTTAGGCCAATGATTGCGCCGGCAGTCGGCGCTAGGGTGGGCACCAGCAGGAAGCCGCCGAGCGCGGTCTGATTCTGGACGCAGACCAAATTGTCGTTGTGGAACTCTGCGTCGAAATCCTTCTTCTCGTTGGTGTATCGCAGGCCCACCGTGACGTCGAATTGATCGGTGACATGGAAGATATTGTGGGTGAACAGCGCCCAGTTGCGGCTCTTCTGCCGATAGATATCGCCGGTGCTGCCGATGTCGCTCATGGAGTCCAGCCGGTCGATTGCCGCTAGAACAGGGGCACCAGCGGCGCCAAGCGGCCCCAGCGGGTTGGCAACCACCGCTCGACCGAAGGCCGAGAGGCATCCGGTGTTGTTCGGGTCGTAGAGCGCGCCGAGCGTGCTGCCCGTCACCAGCCGGCATGTCGCGAAGCGACCATAATCTTCGCCGAACCGAAGCGAGTCCGCTAGGGTCAGCTTCTCGTTCGCATAGTAACCGCCGACCAACCAGTCGAGCCTGTCACTGAAGGCCGAGCCCTGAAGCCGCAGCTCCTGGCTGAAGGTCTTGAACTTGCGGAAGTTGGGATCATCGTCCTCGCGGAAGAGGATGTCGACCGTGCTGAAGTCGAAATCGCCATTCTGCTCCGACTTGTATCCGCGGTACCCCGTGACCGAAGTCAGCTGGGCGCCGCCGAAGTCGTAGTCGATCTGCATCGACACTCCGCCGTCAGTGGTCTTGCCCTTGTAGCTTCGGCCTGGGGTAACCCAGATATCGCGGCTCCAGCCATTGTCGAATGCTTCCGGATCCTGGCCTAGGTCGGTGAGGACATTAATGATGTTGTTGCCGTCGGGCTGAACCGGGAAGACTGGAACCGAAGGGTTGTTGAGGTTGCCGATATTGTCGTTGATGTCGTTATTGACGTAGACCGCGCCGCAGCATTTTTCCGAGCGGGTCGTGTAGTCGGCGATCAGGCGGATCGAGAGGTCGCTTGACGGCTCGAACAGCAGCTGGCCGCGGGTGAAGAAGCGATTGCGGTCGTTGACGTCGGTGTCGTTGGTGACGTCGTCGTAAAATCCGTCGCGCTTCAGCCACACGCCTTCGACGCGGAAGGCGATGTTATCGGTTAGCGGTCCCGTGATGCCGCCGGCCAGTCGGCGCATGTCGTAATTGCCGATCGTCGCTTCGCCGTAACCGCCGAAGTTGAATGACGGCTTCTTGGAGAAGATGTGGATCAAGCCGGCCGAGGCGTTGCGCCCGAACAGCGTTCCCTGCGGGCCGCGCAGAACCTCTACGCGGTCGATTTCGCCCAGCTCGTTGAGGCCGATGCCCGAGCGCGAGCGATAGACGCCGTCGATGAACACCGCCACCGAGCTTTCCAGGCCGGGGTTGTCGCCGACCGTGCCGATGCCGCGTACGCGGGCGGAGCCGTTGGCCTCTGTGCTGGTCGAGGATACGAGCAGCGAAGGCGCAAGCTGGTTGAGCTGGCGGATGTCGGTTGCGCCGCTGTTCTCCATCGCATCGGCATTGATTGCGGTCACCGCGATCGGAACGTCCTGGAGGATCTGTTGGCGGCCTTGGGCAGTGACGACGATGACGTCGCCCTCATCCTCGGTGGAAGCGGCCTCGGTCGGGGAGGGAGCGGTTTCCGCCGCCGGGACCTCCTCGGGCGGCGGCTCCTGCGCATAAGCGGGCGCCGAAAGTGCAAATGCACCAGCCGAGAGCAGCCACATGGACTTGCGCATCATCAATCCTCCCCAGTTGGATCTGTTTTGTTTGCCAAGAGGATTAGTCCAGTGGCGGGCCCCTGCAAAGCGAAGGGCCCATTCTTCCGCAGAAAATCGGCCGGCTTGCGACAGAAATGTCACATGTCGCAGCGCAGCACAAAAAAGGCGCGGCTGCCGTAAGGGCAATCCGCGCCTTTTTGAACCCAGTTGGTTCGCTTGTTACTTGGGAGAAATCACCATCAGCATCTGGCGGCCTTCCATGCGCGGATGCTGTTCGATCTTGGCGACAGTGGAAGTGTCCTCCGCGACGCGTTGAAGCACCGCCATGCCGAGCTGGTTGTGCGCCATTTCACGACCGCGGAAGCGCAACGTCAGCTTGACCTTGTCGCCTTCCTCCAGGAACTCGAAGACCTTCTTCATCTTGGTCTGATAGTCGTGGATGTCGATATTCGGACGCATCTTGATCTCCTTGATCTCCTGCGTCTTCTGGCGCTTGCGCTGCTCGTTGGCCTTCTTCTGGGCCTCGTACTTGTAGCGGCCGATATCGAGGAACTTGGCGACCGGCGGATCAGCGCCCGGGCTGATCTCGACCAGATCGAGGCCCACTTCCTGAGCCTGTTCGAAGGCTTCGCGCGTATACATCACGCCCAGATTTTCGCCATTTTCGTCGATCACCCGGACCTTGGGAGACTGGATGAACTGATTGTAGCGAGGGCCAGTAAAGGCTGGCGGCGTCATTGATCGACGCGGATTGGGCGGTGGTATAACGCAATCTCCTAGAGTCGTTGATGTCTGGGCGCGAATTAGGCGCTTCGGCCGCCAATGAAAAGGGCGGGGGCGGCGTTGCGCGACTTTTTCGGGAAAAGCTGAGCGCGCGGTGAGTCAATTGGCGGACTGGCCGCTCCGTTCGCTGGCTCGACGCGCCCGGTCGCGGGCCAGCGCAACATGCTTGGCGATGCTCCGGAAGAAGGACAGGTCGTCGGGATCGAAGCCTCGCCGGCTCCGGCTTGCAAAAGAAAGCGTGCCAAGCAGCCGTTCGCCGACGACCAGCGGCTCGCAGGCATAAGCGTTGATTCCAGCCGAGCGGACCAGGTCGGCGATCGGGTCGAGCGAAGATTGGATATCAGTGACGTGCATCACGTGGCGGGTGATGGCCACCGTGCCGCAAATCGCCTGCCCGAAATCGAGCGTCAAACAGCGCTGGACCATCGCCCGGTCAAAGCCCTCCATGAATCCAAGCTTCATCCCCTCTTCCATCTCGGTGACAACATAGCCGAGCGTGGCATCGACGATACGCTCCTCGGCCAATGCTCGGTAAAGGGCAGGCATCACCTCCCGGTCGAGGTCCTGGCCGGCAAGAAGGCGGGAAGCCAAGTCGGACAGCAATTCCCCTCGCCGCTGCTGGAGCGTCGCCTTGGGCTCTGCGCGAACCCGCGTAACATCGCTTCTGATCGCAGAGGGACCCGCTAATTCAATATTGGATTTGTCGCCGATCATCGAACGCCCTCCCCGCTTGCTTCGGGTCAAGATGATTCGGCGTTAAACAAACTATGCACGGAATCGGCCAAAAACGAGTCCGACAGCGTTCGATTTGTGCCTAATTTGGACGCAAGTCGGGGGCCAGCGCCTCATTGGCGAACATTTGCACGGCCTCGTCGAGGCCGATCACCTTCTGATGCTCCTCGGACCCGAGGCGGCGAACGGCCACTGTACCCTCCTCCGCCTCGCGCTTGCCGACCACCAGCAGCAGCGGGACCTTGGCCAGGCTGTGCTCGCGCACCTTATAGTTGATCTTCTCGTTGCGGAGATCGGCTTCCGCACGGAGCCCGGCGGCCCGAAGGCGCTCCACAACCGCCTTCGCATATTCATCCGCATCGGACACGATCGTCGCAACCACGGCCTGAACCGGCGCCAGCCACAGCGGGAATTTGCCCGCATGATGCTCGATCAGGATGCCGATGAACCGCTCGAACGTACCGAGAATGGCGCGGTGGAGCATGATCGGGCGATGCTTCTCGCCATCCTCGCCGATGTAGCTTGCGTCGAGCCGTTCGGGCAGCACCCGGTCCGACTGCATGGTCCCTACCTGCCAGGTCCGGCCGATCGCGTCGGTCAAATGATATTCCAGCTTGGGCGCATAGAAGGCGCCCTCGCCCGGCAGCTCTTCCCAGCCATATTCTTCCGTCGCCCGGCCCGAACGAACCACCGCGTCGCGGAGTTCACCTTCGGCCTGGTCCCATAGCTCGTCGCTGCCGAAGCGCTTGTCGGGGCGAAGCGCCAGCTTGATCGCATATTTGTCGAATCCGAGATCCCGGTAGATCGAATCGAGCAGGTCGCCGAAGCGCTGCACCTCGTCGACGATCTGGTCCTCGCGGCAGAAGATATGGGCGTCGTCCTGGGTGAACTGGCGAACCCGCATGATGCCGTGCAGCGCCCCGTGCGGCTCGTTTCGGTGGCAGCAGCCGAACTCGGCCAACCGGATCGGCAGCTGCTTGTAGCTGGTGATGCCTTGCTTGAAGACCAGCACATGGGCCGGGCAGTTCATCGGCTTCAGCGCCATCCAGTCGCCCTCGCCGCTGATCACCGGGCCCTCCTCCTCGGTGTTGGGCACCTCGTCGGGGACGACGAACATATTCTCGCGATACTTGCCCCAGTGGCCGCTCTTCTCCCACTGGCGGGCGTCCATCAGCTGCGGGGTCTTGACCTCGACATAGCCGGCGGCGTCGAGCTTGCGGCGCATATAGGTCTCAAGCTCACGCCAAATGATGAAGCCGTTGGGGTGCCAGAAGACGCTGCCATGCGCTTCGGCCTGGAGGTGGAACAGGTCCATCTCCCGACCGATCTTGCGATGGTCGCGCTTGGCCGCCTCCTCAAGCCGGACGAGATGCTCCTGCAGCTGCTTTTTGTTGAGCCAGGCGGTGCCGTAGATGCGGCTCAGCATCGGATTGTTCTGGTCGCCGCGCCAATAGGCGCCCGACACATGGGTCAGCTTGAAGGCCGTTGGATCCAGCTTGCCGGTCGAGGCCAGGTGCGGTCCGCGGCAAAGATCGATCCAGGCGTCATCGCCGGTTCCCGAGCGGTACATGGTGATCGGCTCGCCCTCGGGAAGCTCCATCACCCATTCGGCCTTGAACTGTTCGCCCTGCATTTCGAATAGGGCGCGGACGTCCTCGCGCTTCCACACTTCGCGCACCAGCGGCAGGTCCTGGGCGATGACCTGGCGCATCTCTTCCTCGATCGCCGGCAGATCCTCGTCGGTGAAGGGGCCGCGGTCCGGAGCCGGAGCGAAGTCGTAATAGAATCCGTCGTCGGTCGCAGGGCCGAAGGTGATCTGGGTGCCGGGGAACAGCCGCTGGACGGCCTCGGCCAGGACATGGGCGAAGTCGTGCCGGACCAGCTCCAGCGCGTCCTTCTCGTCCCTCGAGGTGATCAGCGCCAGCTCGGCGTCCCCCTCGAACGGACGAGTGATGTCGCGAACTTCTCCGTCGACGCGAGCCGCCAGCGCCGCCTTGGCCAGGCCCGGCCCGATCGCCGCGGCCACATCCGCGGGGGTCGAGCCCTCGGGCATTTCGCGCACCGAACCGTCGGGAAGCTTGATCTTGAACATCTCGGACATGGCAAGGCACCTAGTCCGCCAAGCCGAGGGCTTCAACCGCCTGTTGCTTGCGGCGAGGCGACAGCGCTGGCTACAGCAGCAAAATGCCCGCCATTTCCGTCATCATGCCGGCTTATAATCGCGCCGATACCGTCGGCCGGGCGATCGCCAGCGTGCTCGGGCAGTCACTCCAGGATTTCGAGCTGATCGTGGTCGACGACGGGTCGACCGATCGGACGGTCGAGGCGTTGCGAGCCATCCGCGATCCGCGATTGAAGATGATCGAGCTCGAACGGAATGTCGGCGGCAATGCCGCCCGCAATCACGGCATCCGGACGGCCCAGGCCGAACTAATCACCTTCCTCGACAGCGATGACGAATATCTGCCCAACCGCCTCGGCAGCACGGTGCGTTATTTCACCGGGCACCCAGAGGTGGACCTGCTGGTCGATGCCTGCATCAAGCGGTGGCCGGATTCGCCGGGCAAGCGCGACCTCGTCCGGCGCAACCCCGAGCTCAGCGGCAATGACGCGGTGCTCGCGGCGCTGTTTGACCGGCGGCTATTCAAGGCGACGCCGGGGATCACCGTCCGCCGCGACGCCGCGATTAGGGCGGGGCTGTTCGACGAAGGGCTTCGTCGGCGCCAGGACTATGACTTCATCCTGCGCGTCGCCAGGGTCGGAAGGCTGGCGTCGCGCAACGAGCCCAACTGGGTGAAGACGGGCTCGGCGGACGCGATCACCGCCGACCTCGACCGTTCGCTCGAAGCAATCACCGCGCTGTGGGACCGCCATCCCGAGCATTTCGCGAAGCTCGATCCGCGCACCGGCATGGCCGACGATCTGGCCCGCCACTTCACCAAGCTGGTGGCGAAACGGAAGGGACAGCTGCTGGTGCGCGACATCCGCAGCATCGTCGCACGCTTTGGAGCAGGGCCGCTATCGGCCATGCTGTTGCGCGGCCTTGGCAGTTACTCCGCCCGGAAGGCGCGGCGACTGCTGTTTGGCAAGCGATTGCCTAAACAGAGCTAGGCGCTTCTTCCTTTCCTGGCGGACGGCGCTAGGGAGGCGCGATGCAATTCCCCGAAATCGCTCCCCCCGAGATGGCCTACTTCGATCCCGGCGACGGCCGGCGCATCGCCTATCGCCACCGCGAGCCGGAGGCCGGCAAGGCCACGGTGCTGTTCCTGCCCGGCTATGCCTCCGACATGGAAGGAGCCAAGGCACAAGCCATCGACTCCTTCTGCGCGACGCGGGGAATGGGCTGCCTCCGGTTCGATTTTTCGGGCACCGGTTCGTCGGGCGGCAAGTTCGAGGACGGCACGCTGACCCGGTGGGTCGATGAAGCGCTCGCGGCGATCGACCTGCTGACCGAAGGGCCGCTGATCCTCGCCGGGTCGTCGATGGGCGGCTGGATCGCGCTTCACGCCGCGCTGCAGCGCAATGAGCGCGTCAAGGCGCTGCTGGGAATCGCCGCCGCGCCGGACTTCACCGACTGGGGCTATACCGCTGAGGAAAAGGAGGTGCTCAAGCGTGACGGCAAGCTGGAGCAGGCCAACCCCTATGGACCTGAGCCGTCGGTCACGTGGCGGGGCTTCTGGGAATCAGGTGCTGCTCACCGGCTCCTCAACAGCCCCATCGACCTCATCATCCCGATCCGCCTTGTCCACGGGGAGCAGGACGAGGAGGTGCATTTGGGCGTCCCGCTGAAGCTGATGGCCGACCTGCGTTCAGCGGATGTCCAGCTTCGTGTCATCAAAAGCGCCGGCCACCGCCTGAGCGAGCCGCACGAGATCCACGCGATCCTCGTCGAGCTCCACACCCTCATGGAGCGCATTGCATGATCCTCGCCTTCGCCGCACTTCTCGCAGCCCAGCAGGCTTCGCCGCCGGCCTGCCCGGCGGTGCTGACCTATGAGGCGCAATCGTGCCGGGCGATCGAGGCCAGCAAGGCAGGCCGTTTCGCGGATGCCGCGGCGTCGTTCGAAAGCGCCGCCGACCTGTCGGGGTCGGCCGAACCCGCACGTGATCGAGCGCTCGCCGCGGCCGGCAACATGTGGATCGCGGCGGGTCAGCCCGGCAAGGCCGCCGTGGTGCTCGACAAGGCCCTGGCCGGCAAGGGGCTGCAGGCCGAGCAGCACGGCCTGGCATTGCTCGACCGGGCGCGCGCGGCCGAGGCCCAGAACGACCTCAAGACCGCCCGGGCCAAGATTAACGAAGCCGCGAAGACGATCGCTGAAGACCCCTATCTCTGGTTCTTCTCGGCCGCCCTGTCCTTGCGCGAGGAGGACATCCCCGCCGCCAAATCGTCGATCAACCGCGCCCTGGCGATGGTTCCCGATTCAGCCGAGGTGCTGTTCGAGGCCGGCCATATCGCCCAGGCCGCCGGCGAAAACGCGCAAGCCCGCAACTATTGGACCCGGGCGATCGCCGCCGATCCCACTGGCCCGACCGCCAAGGCGGCTCGAGCGGCGCTGGCGATGACCGATGCGCCGCTCACCGTCACCAACCAGGTCGCGACGCGGCCCAATGGCGACGGTGAGGGGAATGACAAGAACCCGGACTAGGCTCAGCCTGCGTCGATGTCGTAATCGATGGTCGTCACGACACGGACCTTCTGGAACGGCGTGCTGCCACCCGACGAACCGCAATCGTCGCAATCCTCGCCGTCGCGCGCGCCGACGGAGAAATACCCCTGGCTGGCGGTCTTGATCCGCCCCACAGAGGCGCCGCTGTCACGGGCGAACTGGTCCGCGCTGCGCCGCGCATTGCGGGTCGCCTCGGCGATCATTTCGGGCTTGAGCTCGTTGAGCCTGGTGAAGGTGTAGCTGATGCTGCTTCCGGAAAGCTCGACGCCGTTGCGCAGCAGCTGCGCCTGGGCGGCATAAGCCGCCCGAGCCTTCATCACGTCGCCGGTCCTCAACTGCATCGAGCGGCGGACGGTCAGCTCTTCCGGCCCGACGGGATTTCCGTCGCGGTCGGTGGGCTGGTTACGACTGAGGGAAACGTCGCTGTCGCTGATGTCGCCGGGTCGAAAGCCCGCGCGCTGGAAGAAGGCCCGGACAACACGCGCCTGCTGGTCGACCGAGTTTTGGACGGCGCCGAGCTCCGTCCCCTCGTGCGAAAAGGAAATCGACCAGGTCGCAAGGTCGGCCGTGACGTTGCGTTCGGAAACGCCGCGCACCGTCACCGACCTCTGTTCGGCCAATTTGTAGCGCCTGAATCCATCGCCCAGCGCATATCCGCTGGTGGTCAAACCCACGGCAAAGATCGCTACCGCACCCAACAGGACGGCGCGGTCCCCTTGAAATCGCTCTAACATGGAACGACTCTCTCGGTTCGTCGTCACTCAAGGACGGCCACCGGACACAATTGCCGGTCACGAACCGTCGACGAACCGTGCATATATAGCGATGAACGGAGTGCCAGCGAAGTGAAATTTCTCCATTCCATGCTTCGGGTGTCGGATCCCGACGCGACTGTTGCATTCTTTCAACTTCTTGGCCTCGAGGAGCGACGGCGGATGGAGCGGCCCGACGGCAAGTACACGCTGATCTTCATGGGCGCGCCTGGCGACGAGGGCGGGGAGATCGAGCTGACCCATAATTGGGACGAGTCGGGCTATGGCGGCGGCCGCAATTTCGGCCATCTCGCTTTCAGCGTCGATGATATTTACGCCACCTGCAGCAAGCTGATGGACCATGGCGTCACCGTCAACCGCCCGCCGCGCGACGGTCACATGGCGTTCGTGAAAACCCCTGACGGGATCTCCATCGAGCTGTTGCAGAAGGGCCAGCTCGAGCCGGCCGAGCCCTGGGCTTCGATGCCCAACACAGGAGGCTGGTAGTGGGCTCGCCGCTCGAAATCGTCGCCGTCCCGGCCTTCGCCGACAACTATCTCTGGCTGATACACGATCTGGAAAGCGGCGAAACTGCGGTCGTCGATCCCGGCGACCCGGCGCCCGTGCTGGCCGAGGCGGAGCGGCGCGGCTGGCGGATCGGCAAGATCCTCAACACCCACTGGCATCCCGACCACACCGGCGGCAACCTGACCATCAAGCAAGCGACCGGAGCGACGATCATCGGCCCGGCGGGGGAGAATGGGCGCGTGCCCGGGCTCGACGTTGCGCTGAAGGAAGGCGATCGCGCCTCGATCGGACGCCACGAAGCTGAAATTTGGGAGGTGCCGGGCCATACCATCGGCCATATCGCCTATATCTTTCGGGACGACCGTGTGGCCTTCGTCGGCGACACATTGTTCGCCATGGGCTGCGGCCGGCTGTTCGAAGGCACCCCCGAACAAATGTATCGCTCCCTTTCCCGGCTCGCCGAATTGCCGGAGGATGCGAAGCTCTACTGCGCGCACGAATATACGCTGGCCAACGCGCGGTTCGCCGCGCACGCCTTTCCCGAAAGCAAGGCGATTTCCGAGCGTCTCCGTCTTATCGAGCAGGAACGGTCGGAGGCACGCCCGACCGTTCCGACCACCGTCGCGGAGGAGCGGGCGACAAACCCGTTCCTGCTGGCCCGGGATGCGCGACATTTCGCGGATTTGAGGGCGGAAAAGGACGTTTTTCGTTAGGCCAAAGTTCAGGCTGGTGCGTTATAAGGTCAAGATGAAAGGAGAGTCGCGATGAAGCTTCGTTTCTCCGCTATGATCGGGCTCGCCGCAGCAGCCGGCGCCATTTCCTTCTCGTCCCTGCCAGCCAAGGAAGCGCCGAGCGCCAAATCCGCGCAAAAACTTGCGACAGCGCTTCAGGGGCGGACCGCCGGGCAGCC
>DASTCB010000117.1:0-16364 GCA_035711585.1 Sphingomicrobium sp.
AGCAACAGGCGGCCGGTATCGAGACGGAGCAGCGCGCAAGGCTTGTCATTGCACCCGTCTTGGCCGGTGATTTCCTCCTTGAGCTCGTCGGTAACGGCGATGTCCGGCGAAAGGACGCGAAGATATCGCTCGATCCGCGCCCGCTGGGCGACGCTCTGTGCCTGTTCGCTAAGGCTGTAGCGATTGTCGCTGTCGAGCGCCGCCTTGGCCAGGGTGCGCATCTCGGCGGCGCCGAACCGGGCGATCTCGGCCAGGCGCTCGCGGCCCTCTGGTCCGAAATCGAACGCCATCGCGGTCCAGTCGAACTCCTCGGCCTTGATCGTGCCGCTCTCCAGCCGGGCGAGCTGCGACCTGGCGCTGATCGCGCCGAAATCGAGGATCGGCAGGGCGAGGAACAGGGCAAGGCCGCAGAGGCCGATCGCAAGGCCGGTCTGGAGCGGGCGCAGCGGATCGTCGAACTCCGTGCGGCCCTTGTACACCGCCCACCAGGCGGCCAGGCCATAGGCGATGGCGATCGACACCGCCACGACGCCCCAGATGCGCTCGGGCGTCCAGCCATATTGGTTGATCCGCTCCCCCATCGACAGGGCAGCGAGGACCGCCAGCGGCAGGATGCAGACCACCAGGACAAGCGAAGCATATTGCAGCCAGCGGTTGGGGCTGCGCTCCGCGCGGCCATCGCCGATCACCGCGTTGGCCAGCAGGATCGCTCCCGCACCCGACAGCAACAGCATCGGTGTCGCCGGGATGTCGGATTCCCACAGCCCATCGAGCCCGGTGAACGGCAAGGACAGGAGGAAGGCGGCCAGCGCCACGGCCAGCGCCGGCGCCAGCACGGACAGCACGACCATCACCAGCTTTTGCAGGGTCGCGACCAGCGCATCGCGTTCCCTCAAGAGGCCGAGCGCGCCGCCGAACGCGAAGCCGGCCAGCATCCAGCCAAACCATTCCTCTTCCAGCAAATCCTTGATCGCCTCGATCCCGATCACGTCGAACAAAGACGCGATCAGCCAGGCGAGCAGGAAGGTGATGCCGGTGAACACCAGGCTCGCCGCGCCGATCACTGCGTCGGTCCAGGCATGGCGGTGCAGCCGGGCATAAGGGAAGCGCCAGGCGCCTTCGTCGCGGATGGTCTGGAACAGGGGCGCGGCGATCAGCACCGCGAGAATCCCCGACAGGAACGGGAATTCCACGATCTCGCCATGGTGATTGTACTGGGCCGTGAACCAGCCGATCAGCGCGATGACCGCACCCCAGCCGATGGCGAAGGCGATCGACCAGGTCCAGCGGCGCAGCTCGACCGTCAGCAGGAAGGCGATGGTCGCGACAATGGTGAACGCCGTGGCCGCCTGCTTCCACACCGGGAAGGTATCGCCGTAGGCCGTGTGGCCGTCGGTTAGCAGGTGGACGATCAGCCCGCCGGCCGCGCCGATTGCGGCCATGATCCAGGGCCGCTGCGGCCAGTCCCTGTCCTCGGTGTCGAAACGCTCGGCCATTCGTCCCTCTCCAGATGCTGGCCGGCAGGTTAGCGGCCCGTTCCACGTCGGCAACGCTTATCCGCGGTGAGGCTGAGCGGCATGAGCAAAGGCTGAGCAGTTGCTGAAAAGGGCTGTGCCCACTAACCGCAGCAACCCATGTGCGCCCGCCGCTTCCTGATGCTGATCTTCCTCCTGACCCTCATCGTCGTCGGCGGGGCGTTCGCCATCTTTCAGTTCGGCGGCAACGTGCTTCTGAAGAGCGCCACGCCGACGGGACATTTCGTGGCGGCGGAAGCGGGCGTGGGGCCGGATTATGCCCGGCTGGAAAATTGGATTGCCCGGCCAGGCATCGCCAGCAATCCGTCATTGTGGGTCCCAAAGGGCGCGGTCGAAGCGGTCATCGATGAGCCGGCCGCTGCCTTTTATGTGCACCCGACGACTTACCTCGAAAGAGACCGCTGGAACGCTCCAATCGATGTTGCGGGCCAGGCAGGTCAGCGCGCGCGCCTGTTCGTGCAATCGCAAGCGAGCGCGCTCAATTTGGTATCGCAAATCTGGGCTCCGAAATATCGCCAGGCGGCCTTTGGCGCCTTCTTGCTCAAGAGCGAAGATGCCAACAAGGCGCTCAGCCTGGCATATGTCGACGTGCTCGCCGCATTCGATATCTTTCTCGCCCGGCAACCCAAGGACAAACCAATTATTCTTGCTGGCCATAGTCAGGGGGCACTCCATCTGTTGCGGCTGCTCAAAGATCGTAGCCTTGAGCTGAAGGGCCGTCTGGTCGCGGCCTATGTTGTCGGGTGGCCTGTCGGAGTGACCTCCGACCTACCTGTAACGGGGCTGCGATCTTGCGCCTCGTTTGATCAGGTGGGATGCGTGGTAAGCTGGCAAAGCTTCAAGGAGCCTGAAAACACCGACCTCATCACGGATGCGTGGGTCGGCACGAAGGGTCTGACCGGCATAAAGCGTAGTCGGGACGACATGCTCTGCACAAACCCGCTGACCGGTACGAAGGATGGCTCGGCACCTGCAAATGCAAACCTTGGCACGCTTGTGCCAGACGGCAGTTATTCCAGCGCCGCGCTTGAACAGTCTCGCGTGGGTGCGCGATGCGATCATGGCTTCCTAATGATTGATGGCGATATCCCTAATCTCGGACCTTACGTGCTGCCAGGCAACAACTACCACGTCTACGACTATGCCCTGTTCTGGGGATCGATCCGGGACGATGCCGAGCGGAGGCTGGCGGCATGGCGGGCGCGATGATCACGCCGACCGCCGCCGAGTTCGCTGCCGCCTTGCCGGCGCATAGCGGACGGCTGGCGGGACTGGATGTCGGAACCAAGACGATCGGCCTCGCCACCTGCGACGCCGGATGGAGCTATGCGACGCCGGCGGAGACTCTAAGACGGACCAAGTTCACTGCCGACCTGGAGGCGCTCAAGGCGTTCATCGCCCGGCACGGCATCGTCGGGCTGGTCGTCGGCCTGCCGCTCAACCTAGACGGCAGCGACAGCCCGCGCACCCAGTCGGTCCGCGCCTTCGCCCGCAACCTCGCGCCTCTTAATCTCCCCATCCTGCTGTGGGACGAGCGCTGGTCGACGGTGGCGGTCGAGCGGGCGATGATCGAGGCCGACATGAGCCGCGCCAGGCGCGCCGAGAAGGTCGACGCCCATGCCGCCGCGCATATATTGCAGGGCGCGATCGACGCGCTGGTCAATCTGCCATCCGGGACCTAGATTTTCGCAAGGGCCCGGCGGGCCAGCGCAGCGCGGGCCTGTTCCGCAGTCGCCGCGACCCGCTCCAGCGCCGCGCGGTGCGCGACCCTGGCGGAAACGGCTGGGTCAGCGGTGATGTCGGGAGAGATGCCCTTCCCCTCCCAATTGGTCCCGGTGACCGGATTTTCCGCCCTGGCCTGCGGAATGAATGCGACAAACCCGCCGGCAATCTGAACCGGGAGTGCGTGGTTGGCGCCCCCGCCCGATGGCCGGCCAACCACCACTCCCCGTTTCAGCACCTGCAGATTGTAAGCGAACTCTTCACCCGCTGAATATGTGTTGGCCGAAATCAAAATGATGAGCGGGCGCTGCTCACCATAACCCAGGCCTGGGGCGATCGTTTCAGTGCGGAACTCCTGCACAGGCCGGTTTCGCCACCGGAACCGATTGAGAACGAACGAAGGCTGGTCGAAGAAATAGCTGGTGAAAAGGGCGACCGTCAGCGGGTCTCCGCCCGGACAGCGCGAAAGATCGACGATCATCGCCGACGAATCCGCCAGCAGCGCCATGGCATGGCCGATCTTCCCGCGAACCTCGCCGACCGGGCGGTAGAACTGACTGATTGCCATGCGGGCGATATTGCCCGGAAGGATTTCCGCAGCCTCGATCCCGAAATTGACGTCCCGCAGATGGCCCAGCTCCGCCGGGCTCAATGGCGGCGGGGCCCCATGCGGCGGCGTCGGTGGAACAGGCGGGTCGCCCATCGAACCGGACATGACCATGAAGTGCATGTCGTGCGCGGCCGCCTGGATTTCCTCGTTCATCAGTCCCGCGAGCTGATCGGGAGAGGCCGCAGCTGCAAACTTTCCGGCCCGGAGCCCCGCCATGAGCCGGTCGGCGATCACCCTCGCCAATTCCGGGTCGTGATAAAGCGCCTGCGTTCTTTCGGCCAAGGACGTCACGGTGGTCGCATAGTTGGAGCGAGCAGCGAAACCTGCTGTCGACAGCAGGACAGGCGCGGCTGCCAGCGCTTCCAGAAATTGGCGGCGTTGCATGCGAGGGTCCTTCCGCACGCCATCATGCCTGTTGAAGTGCGGACTGTCCCTCGGCTGTTCGACAAAAAGCCTGACGGTTTCGATCAAGCCCGTTCCTCCGCCCGCACCCGCTGGTCAATCCGACGCTCGCGCGCTAGGGCGCGATTTTAATGCATCTGCTGTCCATCGACGATCTGAGCGACGATCAGATCAAATCCATCCTCGACGAGGGCGAGCGCTGGTTCGCCTATAACCGTCAGCCGCGGCGCAACGACCATCGGCTCGACGGCCTTACCGTCGTCAACGCCTTCTTCGAAAACTCCACTCGAACCCTGCTCAGCTTCGAGATCGCCGCCAACCGGCTAGGCGCCCAGGTGGTGACGATGCAGGTCGAGCATAGCTCGATTAAGAAGGGCGAGACTCTGGAGGATACGGCGCGGACCTTGAACGCGATGCGTCCCGACGCCCTGGTCATCCGCCACGGCACCAGCGGAGCTTCGGCTGAAGTCGCCGCCATCATGGATTGCCCGGTGATCAACGCCGGTGACGGCATCGGCGAGCATCCGACCCAGGCCCTGCTCGATGCCGCCACGATACGCCAGCATTTCGGCCGGATTGAAGGCCTCAAGGTCGCGATCTGCGGCGATTTGAAGCACAGCCGGGTCGCCCGATCCAATACCAAGCTGCTCGAGCGACTGGGAGCGAAGCTGCGCTTCGCTGCCCCGCTCTCGCTGATGCCCGACGGATTGGGCGGGGGCTCGATCGACGCGGCGGTCGACGGCGCCGACGTGGTGATGATGCTGCGGGTCCAGCGCGAGCGGCTGGAGGAAGATCTGGGCGATGCGCCGGGCGAATATCTCGACCGCTATGGCCTAACGGCGCCCCGGTTCGCGGCCGCGGCCCCCGGGGCGGTGATCATGCATCCGGGCCCGATCAATCGGGGCGTCGAGATCGAAGGCGCCCTGGCCGACCATCCGACCCGCTCGCTGATCGTGCGGCAGGTCGAAATGGGCGTCGCGGTCAGGATGGCCTGCCTTGACCTGCTGACCGCGGAACGCCTCAATTAGATGGCTGGACCGCACTGTCCCCCAGACAGTGCCGGGTCCAGTCCATCAACGAGAGGCGAACTGGACCGGGGCGTCGCCCGACACCGAGCGGACGAAGCAGTCGCGGCCGGCGCGCTTGAGCGAATTGCACAGGCTGATCGCCTCGCGCTCGCTGTCGAAGCCCTTGACCGCCAGGCGATAAACCGTGCCGCGGGCGCCGGCGAAGCGGGCGGTGACCGGCGTGAACTGCTTGAGCGAGCCATATTTGCCCGAAACCTTGCTCCAGGCGGCGGCGATTCGGTCGCGCGACGAATAGGCGCCGAGCTGGACCACCGCGCTGCTCTTGCCATCGGCCACACGAGTAGCCGACGCCTTGCGCAGCTTCGGAAGCGGATCCGACAGGCTGACCGCGGCCGGCGATAGGGCGGGACGCGCCTCGGCAAGCTGGACGGGTTGGGGTTCGACATAGGCCAGCGGCGGCGGCAGATCGACCGTGACGCTGCTCGCTGCAACCGGCACCGGGCTTGCTGCGACCGGTTCAGGCTGCGGAGCCAAGGCGACCGGCTCGGCGGCCATTTCGACCGGTTGCTCCACCGGCAGCGGAGCGGCGACCGGCTCGACGGCGGCCTGGCGGACGGCCTCATCCTTGTTCAGGGCGAGGCGGATCGGCTGGCCCGGGTCGGCGACCGGCTGGACGCCGATCAGCGCGGCGACCTGGTCCGAAGCACGGGCGGGCTTGGCCAGCGCCATCCATTGCTGGATTCGGGCATCGAGCAGATCGGCCGAAATGTCCTGGGCAGCGACGGTGCGCGCCTGTTCCCAGTCGCCGGCGAAGGCATAGGCCAAGGCCAGGTTCTGGCGGGTGCGGGCATCGGCTCCAACCGCGCGGGCCGCAGGCTCAAGCATCGAGACCGCACTCTGCGGATCGCCGGCCAGCGCCAGCGCAAGGCCTGCGTCGGCTGGATCAATCATGCCCTGGGCTTCGGCCAGCAGCAGCTTGGCTTCGTCATTCTTGCCCTGCGCGATCTGCACCAGCACCAGCTTCAGGATGACTTGCGGCTGGGCGGCAAGGCTAAGCGAATCGCGATATGCGGCCTCGGCCGAGGCGAACCGGCCCGACGCCAGGTAGCAATTGCCGAGAAGCGTTCGCAGGGTAGCGTCATTCGGAGTTTTCTCGACCGCGCGTTCGGCGAGCGAAACGGCGTTGACGAGGTCGTTTGAGGCCAGCGCCACCTGCGCCCGTGTCGCCAGGCCGATGTCGCCCTGGTCCGCCTTTCCCGCAAACATCGATGCGCTACGGGGGCGCGATCCCGGATGGCTGCAGGCCGCTACAATCGCAATCAGTGAAACGGCGGTCAGCGTGGTTGCCAGGCGATTGGATTTGGTCATGACACTTCCTCCCTCGTGTCTGCCTCAGGCGCTCTTCTTGCGGGGCGCTCGCTCGGCCATTGATTCGAGCTCCGGCATGTCCGAGAGCAGGCGGTCGAGCGCATCGGTCACCAGTTGCTGCGCCGATCGCCCGTCCACGGCGCACGCAAGCCGCAGCTTCAAATGACGGGCCTGGTCGAGCCTCAGCGTGAAGGCCGACTTGCCCTTGGATCCCGGAGCTGCTCGCGACTTCCTCGGACGAGCCGGGGCAGCGGCACGCTGCGGAATGACGACCACCGGCGCCGGTTCGCGCTCTTCGGCACCAACCTCTTCGGATTCCGGATCGTAAAGCTCGGCGGTCTCATCGACATATTCGCCACTATCGTCCTCGCCATCCTCGTCCTGTGAAGCGAAGCGGCTGGCGATTTCGGCCTGCTGATCGTGGACGGGTGAAGCGATCGGGGTCAGCGCGGAGATCGGATTGCGCAGCGGCTGATCGGGCAGCTCTTCTCCGAACGCGTCATGATCCTCGTCGCGAAGCGGCGCCATGGCCGGCTTGGGCGGCTCGAAACCCATGTCGTTCCAGCCAAGATCCTCGAGGCCGGCGCCAGTCTGGGCGCCGAAGCCCTGGGGACGCATGGCTGGCCGGGCCGCGCCCTTGCGGGCCAGCAGGCCCGAGGAGAGCGATGCAAATGCCTTGGGTTCTCCCATTGCAGCCACCCCTTACTGACCCACCACGCGGCGGCCGAAGCCGCCGACGGGACGCGGGCTGGCCGCAGCTGCGCCGATGCCCGGCGCCTGATTCGGGGCGGCGAAGACGGTGCGGCGAAAATTCTTTTCGAGCCGGTCGGAGATGTAGTCCCACAGCTCGGTCACTTCCTGGGCGGAGCGGCCATTCGGATCGACTTCCATCACGGTGCGGCCATCGATCATCGAGGCTGCAAAATCGGTGCGATGGTGAAGGGTGACCGGGGCGACCGTGCCGTGCTGCGACAGTGCGACGGCGGCTTCATAGGTGATCTTGGCCTTTGGGGTCGCGGCGTTGACCACGAAGATCAGCGGCTTCCCGGCGCGGTCGCAGAGATCGACCGTTGCGCCGACGGCGCGAAGGTCATGCGGGCTGGGACGGGTCGGGATGACGATCAACTCGGCGACCGCGATGACCGACTGGATCGCCATGGTGATCGCCGGCGGCGTGTCGATCACCGCGAGGCGGAACCCCTGCTGGCGAAGCACCTCCAGATCCGACGCCAGCCGGGCGACCGTGGTCTGGGCGAAGGCGGGCATGTCGTCCTGCCGCTCGTTCCACCAGTCGGCGAGCGACCCCTGCGGGTCGATGTCGATCAGGCAGACCGGGCCGGCGCCCGCCAGCTGCGCTTGCACCGCAAGGTGACCGGACAGGGTCGTCTTGCCCGACCCGCCTTTCTGCGATGCCAATGCCAGAACGCGCATGAATTTCCCCTTGGCCGAGACGTCTGATTTGACGCCACCTGACAGCAAAGCCCCTAAAAACTGGTTAATGCGGGCCCGATCTTGTTCATGCGCCCCAAGGAGGCGTAGGGTTAAGCAAGGCTCGTCTAAGGTGTTGTGATGCGTAAGCTATTGTTCGGCCTATTGATCGGTTCGGTCGCCCTCCCCGTAGCGGCGCAATCGGTGCGCGCGGGGATCGAGGCGTGGCAGAAGGGCGACACGGCGGGCGCCGTCGCCATCTGGCGGCCGCTGGCCGAGAAAGGCGACGCCGATGCGGCGTTCAACATGGGCCAGGCGTATCGGCTGGGCAAAGGCGTTCCGATCGACCTGGCGAAGGCGCAGGACTGGCTCGACCGCGCCGCGCGCAAGGGACATGTCGACGCCCAGGCGACACTCGGCCTGCTACTGTTCCAGAACGGCAATCGGGTCAGCGCCATGCGCTGGCTCAACGCGGCGGCCGACGCAGGTGAGCCGCGCGCGCTGCTGATGGTCGGAACCGCTCTCTACAACGGTGACGGCGTGACCGAAGACCATGTCAAAGCCTATGCCTATATCAGCCGCGCTGCGGCCCAGGGGCTGGAGCCAGCAAAGGCGACGCTTGCCGATCTCGACTCGATCATGCCGCTCGAGCAGCGCCAGAAGGGTGTGGCGCTGGCCCAGCAGATGGCCGGGGGAAAGACCCAGCCAAGCGCATCGGCACCCAAGAAAGTCGCGGCCAAGCCGCCGGCGCCGAAGCCATCCCCGGAAAAACCCGCGGCCGCTGCTCCGGCCAAAACAGCAACCGCGAAAGCCGCGCGTTCGAAACCGGCGGCCGCTGCCCCGGCCAAACCGGCTGTCGCCACCAGCGGCAATTGGCGAATCCAGCTCGGCGCCTTCAGCCAGCGCAAGTCGGCCGAAACCTTGTACTCCAAGCTGTCCGGGAAGCTTTCGGGTCGGCAGGCCTATTATGTGCCGGCGGGCGCGGTGGTGCGTCTCCAGGCCGGCCCCTACGAGAGCCGCGCCGCGGCGTCGGCCGCCTGCGCCAGGCTGGCGCCCCAGCCCTGCTTCGCAGTGGCGGCGAAGTAGCCTACCCCTCGACCCACTCCGCCCTTGAAATGCCTTGGGCCCAGAGAAGCGCGCTGAGGTCATTGCAATCGAGCCGAGCGTCTGCCACCGCCGCGAGCGCCGGCTTGGCGCGATAGGCGATCCCCAGCCCCGCCTCCTCAACCATCGGGATGTCGTTGGCGCCGTCGCCTATCGCCAGCGTTTCTTCGGGCGAGAGACCGAGCCGCTCCCGAGCCCCTGTCAGCACGTCATGCTTGACTCGGGAGTCGACCACCCTCCCCTCGGTCATCCCGGTGAGCTTGCCGTCACGTGCGCCGAGCAGATTGGCCTCGAACCGGTCGAATCCGATCCTCTCGGCGATCGGCGCGACGAAGGCGGTGAATCCGCCCGAGACCAGGATCGTTTCCGCACCCCTGGCTCGCATCGTCCGGACCAGGGTCGAAGCGCCAGGGTTGATGCGGATGCGCTCCGCCAGGCATTGGTCGATGACCCGCTCTTCCAGGCCTTCCAGGAGCAACACTCGCTCGCGCAGCGCTCCGGCGAAATCCAGCTCACCATGCATGGCCCGCTCGGTGATGTCGGCGACTTGATCTTTGACCCCGGCATAGTCGGCCAATTCGTCGATGCACTCCTGTCCGATCATGGTCGAATCCATGTCGGCGACCAGCAGCTTCTTTTCCCGCGGGCCGGGCGGATGAACGATGATGTCCAGGCCTTCCCAACCTTCGTATGCAGTACGCAGGTCGCCTGGATACGCATTGGCCTCGATGTCGGCGGCATCGCCATGGTCGATCCAGCGAACCAGCCGCGCGCCGGAAAGCCGCATCAGCGCCGCATCCAGCAGTCTTTCGTCGAGCCGCCCGGCTGCTATCAGCGTCGCAATGGCCAAGGTGAACAAGCCTCCCGTCGCCCTCATTGCCGGTCCGACCGCCAGCGGCAAGTCGGCGCTCGCGCTGAGGCTGGCCGAAGCAACCGGGGGCGCGGTGATCAACGCCGACAGCGCGCAGATCTACCGCGACCTGCCGATCCTGTCGGCGGCGCCCTCGGCGGAGGATCGGGCCAGGGCCGAGCATCTGCTCTACGGCGTGCTGGACGGGGTGCAGCCCTGCTCGGCCGCCGACTGGGCGGAGATGGCGAAGCGGGAGATCGCGCGGCTTCATGATGCGGGCCGACTGCCGATCCTGGTCGGCGGCACCGGACTTTATCTGCGCACGCTGCTCGACGGGATCGCGCCGGTCCCGCCAATCGACCCGGAGGTCCGGGCCAAGGTTCGCGGCAACAGCGTCGCCGAGAACCTTGCCGAGCTGACGCCCCTCGACCCGGTGGCCGCGGCCAGCCTCAATCCCGGCGATACAACCCGCATCGCCCGGGCACTGGAGGTGGTGAAATCGACCGGCCGGCCTCTCAAGGAATGGCAGGAGAATTCGGAGGGCGGCATCGGCGAGACGATCGACCTGCAGGCGGTGGTGCCGCTGCCGGCGCGCCCCTGGCTCTACGACCGGTGCGACCGCCGCTTTGCCGAGATGGTCGAGCACGGCGCACTTGCGGAGGTCGAGGCGTTGGTTGCGAGGAATCTCGATCCCGATTTTCCCGTTATGCGCGCGATCGGAGTTCCGGAGCTCGGCGCGCACCTGAAGGGCGAACTCAGCCTGGAGCAGGCGATCGCGGCCGGACAGCAGGCGACTCGGCGCTACGCCAAGCGGCAATATACCTGGTTCGCGCACCAGCCGCCGCCTGACTGGCCGCGATTTCACGATCCGCTGGAGGGCGAGGCCATCGACCGGGCGCTGGCGCTGATGGCACCGTCGGGCTAGCCAGTCGCCATGGACGCCAAGCGCGACGCCGACATCGACCCTGCCCCGCTCCGCGGCAAGCGCGTGGCCATTCTCGGCTATGGCAACCAGGGCCGCGCCCAGGCGCTCAACCTCCGGGACGGCGGGATCGACGTGCTGGTCGGCCTGCGCGACGGGTCCGCCAGCCACGAGCGGGTCCGGTCGGATGGGCTGGCCGGCGGTTCGCTGACCGAGGCGGCGGCGGCGGACATCGTCATGCTGCTGGCGCCCGACGAGGCACTGGCGGCCATCTACCGCCAGATCGAATCCCATATCCGGCAAGGGGCGGCACTGGGCTTCAGCCATGGCCTCGCCATCCGCTTCGGCTTCATCGTGCCGCGCCCCGACCTCGACGTCTTCATGGTTGCGCCAAAGGGCCCTGGAACGGCGCTTCGCTCGCTCTACCTCGAAGGCAGGGGCATGGTCGCGCTCCATGCCGTCGAGCAGGACGCAACCGGCCATGCGGAGGCCATCGCCCTCGCCTACGGCCGCGCGCTGGGATGCGGCCGCGCGGGCATGCTTGCGTCGACCTTCGCCGAGGAATGCGAGGCCGACCTGTTCAACGAGCAGGCGGTGGTGTGGGGCGCGGTTCCCGAAATCCTGATCGCCGGCTTCGACACGCTGGTCGAGGCCGGGGTCAGCGAGGAAGTGGCTTACATGGAATGCGTCGGCGAGCTGAAGCTGATCGCCGACCTGATCGAGGCGCGCGGAATCGCCGGGATGCGCGAGGCGATCAGCAACACCGCCGAGCTCGGCGCGGTGATCGGCGGGCCGCGCATCGTCGACGCGGGGGTTCGCGCGAGGATGCGCGAGATTTTGGCCGAGGTCCGCGCCGGGAAATTCAGCGAATTGCTCGCGGATGAGGAAGCGTCGGGCTATCCGCGCCTTCGAAAGGCGCGCGAGCGGTCCCGCGCGCTGCGCGTGGAGCAAGCCCGAAACAGGCTGATCGACTAGCCGATCGGTTCCGTGGGCATCCCCGGCCGATCACCGACCGACGCCCGCTCGGCATAGGCTCGCTGCAGGCGACGGTGCGCCGCCTCGGCATCGGGATCGGTCGCCGTCTGCGCCAGTTCCGCTTCCTCGGCGGCCCGGCGAACATAGTAGCTCTTGTCATATTCGCTCATGGTCCGGCTCCCGCAGAGAGATGCGGCACTTCTAGCATTTTTGCCCCGGATTGAAAAAGGGACGTCAGCTCCCGGGCACTCCGTTTTCCAGCCCGGACCGGGAAGCGAAATGCAGGGGTCGGCGTGCCGTCCCTAGAAACCCCGACACTTGTCAATCGCGAGCGGCACGGGCAGTCTCGCCCGGCGAGGGGGCCCGTCTTGGCGAGCATCTTTCTCAGTTACGCGCGCGAGGATGCAATCAAGGCCAAGGCGCTTGCGGCCAGCCTGGAGCGCGCCGGCCATTGCGTCTGGTGGGATCGCCACATTCACGGCGGGTCGGAATATTCGGACGAGATCGAAGCCGCACTGAAAAACTCGGACGTGGTCCTGGTGGCATGGTCGCAAAGCTCCGTCCATTCCACCTGGGTGAGGGACGAGGCCGCGGAGGGGCGCGACAGCGGCCGGCTGGTGCCCCTTGTCCTCGACGACAGCGCCCCTCCCCTTGGATTCCGGCAGTTGCAGTCGATCTCAATCGCCGGCTGGTCGGGCCGCGGCAAGCCGCCGGAATATAAGGCGATTCTGGCTGCGATCGACGCACGGTGCGGCAAACGCGGTCTCGATCCCGCGCCAGCACCCGCTGTGAGGGTGGGCCTGTCGCGGTGGGCGCTTGCGGCGATGGCGGGGGTTGCGGCCCTGATCCTGGCCATTGGCGCCTGGTGGATCGTTGGCCGAAGCCAGTCCACGGCCAGCGCGCCGGTGCTTGCGGTGCTGCCTTTTTCCGATCTCTCGCCGGAAGGAGACAAGGCCTATCTGGCGGAAGGAGTCGCCGAGGCGATCCTCACCGTTCTGGCCAAGGAGCCCGGGATCAAGGTCATCGGGAGCAATTCCGCGCGGCAGTTGCAGGATGCCGGCGACCAGGCCGCCGAAATGCGCCGGGCAATGGGCATCACCCACGTGCTGGAAGGGAGCGCGCGATCAATCGGCAACCAGCTTCGGATGAGCGTGCGCCTTGTCGATGCCGCCGACGGCAAGCAGGTCTGGACCGAGGAATATCACCGGCCCCTCGACAATATCTTCGCCGTCCAGGACGAAATCGGGCGAGCGGTTGCGGAGCGGCTCCGAGGCAGCTTCGGTGGCAGCGCCTCCGTTCAACCCATCACCAAGGCGGATAATTACGCGCTCTACCTGGCGGCGCGGTCGAAAATGCGGGATCGCCGGCAAACCTCCCTGACCGAAGCGCTCCGCCTCGCCCGGCGGGTTATCGACGCCGATCCAAGTTATGCACCCGGGCACGCGCTTTATGCCGAGCTGATCTGGCACCTTTCCGTCGACAATTATGGAACCATTCCGGAGGCCAAAGCCAAAGCGATCTCCCTACGCCATGCGCGCCGCGCGGTGCAGCTCGCACCCGACGCGGCCGAAGGCTACGCCGCCCTTGGGCTCAGTTTGGGAGACACCGGAGATGCTGTCGAGCCCTTGACGAAGGCCATCACGCTCGATCCGTCGCGCGCCGAGCTGCGGCAATGGCTGGGTCACAGCCTGGTCCAACTTGGTCGGCAAACCGAGGCACTTACGCATTTCAGGGCTGCCGTTGAAATGGATCCGCTTTGGATTCCGGGCACGATGCTGCTGGCTTATACCCTGGCGGCATCCGAACGCTTCGACGAGGCCGAGCAGGCTATCGTTGCATTTGAGCGGCGTGGCGGGCCGCGTGCGGTCGCCACGAAGATACGGGGCGACGTCGCCAATTATCGCGGCGACTATTCTGAAGGCGCCCGGCTATCGGAGCTCGCGCTGGCGATGGACCCGGAAACACCGCAGGCCGATCTCAGCGCTGGCTGGTACTTCTATATTCTCGGGCTGAACGACCGGGGCGTTGCCGTCACCAATCGGCTGCCCCGCTACACTCGACTGCTGATGAGCGGACGGCAGGACGAACTGCTGTCGGAAGTCCGGGCCGCTGGTCCCGAAATCTGGCAACAATCGGACCCCTTCACGGCCATCGAAGCGCTGAGCTACGCGCGCGACTGGCGGACCATCGCCCAACTTTATGACGCCAACCGTGACGTCGTCAGCTTGTTCTGCGAGGACGGCGAAACCCAACAGATGGGAATCCATATCGCCGCCGCGCTCGAATCCGTTGGGCGCGGGGCAGAAAGCGCGCGGATCCTGCGTTGTGTAAAAACGCTTCTTGAGCGGCAGGGCCGCGGACCGATCCGATCGCCCTATCTGCCGACCGGCGCTCTCGATATCCTCTGGGCGCAGGTGCATGCGCTTGAAGGCGATAGCGGCGCGGCCTTTATGCGAATGAGCCGCGCAGTCGATCGCGGAATAAGGACGCCCTTTACGCGCGGACTGTCGGATCTTCCATCATTCGACCGGTTCAGGGACGATCCTCGCTATGGTCCGATCGACACGAGGTTGAAGCGGCTGATCGCCGTCGATCGCGCCGAATATCTTCGGCAGCGCCGAGCCGCCTAGCGCCGCCCGAACAATTTCTCGATCTCGGCATGGGCCAGCTTCACCCAGGTCGGGCGGCCATGGTTGCACTGGCCGGAGTGGGGCGTGACTTCCATCTCACGCAGCAGCGCGTTCATTTCCGCGACCGACAGGATACGCCCTGCCCGGACCGAACCGTGGCATGCCATGGTCGCGGCGACATGATCGAGCTTGTCGCGCAGGGACAGCGCGGTTCCGAGCTCGGCCAGTTCGGCCGCAAGGTCGGCGATCAGGCCGGGGATATCGGTCTTGCCGAGCGCCGCCGGGGTCGACCGGACCAGCATGGCGGTGGTGCCGAACCTTTCTATCTCCAGCCCGAGCTCCGCAAGCTCGGAGGCCGCGGCTTCGAGCCGGTCGCAATCGAGCTCATCCAGCTCGACCACCTCGGGGATCAGCAGCGCCTGGCGCGCCACCTGGCCGCCGCTCGACGCCCGGCGCATGCGTTCCAGCACCAGCCGCTCATGGGCTGCATGCTGATCGACGATCACCAGCCCGTCTTCGGCCTCGGCGACGATATAGGTCGCGGCCACCTGCCCGCGAGCAACGCCAAGGGGGTAGCTGGGCACCGGCTCGACCGCCTGTTCGGCGCGAGCGGCGGGCGCAAACTCCCGGATCCCTTCCGTCACCCCCGCGAAATGGCCAGCATGCGGCACCGTCTGGGGGACAGTGCCGTCCGGCCATGGGGTCTCACTTCTTCGAAATGTTTGGACAAGATCCCATGACGCGGACCCAGCACCGTGTGGAAGATGGTGCGGTCCGGTCATTTCGCCGGGATGACTCGGTAATGGCATTGGCTCCACCTGCCACGCCGCAGGCTGGGCAAATTGCTCGCGCGCAGCGCTGCGGTGACCGGCCTCATCGAGTGCGGCCTTCAGCCCTCCGACGATCAGCCCGCGGACGGCCGCGGGGTCGCGAAAGCGGACCTCGGTCTTGGCCGGATGGACGTTGATGTCGACCTCCGCGGTCGGAACCTCGACGAACAGCGCCGCGACCGGATGGCGGTCACGAGCCAGCAGGTCGCGGTAGGCGGCACGCAGCGCACCCACCAGCAGCCGATCCTTCACCGGGCGCGAATTGACGAACAGATATTGCTGGTCGGCCATGCCGCGGTTGAAGGTCGGCAGGCCGATCACGCCAGTCAACCGAAGGTCATGGCGGACGCAATCGATTCCAATGCCGTGGCGGTCCAGCTCATGGCTCAGAAGCGCCGCGACACGGGTCGGCGCTTCGGACGGCTGGACCGACAGGATTCGCCGACCATCATGCTCGAGCGAGAAGGCGACGTCCGGCCTGGCCATCGCCAGCCGCTTCACGGCGTCAAGGCAGGCGGCATATTCGGCGCGCGGACTGCGCAGGAACTTGCGCCTGGCCGGTACCTTGTCGAACAGGCCCTCGACGCGCACTCTGGTGCCCGGCGGCAAGGCAGCCGGCCCCTCGCCCGCCCGCTCGCCATGGTCGATCTCAATCCGCCAGCCGTCGGCGGCCGCTTGTCCTGAACCAGTCGATGGACGCGGCCGGCTTTCTAGGGTCAGCCGCGACACGCTGGCGATCGACGGCAGCGCTTCGCCGCGAAAGCCGAAGCTGGTCACCGATTCGATCGCGTCATCAGGCAATTTGGAGGTCGCGTGCCGCTCCAGCGCCAGGCGCATCTGGTCGGGCGCCATGCCGCTGCCGTCGTCGGTCACCTCGACCAGCTCGAGCCCACCCGCGGACAGGCGAATCGCCACCATTTTGGCTCCGGCGTCGAGCGAGTTCTCGATGAGCTCTTTCAG
>DASTCB010000118.1:0-5326 GCA_035711585.1 Sphingomicrobium sp.
GCGCGAAATTTCGGTCTTAAGGGTGAGCATGGCCACGCTGCAAGAAATCAACGCCGCACATGTGGAAGAGGATCATAGCCTCCGCCGCCGCGACTTCATCAACATTGCCGCCATTAGTTTCGCCGGCGTCGGCGCGGTCGCCGTGGCGCTGCCGCTGGTCAACCAGATGAACCCGCCGGCCGACGTGCTGGCCCTGGCTTCGACCGAGGTCGACATTTCCAAGATCGCGCCGGGGCAGGCGATCAAGACCAGCTGGCGCAAGCAACCGGTGTTCGTCCGCAACCTGACGCCCAAGGAAATCACCGAGGCCAACGCGGTGCCGGTGAGCGAGCTGCGCGACCCGCAGACGCTGGCCGAGCGGACCAAGCCGGGCAAGGAGAACTGGCTGATCACGCTCGGCGTCTGCACCCACCTGGGCTGCGTTCCACTCGGCGTCGCCGCCGGCGAGAACCGCGGCGAATTTGGCGGCTATTTCTGCCCGTGCCACGGCTCGCACTACGACACGGCCGCGCGCATCCGCAAAGGCCCGGCGCCGCTCAACCTGATGGTGCCGGACTATGAATTCACGTCCGACACCGTCGTGACCATCGGCTAACAGGGGACAGACGAGTCATGAGCTTTGCCTGGGCCAAGGCCTACGAACCCAAGACCGAACTCGGCCGCTGGATCGACGACCGACTGCCGCTGCCGCGGCTGGTCTATAACGCGGTTGGCGGCGGCTACCCGGTGCCGCGCAACCTCAATTACGGCTGGAACTTCGGTGTTCTCAGCGGCGTGTTCCTGGTGATCCAGATCGTCACCGGCATCGTTCTGGCGATGTGGTACTATGCATCGGCTGACGGCGCTTTCAACTCGGTCGAGCACATCATGCGCGACGTGAACTCGGGCTGGATGATGCGCTACGCGCACGCCAACGGCGCCAGCTTCTTCTTCATCGTCGTCTACATCCACATCTTCCGCGGCCTCTATTACGGCTCCTACAAGGCGCCGCGCGAGATGGTTTGGATGCTGGGGCTGGTCATCTACCTGCTGATGATGGCCACCGCCTTCATGGGGTATGTGCTTCCCTGGGGACAGATGAGCTATTGGGGCGCGCAGGTCATCACCGGCTTCTTTTCGGCCTTCCCGCTGGTCGGCGAACCGATCCGGGTCTGGCTGCTGGGCGGCTATGCGCCCGACCAGGCGGCGCTCACGCGCTTCTTCTCGCTGCACTACCTGCTGCCGTTCGTGATCGCCGGCGTGGTGATCCTGCACATCTGGGCGCTGCACATCCCGGGCTCGTCCAACCCGACGGGCGTCGAGGTCAAGAGCGAGAAGGACACGTTGCCCTTCCATCCCTTCTACACCGCAAAGGACGGCTGGTTCGCTGCCTTCATCCTGACGATCTACGCCGCGGTGGTGTTCTTCGCGCCCAACGCGCTTGGGCACCCGGACAATTATATCCCGGCCAACCCGCTGGCGACGCCGGCGCACATCGTGCCGGAATGGTATTTCTGGCCTTTCTACGCGATCCTGCGCGCCTTCACCGTCGACTTCATCCTTCCGGCCAAGCTGTGGGGCGTGCTGGCGATGTTCGCCTCGATCCTGCTGCTGTTCTTCCTGCCGTGGCTGGACAAGTCGCCGGTCCGCTCGGCCCACTACCGGCCGATGTTCAAGCGCATCAACTGGCTGCTATGGCTTACCGTGCTGGTCCTCGGCTATTGCGGCATGATGCCGGCCGAGCAGCCGTATGTGGGGCTCAGCCAGGTCTTCTCAGCTTACTATTTCGCGCACTTCCTCATCGTCCTGCCGCTCGTCTCCAAGTTCGAGACGCCGCTGCCGCTGCCCAATTCCATCTCGGAAAGCGTGCTGCATGGCGAGGAAGCCGAAGCTGCACCCATCGGCGTCAAGCCGGCGACTGCTCAATAAGGGGAACTGGGGACCATGGTCCGCATCATTGGATTTCTTGTCGGGCTGGGTTTCGCCGGCGTCCTGCTGATCAGCCTCGTGGTCAACCTGGTCGGCTATTTTCAGTCACCGCCGGAGCCGAGCGTCGAGCATGAATTCCATCTTCATGCCAAGAAGCTGAAATTGCAGTCGGACGGGCCGTTCGGCACCTTCGACCCGCAGCAGCTGCAGCGCGGCTTCCAGGTCTACAAGGAAGTGTGCGCGGGCTGTCACGGCCTCGACCTGGTGGCGTTCCGCGACCTGCACCAGCTCGGCTATGAAGAAGCCGAGGTAAAGGCGATCGCCAACCAGTGGGCGATCGAAGTACCGAGCGTGAACCCGGAAACCGGCGAAGTCGCGACGCGCAAGGCGATTCCGTCGGATAGGTTCCCGAGCCCCTACGCCAACGAAACGGCGGCGCGCGCCGCGAACAACAACGCGCTGCCGCCCGACCTGTCGTTGATGGCCAAGGCGCGCGAAGGCGGCGCGGCCTACATCTACTCGCTGCTCACCGGCTACCGGGATGCCGCGACCTATCGCAACGAGGCGGGCGAGGCTCTTCCGGCGGCGAACCATCCGGGCGACGGTCTCTACTTCAACCCCTATTTCGCGAACCTCAACATCGCGATGCCGCCGCCGCTGACCGCTGACGGCCAGGTGACCTATGCCGAGGGTAACCCGGCCCCCACGGTCGACCAGATGGCGAAGGACGTCTCGGCCTTCCTGATGTGGACCGCGGAGCCCAACCTGCAGGGCCGTCACAAGGGCGGCTGGGCGGTGATGATCTTCATGATCATCGCGACGATCCTGGCCTATTTGAGCTACCGCAACATCTGGGCCGAGGCGAAGCGCAAGGTTGCGCCCAAGGGCATCCTCGAGCCGGCCAATGTCGAAAAGCGCAAGCGGGCGAGCCGGAAAGCCGGAGTCACCGAGTAACGGGTGTGGCCAGCGTCGCTGACGACCTCAAGGCGCTGGTCCGCACCATCCCCGACTTTCCGAAGCCGGGAATCCAGTTCCGCGACATCACGACCTTATTGCTCGACCGCGTCGGCCTCGCTCGCGCGGTCGATGAGCTCGCGGCAACGGTTGACCGTCAGGTTGACTTGGTTGCGGCGATCGAAGCGCGAGGCTTCGTTGTCGGCGGCGCTCTTGCGGTCAAGCTCCGCGCCGGGCTGCTGTTGATCCGGAAGGACGGAAAGCTTCCTGGCGCGACCATCGCCGAAGATTATGCGCTGGAATATGGGACGGACCGGCTGGCGATGCACGTCGACGCCTGCGCGCCCGGAGCGCGCGTTCTGATCGTCGATGATCTGCTCGCGACCGGCGGCACCGCGCTCGCAGCGGCACGGCTGGTCAGGCGGGCAGGAGGCGAGATCGTCGGCGCGCGCTTCGTCATCGACCTGCCTGAGCTAGGCGGCGGCAAGGCGCTGGCCGAGGCCGGGATCGAAACGGCGAGCCTGATTGCGTTCGAAGGCCATTGAGTCGGGCCACCGACTGAACGCCGCTTGAACCATTCAGAGCAGGTTCAATCGATTCGGAGCATAATTTCGCCCGACTCCTAATCTGTCGGAGGATTGTATGTTTGCGTATCCCATTCGCGCGGCCGCCCTGACGCTGGCCGCGGCAATCGGCCTTTCGGCCTGCACCACGCCTTACGGCTACAGCGGAGTTTCGGTCGGCTACGGCAATGCCGGCTATTATGACCCATATTACGAGGGCTACGGCTATTCGGGCTATGGCTATTCGCGGCTTGGCTATGGCTACGGGTATTCGCCCTATTGGGGCTGGAACGACGGCTTCTATTATCCCGGCACCGGCTATTATGTGTATGACCGCTATCGGCGGCCGTACCGCTGGACCGATGCCCAACGGCGTTACTGGAACCTGCGGCGCCAGCAGGCCCTAGCCAGTTCGACCAGCCGCGATCGCGTCATCATCCGCAACAATTGGCGTGATTTTGACAGCGACCGGGTCAAGGTACGCAGCAACCGGGTCGAGCGGACCATCCAACGTCCGGTTCGCGCCGAGCGCAACCGGCCAGCAAGGGTAGATCGCAGCACCGTCCGCGTTGAGCGCAGCAGCCGGCCGACCAGGGTCGAGCGGAGCACCGCTCGCGCCGAGCGAAAGGAAGCGCGTGAGCTACGCCGGTCCGAGGTTCGCGCCACCCGCACCAATAGCCGCAGAAACGGCCAAGACCGCGAAGACTAGGGCCTATGACTCAGCTGGCCGGCGAAGCATCAGCACGATCGACGTGAAGGTCATCACCGGAACGTCGTCCTGGTTGGTGACGGTGTTTTCGCTGCGGATCACGCCGATGTGCGGCTTGGAGCGCGACGGGGTCGTTTCGGTGATCCTGCCGCGCACGGTCAGCCGGTCTCCGGGATAGACGGGTTTGAGCCAGCGCAGCGCATCGACCCCCGGGGAGCCTAGGCCAGCCTGGTCCTGCTCCACCACCTTGCGGGCGATCACCGCCATGGTCATGGCGCAGGTGTGCCAGCCGGAGGCGGCGAGGCGGCCGAAATGGGTCTTGGCGGCAGCCTCGTCGCTAAGGTGGAACGGCTGGGGGTCATATTTGCGCGCGAACTCCAGCACTTCGTCGCGCGTCACGTCATAGTGGCCGAACAGCGTTTCGTCGCCGACATGCAAATCGTCGTAGTAGATCATGCCGTTCTAATCGCCTGTCACGGCGGCAATGGAAAGTGGCAATATGAAACTTTCTTGAGTCGCTTGGCGAGGCCGCAAATCGCGGGTTAGGAAGGCGGTGTGGGGAACCAAGTCGGATATCGCTGGCATCCGCGCCTGATCGAGGCGGCCGCGGCGCTGCACGACAATCGGCTCGACGTCGCCGAGCGCTTGCTCAAGCCCCATCTCAAGGAAGACCCGTTCGACGCCAAGGCGATCCGCATGCTGGCGGAGCTGGCGTGGCGGATCGGTCGATCGCGCGATGCCGAGCATCTGCTCCGCCGCGCGGTGGAGATTGCCCCTGGATTCATTGCTGCCAAGGCACAGTTGGCGCTGGTTCTTGGGCGAATGGGACGGCCCGCCGAGGCCTTACCCCTGCTCGATCAGCTGTTCGAGGAAGCGCCCGATGACATCAGCAACCTGAATCTGAAGGCGGCGACCGTTGGCAGGCTGGGCGATTTCGACGAGGCCATCCAGTTGTATGAGCAAGTCCTGCAACGGGCACCGAATCAACCTCGTGTGTGGCTTAGCTATGGCCACATGTTGAAGACGGTCGGTCGCCAGGAGGACGGAATTGCTGCTTACCGCAAGGCGATCGAAATAACTCCGACGCTCGGCGAGGCCTGGTTCAGCCTCGCCAATCTCAAGACAGTCAAGTTTGGTGAGGCCGATATCGACGCCATGTTGACGGCGCTCGCCAGCGACAAGCTGCGCGATG
>DASTCB010000119.1:0-12044 GCA_035711585.1 Sphingomicrobium sp.
CCGCCGGCTCCGGTGCGATCGGCGCTTCCGCCTTCTGTTCGCCCTCGACCCGCGGCAGCTTTTGCCCGGTCAGCTTTTCGATCGCAGCGATCGCTTCCGCGTCGTCCTTGGCAGCCAGCGTATAGGCGATGCCCTTCGCACCAGCGCGGCCGGTACGGCCGATGCGGTGGATATAATCGTCCGGCTGCCACGGAACGTCGAAATTGACGACATGGCTGACGCCCTTGATGTCCAGCACGCGCGCCGCGACGTCGGACGCGACGAGGATGTTGATCTCATCGGCCTTGAACCGGTCGAGCTCGGCGATCCGCGCCGGCTGCTCCATGTCGCCGTGGATCTGGCCGACGGCGAAGCCCGAGCGCTTAAGGCTGGTATAGAGGTCGCGCACCGTCAGTTTCTTGTTGCAGAAGACGATCGCGTTCTTGACCTCGTCTCCGCGCAAGATCGAGCGCAGCGCCTCGCGCTTCTTGTCGCCGCGGGTCATCACCAGCCGCTGGTCGATGTTGACGTTGGCGGTCGCCGGCCGCGCCACCTCGACCGTCTTGGGATCGGTCAGGAACTTGTCGGCCAGCTTCTTGATCGGCGGCGGCATGGTCGCCGAGAACAGCAGCGTCTGCCGGCCCTTGGGAAGCTTGGAGCAGATTTCCTCGATGTCGGGGATGAACCCCATGTCGAGCATCCGGTCGGCCTCGTCGATCACCAGCAGGCTGCAGTCGTTCAGCATGATCTTGCCGCGGCCGAACAGGTCCTGCAGCCGGCCCGGCGTGGCGATCAGCACGTCGACGCCCTTTTCGAGCGCCTTCACCTGGTCGCCCATCTGCACCCCGCCGATCAGCAGGGCCATCGAGAGCTTGTGATATTTGCCGTATTTCTCGAAATTTTCGGCGACCTGCGCGGCCAGTTCGCGGGTCGGCTCGAGGATCAGCGAGCGCGGCATCCGTGCCCGGCTGCGCCCTTCGGCGAGGATGTCGATCATCGGCAGGACGAAGCTGGCGGTCTTGCCGGTGCCGGTCTGGGCGATGCCGATCAAATCCTTGCCCATCAGCACGGAGGGGATCGCCCCCTTCTGGATCGGGGTCGGCACGTCATAGCCGCTATCGGTGATAGCGCGCAGCAATTGGTCGGAAAGGCCGAGATCGGCAAAAGGCATTGAATAGTCCGGATAAAAGGAAGCTTGGCAATCGCAGGCAGTCCGGGGGACTGCCGGGAATGGCGCGCCGCCGTCATCGTGCGTCGCGCCGCTGGCGCGCTACAGGGGACAGGGGGAAAATGTCAAGCCGAGCCGCCGAGCACAGCTGAGCAATTGCGCAGCAATTGGGGAGCTGTGTCGAAGAGATGGCAAAGGCCGGCCGGCGGGTCGCCCCGGACTTGATCCGGGGAAAACCCGATCGACGTCACGGATTCACTCCGTGACGGCCCCCTTGCACTTAATTCCGCGACCCCCAGAAATCCTGTCCTACAGCGGTCGTAATCGGCATAGGCTCGACGGTGACTGTCACCACCGCCTTGGATCAACGCCTCACCTGCCTCAGCTGCGGTACCAGGGTGCGGAACTTCTCGATCCGGCAGCTACCGCCGACCCGCGACCGGATCGTCTCGCGCTTGGCGCAGATCCGCTCGTCATCGGGCTGGAGGTAGAAATCGCGGTAGAAGTCGAGCGCCGGGCATTCGCTGTCCATCACCGCGCGCACCCGGCTTCGATCGCGCAGCAGGAAGTCGATCGAGGAAGGTCCGGACAGCATCGCGCCGGCGAGCCGGTCCACGGCGATGCACCGGGGGCCCTTCTGTTCGATCCACTCGATGTGCTGCCTTGGCCTCGGGCGCACCGGGATGCTGATGATCAACTCTTCATGGACGATGGTCCGGCGCACCCCCTGCGGCTGCGCAGGCTGCGACGTCGCCTGCCCGGCCAAGCCGAGAAGGGCAGGGACCAGTCCCAGGAGAGCGAGAAGCGTCATGCGTGGAAAACCATTGCCGCACGCGGGTCTACCGGCAAGCGTTGAATGGATGATGAACTTCCCGGGCAAGCGGTCGGCGGCCGGGAAATCCAATTCTTCCAAACGCCTTGCGCTTGGGCGGGGCAGCCACTAGAGCCTGCGTCCGCAATCCCAAGCAGGCCGGCGGGACGGACAAATCCCCCGCCAGTCCGCCCCAATGCACGGAGTTGATTTCATGGCGAGCCAAGCGCCGAATTTCCCGCTTCTTTACGAGGGCCTAGAGCCCCTCAACCGCAATCTCCACGCCAATTACAAAGTTCGCCGGCTGGGCGGGCTCGAGCGCGTCGCCAAGGTCCACGCGGTACCCGTGACCGTCGACGAATTTTCGTCGGTGCAGCGCCACTATCCGATCGTCTTCTCGGCCGGCGAGAACCCGGTCCCGATCGCGCTGATGGGCCTCAACGAGGGCGTCAACACGGTATTCGACGAGAAGGGCGCGCTTCGCGAGCCCGGCTTCTACGTCCCGGCCTATCTGCGCCGCTATCCCTTCGTCCTGGCCCGGCTCCGCCAGGACAGCGACGAGCTTTCGCTCTGCTTCGACCCGACCGCGGATTCGGTAGGCGAGTTCGACGAAGGCGAAGCCCTGTTCGACGGAGAGGAGCCGTCGGAAGCGACCAAGGCGATCCTGCAGTTCTGCGAGCAGTTCGAGCAGGCCGGCCAACGCACCCAGGCATTCATGTCCGAGCTGCAGAAGGAAGAGCTGCTGATGGACGGCGAGGTCGCCATCCAGCCGGAAGGGACCGAGCAGCCGTTCATCTATCGCGGCTTCCAGATGGTCGACGAGGAAAAGCTACGCAACCTGCGCGGCGACGAGCTTCGCAAGCTCAACCAGAATGGCGCGCTGCCGCTGATCTTCGCGCACCTCTTCTCGCTGTCCGTGATCCGCGAGATTTTCGGCCGCCAGGTTCGGCAGGGCAAGGGCCCGGTCCCGGCCCGCCAGCCGGAGGCGGCGGACGCCTGAAGCCCAAACGGGGCGACCGCGCGGCGGATTGCTCCGGCAAGGGATTGAAACGGCGCGGCGGCTCACCATCTGTTGGGCTAGCCGCGTCGCTTCGTCTGTTTCCCCTTCAGGCCAAGCGATCGGCGCGCACCATCGGGTGCGTTCCTCCCTGACTTCCGGCCGTCCAGGCATGTCCTGGGCGGCCTTTTTTTACTCTGCTGCGTCGCGCAGGCCGCGGTCGAGCAGGGCCCTGCCGAGGCCCGCGACCAGCCGCTCGATCAGCATGGCGACGCGATCGAAATCCGGTCCCGGGGTCCGCCCGTCCCGTCCTAGATAGGCCGAACGGCAGATCTCCAGCTGCAGCGCATGGATGCCCCGGTCCGCTTGTCCGTGCCGGGCGACGATCGCCCCGCCGGCATAGGGATCGTTGAGGGCGACTCGAAATCCGGCGCTTCGGGCCAGCTCGGCCGCTTCCGCGCTGAGCCAGGCCGCGGCGCTCGTCCCGTGGCGGTCGCCGATGACGATGTCGGCGCCGCCGCGGCGCGGCGGCATCGAATGGCAGTCGAGCAGTAGCGCTTCGCCGTGCATTGTCCGCAGGCGATCGAGCCCGTCCGCCAGCGCCTCGTGGTAGGGCGCATGGACCTGCTCGACGCGCCGCCGGAATTCGTCGCGGTCGATGGGACGCCGCCAAAGGCTTCCGTGAAGCTGCGTACGCGACGGGACGATTCCGAGCCCGTGGCGCGCGCGCGGCCCGATGGCGCTCGACCCGATCCCGCTGATCGCGGAGGGATCGACCTCCTCCTCGCCCCGGTTGCAGTCGATCACCGCCCGGGGAACATTCTGGATGACCGCGCCGGCTCCGGATGCCACCGCCCGCCAGACCAGCCGGTCGACCAGCGGATCCTCGAGCATTTCCAGCGCCCATCGCCCCTTGGTCGCGTTGGCGAGCACCGACTCGTCGTAAGCGCGTCCCGAATGGGGCACCGACAGCAGGACCGGAAACGATCCGCGGCAGGGATGGACGGTCGGCGGCGGGAAGTGGGCCATGGGCAACGGTTCTACGCATAGTCGTGCCATTTGCGGACAGCAATCGCCTCAAACGCCCGTGGACTCTGGAAAATCTTAATCCAAGCGAGCATAGAGAGTCTCAAGATGATCAAGATCCTTCTCGCCGAAGACGACACGTCGATGCGCGAATATCTGCAGCGGGCGCTGCAGCGCGTCGGCTACGAAGTGGAGTCGGTCGGCTGCGGGACCGAGGCGGTGCCGCTGCTCGAGGCCGGAAAATATGACCTGCTCCTGACCGACATCGTCATGCCGGAGATGGACGGGATTGAGCTGGCCCAGAAGGCGAGCGCGATCGACCCGGCAATCCGCGTGATGTTCATCACCGGCTTCGCGGCGGTCGCTCTTCAGGGCGGGCGCACCGCACCGGAGGCCAAGCTGCTCAGCAAGCCGTTTCACCTGAAGGACCTGGTGGCCGAGGTTGACCGGCTGTTCCAGACCGAGGACCAGCACGGGCGTCTCTAACCCCTTGCGGGAACCGAATTAGCCCCTTAAAGGCGCGCTTCCAGATGTCCGCGGCCCCCGGCCGACGAGACCCCGGTGGGCGTGTAGCTCAGTGGTAGAGCACTGTGTTGACATCGCAGGGGTCGCAAGTTCAATCCTTGCCACGCCCACCATTTTTCCACCGTAATATCAGTTACTTAGAGATCGACTTGGCTTTTGTTCCACAGTGGTCTTCCAGTTCATTTGAATCAAAATCCTCATTGCAACCCCCAAGGATACCGAACGCTCGCAACCTCCGGAGGCCACAACGTGGGGTCCGGCGAGAAGTGCCTCGCGAACCCTAGGCTAATGCTTTGGCTGGTTGCTGGTGGCGTCCGTGACCGTTTGATCGTGGCCGCTCTTGTCGCTGAAAAAAGAAGCGGCCATCAACCCGCATCCGAGAAGGACCGAGAAAAATACCCCTCCGATCGTGGCAATGACCATGTGAAGATAGAGTTCACCGGTCACTCCCAGGTACAATATCGCTCCAGCCGTGAAGATGACGGCGATGGCCACGATCCAGCGCACCATGCGGAAAAACTCCGCCTTCGCCTTTTCGGGATCATGCCCCGTTCTCGAAAGGGCCGACGGCTCCTGGAGATCGTTCACGAGTGACCTGCTTTCCGCCCAAACGGGCAATCGGACATATGGTTAGCACCGGTCCTTATCTCAACATGCCAAGCTTCGCGCGCATGCAAAAGAGAACCAGCCACTCCCACCATGCGGCGCTAAAACTACTGCGGCGCAGAGGTCTGGTCGGCGTGGGCCAGCAGCAGCAACACCCATGCCTATGTGGAGAAACGCCTCGGCGCCGAGCGTGACGACAATGACGTCAAGGATGAGCGCCCACATCAGTCGCTCTAGCGTTCTGCCTGGCGCCCGCGGCGCCTCGGATCGTTCGATCGTGCCGGCTGCAACCGCGTTTGAAAGCCGGGGTCACGATCGGACATAGGGAAGACCGTGCTCTCCTGGCGATCCGATGGCCGAGTGTGCGCGTCCGACCCAAGGAGCGAGTATGATCCCTCATGTCCACGAAACAGCGTTACCGTGGACATCGATGGCGAGGCGCCGGATCGAAGCAGTTTTTCGAACTGCTGCTTCACCCAACCAATGGCAGACGAGAGGCGTCCAGGAGCTGCTGTTGGAGGATCGGGCTCGTAAGTGCGCGAATTATGAAAATCATCTCTGCGGAACGACATGTCTATCTCCTGCTGCTCGGGCTTTTGCGAAATGTGCCGCAGCGCCCAGCAACCCTATGCATGCGCGTTCCGGATACTGCACGCAAACGAATAGAATTGCGCAATTACTGCAAGAAGTTTGGCGTTAAATGCGCCGCGTGACGGCAGGGCGGCCTGCCTCCGGCAGCGGCTGGCAATGGGCATGCATCTCCGACACCGCGATGATCGAATGGGCGAAGGCCGCGCCGGCGCGCATTTCGGCAGCGACCCATATGGCTTCCATCAGTTCCTCGTTCGATGCGCCATCCTGCAGTGCTGCACGGGTGTGCCCCTTGATGCAGTAAGGGCATTGGGTCACATGCGCGACGGCAACGGCGATAATGTGCTTGGTACTCCGCGACAGTGCGCCATCAGCGAACACAGCCTGGCTGAACTCACGGAACGCCGCAGCAGCGGCGGGTGCGAGCTGTCGACGCATCCGCGAGAGATCATGAGTCACGTCTGGGAAGAGCTGGTCAGCCATGTAAGGCCTCTTCCCGACGGTCGCCGCGGCCCAGCAGCACGCTCCTCAGGACGATCGCGTGGTTGTGGCGCTCGTCCTTTGCCGCATAGACCAGCGTGACCGGGCCCTTTTGGACGCGGCGGCGCAATTCGGTAAGGGCTTCGGCATGGCGGGCGAGCTCGAGGCGGTAGCGGCGGGAAAATTCGGGCCAGCGGCTGACCTGGTGGCCAAACCACTTCCTGAGTTCCGGGCTGGGCGCCAGCTCGCGATTCCACTGGTAGAGGCTGGCCTCCTGCTTGCTGATCCCGCGCGGCCACAGCCGGTCGACCAGAACCCTCGCGCCGTCGTCCGCCTCGGCCGGCTCATAGGCGCGCTTGATTTTGATGTTGGCGGCGGGTGTCGACATGACGAATTGGGTCCCTTGGGGCGCCGGGGATTAGCTGCACCCCATATTCCACCAAGACTGCTCCCGCCCTTATGAACAAGGCAAGCGACTAATATTGTCGGATAAGAAGCAAAATTTTGTTGTATAGCCACGTCGGCAAAGCGCTGCGGGGACGCCGGGCAGAAGGGACAGCTGAGTGGATATCAATGTGGCCCGAACCTTCCTCGAGGTTGTGAAGACGGGCAGCTTCGTCAATGCGGCGGCCAACCTCAACCTCACCCAGACCGCGGTAAGCGCTCGAATTCGCGTCCTGGAGGAGCAGCTCGACCGGAAGGTGTTCGTTCGCAACAAGGCCGGCGCACGGCTGACGCCCGCGGGAGAGCAATTCTTTCGGTTCGCGACGTCACTGGTGCAGATCTGGGACCGCGCGCGACGAAGCGTCGCAATCGCCCCAGGGCGGACCACGGTCGTCACCATCGGAGTTGAGCTCAGCCAATGGAATCCGCTGATGCGTCACTGGTTGTTATGGATGCGGCGGAATTGCCCGGACATTGCCATCAGCGCGCACATCGACACGCCCGATCGATTGTTGGAGCAGGTGCAGGAAGGGGCACTGGACATTGCGATCCTTTATGCGGCCTCCCCGAGGCCGGGGGTCGTCGCCGAACTGTTGTTTGAGGAGAAGCTGGTCCTGGTTAGGACGACGCCCGTCGACCGTCCGGTCCAACCGGATGATTGGGTTCATGTCGATTGGGGCGAGGAGTTTGAGGCCAGTTACCATGCCGCATTCCCGGATGCAGGACTTGGGGTTGTCTCGATCGACTATGGCCCGCTGGCCCTCGAATACGTGCTTTCGCACGGCGGCGGTGGTTACTTCCGGATGGGCGCGGTTCGCCCGTTGATCGACGACGGCCGGCTGGTGTTGGTCCCCGACAGCCCCGAGTTCTCCTACCCTTCGTACATGGTCCATTCGACGAAGGCTGATGAGAGCGTAATGGGGCGGGTTCGCCTCGGTCTTCGGGCCGCGGCCGCAGCCTCTGTTTAGGCGTCAGCTGCCCGAGGTCACTGCCTCATCGCCGCACCATGCTCGCACCACGCTTTCGGTCATTGCCTCGCAATCCAGGCCCGCGAAGGTGAAAGACTCGGCGAGGGCCGACTTCAATTCAGGGTCAAGTGCGTCCTGGAGGCGTCGGCGTGCGCGCAGATGCCGGGTTTTGACAGTTGTTGCGGGTGGTGACGAGCCGCACAGCTCGCGGGTCTCTGGCCGCCACAAGCCGGGAAAGCGCAATGTCGTCGAGCGCTTCATAGTCTTGCTTAACCTGCGCCGCCACTCGTCCAACTCTCCTTCGCGAACATCCATTTGCCACTCAGCAGGAACGGATAGATTCCATCAGTTCTCGCCTGAGGTCGGGATCCGTCTTGAAATCGCCAAGCCAGCATTTGGTAACCATCGACACGCCGTGCTTGTTGACGCCTCGCGTGGTCATGCAGCCGTGGCTCGCCTCGATGATGACGGCGACGCCGCTTGGCTTGAGGACATCATCGAGGGTTCGAGCGACCTGGGTCGTTAGCCGCTCCTGAAGTTGAAGACGCCGGGCGAACGCGTCGACCAGCCGGGACAGCTTGGAGATACCGACGACGCGGCCTTTTGGGCGGTAGGCCACATGCGCCTTGCCGGTAATCGGTGCCATGTGATGCTCGCAGGTCGAGACGAATGGGATGTCTCTCAGTAGAACGGTTTCCTCATAATTGTCGGCGTCGGTGAAGACCCGCTGGAGAAGTTCCTTGGGGTCGATCGCATAACCTGCGAACCATTCGCCATAGGCGCGGGCCACGCGCCCCGGCGTGTCGCGCAAACCTTCACGGTCGGGGTCATCGCCGGCAGCCTGGATCAAGGTTCGAATGGCTTGCTCAATTGGTGGACAGGTCAAGTGCGAGGAACCGGTGGCCTCTTCGATCTCCGAAGCGTCGGAAAAACCGTCGAACTCCCTGAACTCCACGAGAACCTCCCACGCCTACGTCGGACATTTGATGCAGGCCGCTGGCGTAGGTTCCCGCGCCAGTGCGGCGTTGGGTTGCGCTTGAGCAATCATGCGCTCGAACTGAAGTTCCTCTTCGAGCATCTCCCGGTCGCGGCCAACCGCGGCGGACGCCAGGTGCACGCCTTTGCCATAGTAGCGAGCGATGAAGTCGCCGCTGCTCACGTCGCCGTCGACCACCACCTCGTCCCACTGCGCCGCCCGGCCGACATAGCGGACCGATACATCATATTGTTTGGTCCAGAAGAACGGCACGGACTGGTACCGCATCCTGAGCCCGAGCATGTTGGCCGCTACCGTCTGGCCTTGCCGTTCGGCCACCACCCAATGTTCGATCCGTGTCGGCTCTCCCGTGAGTGGATCGGGATAGGCTGCAATGTCGCCCGCCGCATAGACATCGGGGACGCTCGTTTGCAGGAAAGCGTCAACCGGAATGCCTGCCGGCGCTTCCATCCCAGCCGAAACGGCCAGGGACGTCCGAGGTCGCACGCCGATTCCGACCAGGACGATGTCAGCCCTTACCGCTTGCCCATCGGCCAAGATGACTGCGCTGTCGGCAAAGCTCGTGACCGAAGTGCCAAGGTGAAAGCGAACCCCATTTCGCTCGTGGAGCGCCTGCAAGAAGAGTCCGACCCGCGCGCCGAGAAGGCGTTCGAACGGCATCTTTTCGGGAGCGATGACATGGACCTCGACACCCCGTTTCCGGAGAGCCGCGGCGGCTTCGAGCCCGATGAAGCTCGACCCGATCACTGCGGCCGTCTTGCCGGCCGTCACTCTTGCCGCGATCGCCCGCGCGTTGGCATAGGAGCGGAGCGTTAGAACGGCATCATCATCGAAGCCATTCCCGGTCAGGCGATTGGGTTCGGACCCGGTCGCGAGCAGCAGGCGGTCGTAAGCGATTTCATCACGCGCGCGGGTGTAGACCCGACGTGCCTTTGGGTCGATGCGGTCAACTTCGCATCCAAGCCGCAAGTCGATCGCATTCTCACGATACCAACTGTCGGGCCTGAGCGGCATCCACTCGTCCGGCGCGCTTCCGGCCAAATAGTCTTTCGACAAGTTGGGACGATCGACGGGAGGGTCCTGGTCGGCGCTGAGCATGGTGAGCGCGCCCGAAAATCCAAGTTGGCGCAGTTCATGCGCGCAGGCGAGGCCGGCGGCGCCTCCTCCAATGATGACGATCCTCTTCGGATCTTGCGAGTGCCTCTGCTCAGTCGATTTGCGCTCCAGCTTTCGCCTGACGAAAGCGGTGTTGCCGTCGACCTCGATGAGCCACGTGTCGAGCGGGTCCAGGGCTGGCGCGCGAAGAGCTCGGCCGGACCGGAGGTCAAAGCAGGCATGATGCCATGGGCATCGCACCGTGCCGCGGTTCAATAGCCCGTCGGCGAGATCGGCTTGATAATGGGTACAGGAGCGGCTGACGGCGAACAGGCCGTCTTCGAACTTGGACAGGAGGACGGCTTCATTGCCCACCCGTCCGGCGATAGTCGCGTTCATGGCCAGATCGTCGAGACTTATCCCGGCCGAGAAATCGGGCCCATCCAACTCATCATTGCCGCTCATCGGGTCTCTCCTGTGGCTACCCCATTGGATGCCGGCGGCGCCAAGACGTTCCTGTCGATGTGGTGGAAATGACCGCAAAAATCCGATGGTTATCGCGCAATATTAGTCCTTTGCTAATCGTGAGTGCCGAGCCCAGCATCTGAGAACCTGGAGTGCGCCGCCTTCCGAGCGGCAGATCCAGAAGGAGATTTTCTCATGCAACGATCGGCTCCATCCCAGTCAGGCAAGACAGATGGCCCCGCAGGTTTGACCGGCTCGCCCTTTACGCCGACTCCGCTGGCTGGAGGACCCGAACGCAGCGCGCGCGCGGCTCGAATGATTAGTGCGCTCGGAGAGATGACGGGGGGCATCACCCACGACTTCCGCAACATCCTGTGCATTGTGGCGAGTGGCTTGAGGGTAGCCGAGCGCAACATCGGAAACCCGGAGAGTCTGAAAGCGGCGTTGGAAGCAATTCAAGAAGGGGTTGAGCGCGGTTTCACCATGACCGAGCGGATCCTCGCCTTCTCAAAACAGCGGGAATGCGCCCCCCAAAAGGAGGATGTGAATGTGCTCCTCACCAAACTGCGCGTGTTCCTCAAATATGGCGCGGGCAGCGGAATCCGTGTGAATCTGCGACTCGGATCGGACCTCCCGAATTGTCCGGTTGATCCACCGCTTTTCAATGCCGCGATGATCAATCTGGTGGTGAACGCCCGCGACGCGATGCCGGAAGGCGGCGATATCTGCATCAGCACAGCCCACATCCCCGGTGACGGTTTTGGCTTCGTCCGCGTGCGGGTCCAGGACAATGGCGTAGGGATTCCGCCGGAGGTCATGACTCGCATCTTCGACCCGTTCTTCACGACCAAGGGTGAGAAAGGGACCGGCCTTGGCGTCCCACAAGTGCAGGCCATGATGACCCGGGTTGGGGGATGTCTCCGCATCGACACCAAGGTCGGTGAAGGTTCGACGTTCGATCTGTTCTTCCCGGTTCCGAGGCTCTCCGTCGCAGCCATAGACAGGCGCCAGCTCGATCGCTGGGCCAACGAAGGAGGAGCGATCTTCGCCGAGCGCCGCAATTCCGTAGGCAAAGCGCCACCCGGTGAGACGGCCGGCGGTTGTGGGAACCCTTCCCAATCAACGGCATCAAATTGGTGAAATCTGCATCAGCAAAGCCTGGCGCAAAAAAACATCGGGGCGGGACGCATGGAGAATGACATGATGAGCTTGTTCAGCCCTGAAGGTTCACCTGACCGCACCGTCACACGGCGCAACCTGTTTCAGGTTGCCGGAGTGACGTTGGTAGGAACGGTTGCGCTTGGTTCCGCCGGCTCCGCTTTTGCATTGAGCAGCGCGGCCGCTCAAACATTCCCAAATATCGACACTGGCCCGGTCACCGGAACGACGATTGCCGGGGTACCGGTCGGCTCATTGGGGGGCGGCACGAAGCCAATCTTCGTCGCGCCTCCCGGAAGCCAGGATCCCGTGGCGCATTCGGTCGCCGACACCCTCTTTTGGGGCGAGCAGATGATGGAGCATGCGATGTTCTTTGCCATGCTGATGCCAGGGCCGGATTTGGCCAAGCCTCGTGGCGAAGCAGAGCGGTTCCAGCGGCAATTCTCGCAGCACCTCTCCCGCCTGCGTGGCAGCCGGCTCGATCGGAGCAACTACGCGGCGTTCAACAACACTACCATTCGCCTCACCAATGCCCTGATCGAATATAAGCAGCGGATGGAAGCGGATCAGACCAGCGGCCGAATGCGCTCCCTAGTCTGGCCATTGTTCTTTGCTCACACTCGCCACGAGGGCACGCGTTTCACGGCGCGGCTCACCCAGCTCAATGGCGGCAACGCCAATTTCGATCGGCGCGAGGTGGTGCCTTTCTGGGCGGACAAGATGGAAGAGCATGC
>DASTCB010000120.1:0-5137 GCA_035711585.1 Sphingomicrobium sp.
ACGCATCGACGGGATTTTTTCGCCCGATGTTGCGGCCCGACGGACAGCTGCTGGTCTATGAATACACCGGGCAGGGACTGACGCCGTCGCTGGTCCGGCCAGAGGTTCGAAGCGATCTCGGAACGGTCGAGTTCCTCGGCACGCGGGTGGTCAACACCCATCCGGAGCTCAAGCAATGGGGGGCCGGCTCGCCGGCCAAGATTGACCTCGAGCCGCTGATCACCGAGCGCGGCATGTACAATGCCACCGGGCGGATGAAGCTGGCAGCCGCCTATCCGGTGATCGAGGGGTACAAGCAGAAGGCCGCGCCGGGCTATTACATCCACTTCGAGGACCCGCTGCAGTTCCATCAGCTGAGCGCGACGCTCAGCGTCTCGCCCTGGGGCGAGATGCGGGGCAGCGAACGGATCCACGCCGACATCGAGTATCAGACGCTCAACTGGAAGCTGCGCTACTGGCACAACGACGCCGACATCTATGACCTGGCCGGGCCGGTGCTTCGCAGCCGCAAGGGCGACGCGGCGATCGTCAGCTACAACAAGACCACAATCTACGATCCGCCGCGCCAGCTTGACCTGTTCGGCAGCGCCGCCGCCTATTTCGGACTGGAGCAGCTGCCGTCCGCGCAGAATATCCTCAGTCCGGAGAATATCTATTCAATCGAGGCTGGTGCCAAATATACCAATACGCGCAAGTCGCTCGGCGGTGTCGACCATGAAAAGGGAATCGCCTGGCGGCTGATCGGCGGGGTCGACCATGCCGAGGGCGACAGCTTCCCGCACGTGGCCGGCGGGATCGATTATGGCGTTCCGCTGCCGCTCTCCAACAGCTCGGCCTGGATCTACGCTCATGCGGGGATCGCCGGCGGGAAGGAGGATAGCCCGCTCGGGGCCTATTATCTCGGCAGCTTCCGCAACAACTATGTCGATAACCGACCGGAGAAGCGGTACCGGGAGATGGAGAGCTTCCCCGGCTTCGAAATCGACCAGATCGCCGCCCGCAAATTCGGCAAGCTGACCGGCGAGGTGAACCTGCCGCCGCTGCGGTTCGCCGAGGTCGGGACTCCGGCCTTCTTCCTGACCTACGCAAGGCCGGCGCTGTTCGGCGGGGCCATGCTGCTCCAGTCGCCCGAGGACAGAAGCTATCGGCTGTACGACGTGGGCGCGCAGGTCGACCTGGCCTTTACCGTCGCCATGCGGTTGCCGATGGTTTTCTCGGTCGGTGTGGCGAAGGGGTTCGGCGACAAGGACATCGACGGCCGGATGGAATGGCTCGCCTCGCTGAAAATCATGTAGAACCGCGACCGTGATCCTGACGGAACTTGTCGACTGGTCGATCGCGCTGTTGCCGGTGCTGATGATGGCGGCGCTGTTCGCCTGGCTCGACGTGTTCAAGCTGATGTCGGTGTGGGAGATGATCGCCCTGCTGCTGCTCGGCGCGGTGGCGGCGCTGATCGCCTGGCCCGTCGCCGGTCGACTACTCGACACCTTGCCGATGGGTTACAGCTTCTACAGCCGGATGGTGGCCCCCTGGATCGAGGAGGCGCTCAAGGGGCTGGCGGTGGCGGGCCTGATCCTCACCAACCGCATCGGCTACAAGCTCGACGCAGTCATCTCCGGCTTCGCCATCGGCGCCGGCTTCTCGGTGATCGAGAATATCCTCTACCTCGCCCGCTTCCCGGAATTGACCGCGGCGGTGTGGATGGTGCGCGGGCTCGGTACGGCAGTGATGCACGGCGCCTGCACCGCCATCCTCGCCGCAGTGACCCACGAGCTTGGCGAGAAGGCGCTGCGACGGAGCGGCTCAAGCCATGGCTTCCATCCGCTGCGGGTCCTCCCCGGCTATGTGCTGGCCAGCCTGATCCACCTGCTGTTCAACCAGTTCCCGGGTCATCCAGGGCTGGTGATGATCGTCACCCTGATCGCCGCTCCCGTCGTTCTGATCGGGGTCATGCGGTTCGGCGAGGGAGAAACCCATCAATGGCTGGCCGAAGAAAGCGAGGCGCATCGCCGCTGGCTGGAGGAGTGGCAGTCGGGCGGCTTTCCGGCCGACGAGGCAGGGCAGCGGATCAAGGCGCTCGTCGAGCGCGCCAGGCCGGAGCAGGCGGCGCTGCTGCGCGATTACTGCATCACCAAGGCCGAGCTGGTGCTGGCCGCGGAGGAGGAATTGCTCGACCGCGACCGCAAGCTCGAGGCGGGCGAAGGGGAGCGGCTCCGCGCCGCCTTCGCGCGGCTGGAGCGGATCAAGCAGGCGATCGGCCGGGTCGGCTATGCCGCCTTGAGCCGGAAGCTGCCGTTTAGCGCCAACGACGAGTGGGAGCTCTCCGAGCTTCGCGAGCTGATCGACCGCGATTGACTGAGCCGCCGAGCGCTGCAGAGGCTTTGTATGGCAAAGCTGATGCAGCGTCGAAGAGACGGCGAAGGCCGGCCGACGGGTCGGCGAAGCCGAACCCGATCGACGTCACGCGATTCACTCGCGTGACGGCCCATCTTCGGCAAATGAAAGACGTCACGAAGTGAATTCGTGACGTCGGTCCTGTCGAGCTGCACTCGCAGCCGTCCGAATTTCGGCATCTCTTCGACACAAGCTCCCATTTGCTTGTCGCAAATGCTCCCTTGTGCTCGGTGCCTCAATCGTGGCAGCGCGGTCGTGCAGGGAGAGAAAATGTCCGCGACGACCATCGAACAGCTTGAGGCCAAGCGCGCCGCCGCGCGCATGGGCGGCGGCGAGAAGCGCATCGAGGCGCAGCACGCCAAGGGGCGGCTGACCGCGCGCGAGCGGCTCGAGGTGCTGCTCGACCCCGGCTCGTTCGAGGAAGTCGACATGTATGTCGAGCACAACTGCGTCGACTTCGGCATGGAGAGCCAGAAGATCCCCGGCGACGGCGTGGTCACCGGGTCGGGGACGATCAACGGCCGACTGGTCTATGTCTTCGCCCAGGATTTCACCGTGTTCGGCGGGTCCCTGAGCGAGCGGCACGCGGGCAAGATCTGCAAGATCATGGACGCGGCGATGAAGGTCGGCGCGCCGGTGATCGGCCTCAACGATTCAGGAGGCGCGCGCATCCAGGAGGGCGTTGCCAGCCTCGGCGGCTATGCCGAGGTGTTCCAGCGCAACGTCCTCGCATCGGGCGTCGTCCCGCAGATCAGCCTAATCATGGGCCCCTGCGCCGGGGGCGCGGTCTATTCGCCGGCGATGACCGACTTCATCTTCATGGTGAAGGATTCGAGCTACATGTTCGTCACCGGCCCCGACGTGGTGAAGACCGTGACCAACGAGGTGGTGACCCAGGAGGAGCTGGGCGGCGCGGTCACCCACACCACCAAGTCGGGCGTCGCCGACGTGGCGTTCGAGAATGATATCGACGCGCTGCTGGCGACGCGGGAGTTCTTTGACTTCCTGCCGCTGTCGAACCGCCACGACCTTCCTGAGCGGCCGTGCAACGATGCCTGGGACCGGATCGAGGACAGCCTCGACACTTTGATCCCGCCATCGGCCAACCAGCCCTATGACATGCACGAGCTGATCCGGAAGGTCGCGGACGAGGGCGACTTCTTCGAGCTTCAGCCGGCCCATGCCGCCAACATCATCATCGGCTTCTGCCGGATCGAGGGGCGCACGGTCGGCGTCGTCGCCAACCAGCCGATGGTGCTGGCCGGCGTGCTCGACATCAACTCGTCGAAGAAGGCGGCGCGGTTCGTCCGCTTCTGCGACGCGTTCGACATCCCGATCCTGACTTTCGTCGACGTGCCGGGCTTCCTGCCGGGCGTCGGGCAGGAGCATCACGGCATCATCAAGCACGGCGCCAAGCTGCTTTTCGCCTATGCCGAGGCGACGGTGCCGAAGATCACGGTGATCACCCGCAAGGCCTATGGCGGGGCCTATGACGTCATGGCGTCGAAGCATCTGCGCGGCGATTTGAACTATGCCTGGCCGACCGCCGAGATCGCGGTGATGGGGGCCAAGGGCGCGGTCGAGATCATCTTCCGCGGCAAGACACCCGAGGAGATCGCCAAGCACACCCGCGAATATGAGGAGCGGTTCGCGAACCCGTTCGTCGCGGCGAGCAAGGGCTTCATCGACGAGGTGATCATGCCGCACTCGACGCGGCGGCGGGTGGCGCTGGGCCTCCGCAAGCTTCGCGACAAGCAGCTCGAGAACCCGTGGAAAAAGCACGACAATATTCCGCTATGACTGGCAGCCGCGCGAGACGCTTGCTTCGTGAAGAAATGGAGCGCCGCTACTACCGGCTACGCCAGTTCCTGGCCTGCTACCTTCACGAAGACTGGCCGGAATTTTATGGCAGCCCCCAGCGAGCTATCGACGTTGCAATATCTGAATACCCGATCGAACTGCGGCAGCAGGTCCGCAAGGAACTCGCAACGCTGCTCGACGAAGCGCCCGATGACGTCGAGTTGAGAGAAAAGCTCAACAACGGGCTGGGCGTTTGCGTTTACTTCAAGGAGCCCGGCGAAGCTCGTGCGTTCGCGTTGGACGCTGAGGAGCGGCTAATGACCTCAATCAAGAAGCACTTTCGGCCGGGGGATGAGGGTGTAGGCCAATGAAGCTCGGACGCTTGAATCACGTAGGCGTGGCCACCCAGTCGATCGAACAATCGGTTGCCCTGTACCGCGAGCGGATGGGCGCGGAGGTGGTGCGGGAGCCGTTCGACCTGCCGGCGCAGGGGGTGCGGGTGTGCTTCGTCGATACGCCCAACAGCCAGATCGAGCTGATCGAGCCGCTGGGCGCGGACTCGCCGATCGTCAAGTTCCTCGAGCGCAATCCCGAGGGCGGGCAGCATCACCTCTGCTTCGAGGTGCCGGACATCGAGGCGGCGCGGGCCTTTTATGACGGCAAGGGCGTGCGCATCCTCGGTCCGACGCGGATCGGGGCGCACGGCACGCCGATCTTCTTCCTCCACCCCAAGGACATGGGCGGGGTGCTGACGGAGATCATGGAGAGCCCGAAGCAGGCTCACTAGCAGGAGCGACCAATGTCTAGGCACTTCGCGACAATCCGCTGGTTCGCTTCCCCCGGAGAAGACTTCGCCAAGGGCCGATACAGCCGGGCGCACAGCTGGAATTTCGACGGCCTGGCCAATGTCGCCGCTTCGGCCAGCCCGCACATCGTTCCAATG
>DASTCB010000121.1:0-5271 GCA_035711585.1 Sphingomicrobium sp.
CATTGAGGCGGGCATTGTTCATCATGGTGAACATCGCCGCCATGCCGCCATTCTGCGGGCCGACCAGCCATCCAATTGCGCCCTCACGGTCGCCATAGCTCATGACGCAGGTCGGCGAGGCGTGGATGCCCAGCTTATGCTCGATCGACATGCAGCGAAGGTCGTTGGCGGTGCCGTCGGGCAGGATTTTCGGAACCAGGAACAGCGAGATGCCGCGGGTGCCTTCCGGCGCGCCGGGCGTCCGGGCCAGCACCATGTGAATGATTTGCTCGCTGAGGTCGTGCTCGCCATAGGTGATGAAGATCTTGGTGCCCCTGATCCGCCAGCTGCCGTCGCCGCCCTCTTGATCATTGGCGCGCTCCGCCCGCGTCTTGAGCGCGCCGACGTCGCTGCCCGCGCCCGGTTCGGTCAGGTTCATCGTCGCTGGCCATTCGCCGCTGACGATCTTCGGCAGATAGTCTCGCTTGAGCTCCTCCGAGCCGTGCCGCTCCAGTGCCTCGATCGCGCCCATCGACAGCATCGGGCAAAGCGCGAAACCGAGGTTGGCGGCGTTGAGGTCGTCCATCAGCGCGGCCGACAGCGCGAACGGCAGGCCCTGCCCGCCATGCGCTTCCGGTGCCGCCAGGGTCATCCAGCCGCCATCGACGAACGCCTGCCATGCTTCCCTGTAGCCCGGCGGCATGGTCACAACGCCATTGCGCCAGCGCGCGCCGACCGTATCGCCGATCCTTGCCAGCGGCGCGAACTCGCCCTCCGCCAGTTGCGCAGCGCCCTCCAGAACCGCGTCGATCGTCTCGGCGTCCGGACCTCCTTCCAGCTCACCAATCCCGACGACGGCGTTCAGCGTGAGGCGTTGGTCGGAAACAGGCGCGGTAAAGCTCATTGGTGGTCCCTTGATGATGGAGCGCGGGGGCTATAGCGGGCAGGTCATGGGTCGACCAGCCAACACGCGCGTCATTTCATTCAGCGAAAGTGCAATTGCCGAAGCCGCGCGTCTGGTGCTCGCCGGCGAACCCGTCGCCGTGCCGACCGAGACGGTCTACGGCCTTGCGGCCGATGCGACCAATGGAGATGCGGTGGCGCGCATCTATGCCGCCAAGGGCCGGCCCAGCTTCAACCCGCTGATCGTCCATGTGCCCGACCTGGAAACTGCAGAGCGGATTGGGGTCTTCAACGATCAGGCGCGCGCGCTTGCTACCCGGCACTGGCCGGGGCCGCTGACGCTGGTCGTGCCGCTGCGCGAAAATTCCGGCATCGCCAGCATCGTTACCGCCGGGCTGGACAGCATTGCGCTTCGCGTTCCCGCCCATCCGGCAATGCAGGCCCTGTTGAAGGAGTGCGGACGACCCCTGGCCGCGCCGTCCGCCAACGCCAGCGGGAGGATCAGCCCAACCCGGGCGAGCCATGTCATGGCATCGCTCGATGGACGGATTCCGCTGCTGATCGATGGCGGCGCGACCAAGCGGGGGATTGAATCGACCATCGTCGCCGCGACCGGTGGCCCGCTCCGACTTCTCCGCCGCGGCCCGATCGAGGTCGATGCTGCTGACATCCAATCGCCGAGCGCGATTGAAGCGCCCGGTCAGCTCGCCAGCCACTATGCGCCGAGCAAGCCGCTTCGGCTGGACGCGGCCGAGGCGCAGGACGGCGAGTTCATGATCGGCTTCGGGCCGATCGGGGGCGACGTTAGCCTGAGCGAAACTGGCGATCCCGTCGAGGCCGCCGCCCGATTGTTCGACCTGCTGCACCAGGCCGACGCCTCGCCCCAGCCAGCTATCGCCGTCGCGCCGATCCCCGGCGACGGCATCGCCGCCGCCATCCGGGACCGTTTGCAACGGGCCGCGGCAGCGAACTGATGGATTTCGTCGCCCCAATGCGCTAAGATCATTAGCAGTAGCGGTGAGAGGGTTCGAATGGCGGTCTTCCGTCCTGACGAAAGCGGTGCGGCGGTCGCGGTGGGCCCCCTCGAAAGCAGGGTGCTGGATGTGCTTTGGACGAAGGGACCCACGCTCAGCGTGCCTGAGGTCCACCTGGCCCTGAACGAGGCGTCACGGGCGCTGTCCTATTCCGCGGTCAAGGCCGTTCTGAACAATCTTGCAGTAAAGGGGTGGCTCCGGAAGGAGCGGCGCGGAAAGGTCACCTATTTCGAAATTCTCAAGTCGCGCGAAGAGTTCAACGCACAGATCGTGTCGACAGTCATCGAGTCGCTTCATCGCAATTACGGACGGCCTGTCATTGCCCAACTGGTCGACCAGTTCGCGGTCGACGAAGACACAATTCGCGAATTCGAAAGGCTGATCTGCGAACGCAAGCAGGAAATCGGGCGATGAGCTGGGGTTCGCTGGCGGACTTCCTGTTTGACAGCCCGGTCAGCTGGCTTTGGCCAATCGCGCTCCTGCCGCTGCTATCCGCGGTCCTTTGCAACAGGGCTGCCCGCCTGCTGCCACCGACCCAAGCCGATTGGCGGGTTGCTGCGATAATGGCCGGTGCCCCTGGTTTCATCATGGTGGTGTTGCTGACGATGGCGGTCGGGCGAGGCGTCCTTCATCTGCATCTCGACGGCATCGGCCATCTCATCGAATATCATCTCATATGGGTGCTCGCATGGCCGATCCTTCTGCCAGCGGTCCGCAACGCTCGAACCCGCAATCGACAGCTCCGCGCCGTGGTGGTCATGGCCAGCTCGCCAAGCCCGCGCCTCGCAGCCGCGGCGGCAGCTGTCGGCATCGAGGCGCGGGAGCTTCGGCTCACCACATTCGAATGCTTCCTCGCCGGCATTTGGCGGCCGACTGCTTATGTTTCGGCCGCGGCGGTGGCACGCTTGTCGGATGAGGAGTTGCGGGCCGCTCTTCACCATGAGCGTGCGCATCGGGACGGCGCAGACCTGGCGCTCCACGCCGTCCTGTCGTTTCTGACCGATGTGGTCCCGACCAGTGGCCTCGCCCTCCAGGCATGTAAGCGGGCGCGGGAGCGGCGCGCCGATGCCGATGCGACCGTCCACGCCGGGCCGCTTCCCCTGGCCTCTGCGCTGCTCGCCTTCTCGCGCCCGCATCCGGCGGCGGCAATCGGCATGGCAGAGGTCGATCCTGCTTGGCGCCTGCGAGCAATCCTGGGCGTGGAGCCCGATGCCGGTCCAATGGCCGCGCCCGTCGACTCGATCGCAGCGCTTGTGGCCAGCGGGGCAATGGCTTGCTGGCCCGCGATCCAAGTGCCCCTGACCTTCTTGCTCTGCAGCAGCTGAGTTGCATCTCGGCGCCATACCTGCTAAGCAACTTAGCAGTTGTTGTTGCCGAGATGAGCCAAGGTCGCCAGTTAGTCAAAATTGGCCGTTAATCGACGCCGGCAGCCGGCAGGTTGTCATGCTTTGGGGAAGTTGATGTTCGCCACTCGCCGCCGCTTCCTGACCAGTCTCTCAGCGGGCGCGATGGGCTTCTCCGGGCTGAAGCTACTGGGTGAATCCCCGGCCAACGCCCAGGCGCTAGTGCTGGGTTATGGTCCATTGATCCCGGACCCGGTCGGGCTGCTCGACCTGCCGCGCGGCTTCACCTACCGGATCGTGTCCCGGGCAGGCGAGCTGATGAGCGACGGCTTGCGAACGCCAGGCGCCTTCGACGGCATGGCGGCATTCCCGGTCCGTGGCGAACGCCACCAGGTTGCGCTGGTCCGCAACCATGAAATCTGGCCCAACGACACCGCCGGCGGCGCCTTTCACGCAGCCGCTCCGACGATCGAGCGCGGCAAGATATTCGATTTTACTGCTGACGGGACGCCCAAGCTCGGCGGAACGACCACGCTGATCTGGGACCAGCGCGCCGGACGCATGCTTCGCTCCCACCTGAGCCTTGCCGGCACGTGCGGCAATTGCGCGGGCGGCCCCACGCCCTGGGGCAGCTGGCTGACGTGCGAGGAGACGATCGAACGAGCGGCACCGCTCGTTAGCCGCCCTCACGGATGGGTGTTCGAGGTGCCATCGACGTCAAAAGCCATGGTCGATCCGGTGCCGCTGACCGAAATGGGCCGCTTCGTCCACGAGGCGGCGATCGTCGATCCCAAGACCGGCATCGTCTATCTGACCGAGGACCGGCCGGACAGCCTGTTCTACCGTTTCCTGCCCAACGTGAAGGGCCAGCTTTGGCGCGGCGGGCGGTTGCAGGCGCTCGGCCTGGTCGACCACCGCGATCGGGATCTTCGCAACTGGGTCGCCGATGGCTCCCGCTTCTCGGGCCAGGGCAAGGTAATTCCCGTCGGCGGGCGGGTGGCGGTCCGCTGGATCGACATGGACGGCGTCGATTCCCCCGATGGCGACCTCAAGGACCGGGGCTTCGCCAGGGGGGCGCTGCGCTTTGCCCGCGGCGAAGGTCTCACGCTGGCGCGCCGCAGCGGCCGCAGCGAGCTCTACTTTTGCTGCACCATGGGCGGCCCCCAGCGGCTCGGCCAGGTGTGGCGCTACCGGCCCAGTCCCCGGGAAGGGACCGCTGGCGAACGCGATCGCCCGCCGACGCTCGAACTGTTCATCGAAACGGAGGATGCGGCCCGGCTCAAGAATTGCGACAATGTCACCGTCACCCCCTGGGGTGGGCTGATCCTCTGCGAAGACGGCCCCGACGGCCAGCCGCAATATCTGCGGGGCGTCACCCCGCAAGGCCAGCTCTACGCCCTGGCCGCCAACAGCTATTCGGAATTCGCCGGCGCAACCTTCTCCCCGGACGGCGGCACCCTGTTCGTCAACGCACAAAATCCGGGCATCACCTTCGCGATTCAAGGACCCTGGCGGCGGCTCAGCTCGCGGCCGGCGGAAGCCTGAGCCAGTACCTTGGGCAGTGGCAAAGCAAGATTAACAGTCCAAATTCCGCTTGCCCGTTAACAAAAACTTGCTCACTTTCCCTTCTGAAGGGGGAGTAAAAAATGACTCGCGTTTTTATGGCCTTAGTCTTGGCGGCTCTTGCGTCGCCAATCGCGGCCAAAGACAGCCCAAATACGCTGACGCACGGCATGGTCCAGATGACGCTCCGCGTGGGGCAAACTACCCGAGCTGAAGTCCTGGAGACATTTGGAGGACCCAATGTCACGACAATAGACGGAGATGGCAGGGAAGTTTGGGTCTATGATCGGTTCGCCACCGTAAGCTCGACTAAGGATTCGGGCTTTAGAATAGGTATTCTCGGCGGCGTGGGCGGGGACAGCGCAGCTGGAGGCGCCGGTTTGGGTTTCGGCAAATCCAAATCGAAAGCCAGCACATCGACGCGTTCCATGACGCTCATCCTTAAGTTC
>DASTCB010000122.1:0-6774 GCA_035711585.1 Sphingomicrobium sp.
AGGACCGGCACGAACGAGAAGTTCAAGGTGCCCTTGCGGATGAGCTTCTTCAGGATGGCGACGTCGGGCTCGTTGCCCTCCAGATACGCCTCCATGACATCGTCGTCCTGCTCGACGGCCATCTCGATGAGATGCATGCGAGCTTCGGCGGCGGCGCCCTTCAGCTCGGCCGGAATTTCCTCATAGACGAACGTCGCACCAAGGCTCTCCTCGAGCCAGATGATCGCGCGGTTCTCGACCAGGTCGACCAGGCCCTTGAAGCCGCCCTCGATGCCGATCGGCAGGTAAAGCACCGCCGGACGGGCGCCGAGGCGGTCCTTGATCATCTCGACGCAGCGCTCGAAGTTGGCGCCGGTGCGGTCGAGCTTGTTGACGAAGCACATCCGCGGAACATTGTACTTCTCGGCCTGCCGCCACACCGTCTCCGACTGCGGTTCGACGCCGGCAACGCCATCGAAGCAGGCGACCGCGCCGTCAAGCACGCGCAGCGAACGCTCGACCTCAATCGTAAAGTCGACGTGGCCCGGCGTGTCGATGATGTTGATGCGATGCTCCGGGCCCTTGCCATCCTCGGCCTGCCAGAAGCAGGTCGTCGCCGCGGACGTGATGGTGATCCCGCGCTCCTGCTCCTGCTCCATCCAGTCCATGGTGGCGGTGCCTTCGTGGACTTCGCCGATCTTGTAGGACTTGCCGGTGTAATAGAGGATGCGCTCGGTCGTCGTCGTCTTGCCGGCGTCGATGTGCGCCATGATGCCGATGTTGCGATAGCGGTCGAGCGGATGGCTGCGGGCCATTTCAGATTCCTTAGAGTTGCAGGGGGCGGGCTGGGCCCAACCCCCTGAATATAGGTACGGTTTTTACCAGCGGTAGTGCGAGAAGGCGCGGTTCGCCTCGGCCATGCGGTGCGTGTCCTCGCGCTTCTTGACCGCGTTGCCGCGGTTCTGCGACGCGTCCATCAGCTCGCCCGACAGGCGGCCGGCCATGGTCTTCTCCGAGCGGGCGCGTGCGGCCGAGATCAGCCAACGGATGGCCAGCGCCTGGGCGCGCTCGGCGCGAACCTCGACCGGGACCTGGTAGGTTGCACCGCCGACGCGGCGGCTGCGGACCTCGATGCCCGGCTTCACATTGTTGAGCGCGTCGTGGAAGACCTGGATCGGGTCCTTCTTGAGGCGAGCTTCAACATTGTCGAGCGCACCGTACACGATGCTCTCGGCGACCGACTTCTTGCCGTCGAGCATGACCGAATTCATGAACTTCGACAGGACGATATCCCCGAACTTGGGATCGGGGAGGATGACGCGCTTTTCTGGGCGGCGACGACGGGACATGGAAAATTCCTTTCAGAGCGGCGCGCCAGCCTCCAGGGCGGCGCAGCCGGCGATCCAGCTTACTTCGGGCGCTTGGCGCCGTACTTCGAACGGGACTGGCGACGGTCCTTCACGCCCTGCGTGTCGAGGACGCCGCGGAGCACGTGATAGCGCACGCCCGGAAGGTCGCGCACACGGCCGCCGCGGATCAGCACCACCGAGTGCTCCTGCAGGTTGTGGCCCTCACCCGGGATGTAGCTGATCACTTCGCGCTGGTTGGTAAGGCGCACCTTGGCGACCTTGCGCAGCGCCGAGTTCGGCTTCTTCGGGGTGGTGGTATAGACACGGGTGCAGACGCCGCGCTTCTGCGGGTTCTGCTCCATCGCAGGGACCTTCGACTTGGCCTTCTGCGGTTCGCGACCCTTGCGGATCAGCTGGTTGATCGTCGGCATGAAGCCTTCACCTTTCAATTACCGGCAAATTCCGGCGGTTACTTTGCGCCACGCAAAATGCGCGAAAACCCGGCAGCCTTTCGGTCACCGGCCATCGCGTCGTGGAGCAATGTTCAGCTCTTGTCCTTAAGGATGCGAAGAATCGCGAGGCCCTTCGGACGAGCGGCCCCTTAGCGGCGGTGCCCCTGCGGGTCAACCGGTCTGGTCGGCCTGAATCGGGGAAGCAGCCGTTCCGACATGCTGGGGGCATGTCGGCCGTGCGGCTGCTCTATTGCGTGTCCCCGATTTTTAAACGCACGAACCAACTTGCAGACTTGCCGGCAACGAAATGCTATGTGGCGGTGGTGCCGGATGATCCTCGCGCCGAGGGGGAGAGGTCATGCCGTTCTACTCCGAGCTACGCAAAGCCCAGCCAGCCGGACCGCAAGAAGAATTGCGCAAACGGACCGTCGCCGGCCTGCAGCGGTTGCGGGCCGCGCTGAAAGCCCATTTCCCGAGCGGTGCGGACCGCGGACGGACCCTGCGCATCGGCACCTGGAATCTGCGCGAGTTTGGCGGAACCAAGAGCGGAGGCCGCAAGGAATATGAACCGCTGTTCTACATGGCCGAGATTATTTCACACTTCGATATCGCCGCCATTCAGGAGGTCCGTGCCAATCTCAAGGAATTCGCGCGCCTGCGGTCCATCCTGGGGCCGGATTGGGATTATCTCGCGACCGACGTCACGGACGGCGACGCCGGCAACGGCGAGCGCATGGTGTTCTTGTACAACCGACGGCGCGTCCAGTTCCGCAACATTGCCGGTGAGCTGACTCTGCCTGACGGGAAAAAGGTGCTGGCCTCCTTTGGCGAGCGGGTTCGGTTGGACAGCGGACTCAAGCTGTCCTTGCCCGCGGCCGCAAATCTGTCGGGCGAATACAAGGCGCGCACCGCGAAGAAGGATTCCGGGAAGATCGCTCTGGACAAGGACCTCGAAATTGGCCTGCCGCCCGGAGCAACGTTGAGCCTGCCCGACGGTTGTGCGCTGACCATCGTCAAGAATTCGGAAGTCGTGCGGCCTCGAAAGGGGTTCGCAAAGGTCGAAGTTCCGACGGGCGTCGTCGACGGCAAGAGATACCGGCTTCGGTTCCCGGGCGGAATTCTGGACGATTCCTTCAAACAGTTCGCGCGGACGCCCTATATCGTCTCGTTCCAGGCTGGATGGCTGAAGCTCAACCTTTGCACCGTCCACATTTATTTCGGCGACAATGCCGATCCGCAGCTGCTGCAGCAGCGGCGGGACGAGATCGCCTCGCTGACGGACGCCCTGGGTGAAAGGGCGCGCGAGGAACTGACGGAAGATCCGGAGGCGCGGACCGTGACGGCTGTGCTCGGGGACTTCAACATCCTGAGCAAGGAACATGAGACCATGAAGGCCCTCGAGCGAAGCGGGTTCGTCGTTCCCGACAAGATCAAGCAGATCCCGGGCTCGAACGTCGAAAAGGACAAGGCCTATGATCAGATCGCATTCTGGGAACCGGACCTCGATCGCGGCCATGTGAAGGTCGAAATCGCCGGCGCCGGCGTGTTCGACTTCTATAAGCATGTCTATCGGCTGGAGGAGAACGAAACCTACCTCCCGGGTTCAACCGAGGCGAAATTCAAGGAGTGGCGCACTTACAAGATGTCGGATCATCTGCCGATGTGGGTCGAGCTCCGATCGGACTTTTCGGATGAGTATCTGGAAGCATGCGCAACTGTCTAGAAATAGGTGCATTTAGTAAACTCTCACCGTAATCACACCGTAATCAAGAGAAATGAATCAGGATCTCCTTGCAGTATGCGGCGGCTAACCCTGATCCTTGCATTGGTTGCAATGTCGCTGGAATCTTCCTGCGACAGAAAAGGCGATTTCATTACCGGAACTTCGCCATTTCTTAGTGAATATGTGCCAACTCCTGACAGCGGACATGAGATGATCGCCAAACGGGCAGGCGATTTCGCCAAACGCCACAAGATGAAGTTGCATTATGTTCCTGGTCATTTCCGGGCGACAGAGTTCACGATCTCTGTCACTCGCGATGATTTGAACATTGTGACAGGGAATGTGCGACTTGGGAACCGCACCTTGGTGACAGCAACTGCACGGCGACATCCAACGCTTCAGCAACGCGCAGAGGTAGGCGAATTCATGTGCTCAGTTATGATGCATAACTGTGAACATATTGGATCGAGCGGATTACGGTGACAGTTTACTAAACGCACGAAATTCGGCCTCGCCGGATCTGCTGTCCTACAGCGTACCAAATGGGTTAAGCCTGCGCCCGATCAGCGAAGCAGGACAGCATGGCCCGCAAGAAGCCCCTCTCCGAACCGCCCGCCTCGGTCCGCTACCATCGTGGTCAGTGCGAACATTCGTGAAGATTCGCACGCCTCGCGCGCTCGCGGGTCAGGGGTGCGACCTTTGCGACTTTTCGAAATATTGCCACACCATCAACTTCGTCAACTTCGCCTCCGGAAATTCCCTACCGGGTAGGAAATGCCCATGCTCGAAACCACCTCGCTTCGGCGCGAAACTCGCGCTAATCTGCGGCGTTGGACGGGTATGCCTGCGTTGCCATTCAAGGAGAAACGACATGGCACATGGAAAATGGATCGCCGCCTTCAGCCTGATCGCCGCCGCCTCGCCGCTGGCGGCGAACCAGCCGGAACCGGGGACCGTCGCCCCGGCGGGCGGCCCGGAAACCCGCTATTGCATGCGGGTCGAGCCCGCCACGGGTAGCCGGATCGAGACCATCGAATGCTGGACCCGCGCCCAGTGGGCCGAGCAGGAGGTCGACGTCGACAAGGAATGGGCCAAGGAAGGCGTCAGGGTCATATAGGCTGACCAGCCCGTCCGATCGGCTTGAGGCCATCCGGCTGGCCCGGCGCGCCGAGGCGAGGAACGCCCGGCCGTCCACGGTCGTTTTCCGGCGCGAATCCCAAGTGACCGAGGCCCCCCGTTTCCCGCCGCACGGGTGCGGGGCGCGCCGGCGGGCTGTGGCGAGCGAAAGGAGGAAGCCATGGGCAGCTTCATGCTGAGGAGCACCGCGTTTGACGATGGCCAGCCGATTCCGGGCGAGCATAGCTGCGACGGGGCCAACAAGGCGCCGCCGCTGGCCTGGTCCGACGTGCCGCAAGGCACCAAAAGCTTCGCGCTGGTGGTCGACGATCCCGACGCGCCGAGCGGGACATTCCGCCACTGGGGCGCCTGGAATATTCCGGCGGACTCAAGGACACTCGAGGAAGGGCAGGCCAGCCAGTTCCCTGAGGCCGTCAACGACTTCGGCGAGCAGGGCTACGGAGGCGCCTGCCCGCCCAGGGGCCACGGTCCCCACCGCTACCGGTTCAAGCTGTTCGCTCTCGATACGGACAGGCTGGACCTGCCCCCGGGCGCCAAGGTCGAGTTGGTCGAGAAGGCGGCCGCCGAGCATATGCTCGGTAAGGCCGAGCTGACCGGCACCTTCGAACGGAAATAATCAGGGAACGGCCACTTCCCCACGGGCCATCACGAACTCGACCTTCTTGAGCACGGTCACGTCCGTGAGCGGGTCGCCGCTGACCGCGATGATGTCGGCGCTCTTGCCCGGCTCGATCGTCCCGATCTCGTTCGATAGCCCGAGCAGGTCGGCCGCGTTGACCGTCGCCGCCTTCAGCGCCTCAACCGGCGGCATCCCGTTCCTGACCAGCAGTTCGAACTCATCCGCGTTGCGGCCATGCTTGGAGACTCCGGCGTCGGTGCCGAAGGCGATCTTCACGCCCGCGGGATAGGCCTTTTGCAATGACCTGCCGGTGATCCCGATCCGCCACTCGATCTGCTGCTTGACCGCGCCGGTATAGGCGTTCGGGTCCTTGGCCAGCCGCTCGACATAGCCATTCACGGTCGACAGGGTCGGGACATAATAGGTCCCCTTCTCCCTCATCAGCTTGACGATCTCGTCATCCATGACGGTGCCATGCTCGATCGAATCCGCCCCGGCGCGGAGCGCAAGCTTGATGCCGTCGGCGCCGTGGGCATGGACCGCGACCTTGCGGCCATAGGCATGGGCAGTGTCGACCAGGGCCCTGGCCTCGTCCTCGAACATGCGCGTGGCGAGCCCGGTGCCGCTGTTGACCCCGCCGGTGGTGGCGAACTTGATGACGTCGGCGCCGCGGTCGATCTGACGACGGACGACGCGGCGGCAGCTCTCGACGCTGTCGCAAAGGTTCTCCGGGCTCGGTTGCCATTTTTCGACCAGGTCGTCGTTGAGCGCACCGCGCCCGTCCATGTGCCCGCCGGTGGTCGAGATCGACTGGGCGGCGTCGACGATCCGCGGGCCCTGCACCCAGCCGCGCTTGATCGCCTCGCGCAATGAAAAGGTGAGGCCGTGATCGTCGCCGAGGTTGCGCACTGTCGTGAAGCCTGCACGCAGCGTCTTCATCCCGTTCATCTGAGTTTCGAAAGCATGCAGCGGCATGTCGTCGCGGATCTCGGCGAGCAGCGCCTGCTCGCCGCCCCGGTCGCTCGACAAGTGGACATGGCTATCGATCAGGCCCGGCAGGACGGTCTTGGTGGAAAGGTCGATGAAGGCCATTCCCGGCTCGATCCGCGCCAGCCCGTCGGTCACGGACACGATCTTCCCATTATCGATCACGATGGTCGACGGGCCGCGCGCCGGCTTGCCGGGCACATCGATCAGCCGCCCGGCGTGGATGGTGGTCGGGGCCGCCCCGGCCGAAGCCGCGCACAGCGCCGCGAGTGCTGCCCCCGCTAGATAGTGACGCAAAACTGCCTCTCCCGGATTCGTGTTCGGGGGCAGCTTAAGCGGAGCGACCCGCTTCGCAATCCTCAGCGAAGCAGAATTGCGCCAGGGTTTAGATCCGTCCGCGGCGGCCGAAGGCCTGGCGCGGCATCCGAACATATGGCTCGGGTTCGAACAAAGGCGTCACCGGATTGTGCGCCACTTCTTCGTGCAGGACCGGATCCGCCATCTCCTCGAAGACAACCTCATCAACCG
>DASTCB010000123.1:0-15004 GCA_035711585.1 Sphingomicrobium sp.
CGTGGAGCGCGACCCGAGACATTAGACGACGCTAATGTCGGGAGCGTCTTCTGCTTTCATACCCACCACATTGTAACCCGCATCGACATGATGGATCTCGCCGGTGACGCCGCTCGCAAGGTCGGAAAGCAGGTAGAGGCCCGCCCCGCCGACATCCTCGATCGTCACGTTGCGGCGCAGGGGCGAATTATATTCGTTCCACTTCATGATGTAGCGGAAGTCGCCGATGCCGCTGGCGGCGAGCGTCTTGATCGGCCCGGCGCTGATCGCATTGACCCTGATGCCCTCGCGGCCGAGGTCGGCGGCGAGATATTTGACCGATGTCTCGAGCGCCGCCTTGGCGACGCCCATGACATTGTAGTGGGGGATGACCTTCTCGGCGCCATAATAGGAGAGAGTCAGCAGGGAGCCGCCTTCCTTCATCATCGCCTTGGCGCGCTGGGCGACCGCGACGAAGCTGTAGACCGAGATGTTCATGGTCATCAGGAAATTGTCGAGGCTGGTGTCGACGAACAAGCCGCGGAGCTCATTCTTGTCGGAGAAGCCGATCGCATGGACGACGAAGTCGAGGCTGTCCCAGTGCTCCTTCAACCCCTCGAACGTCCGGTCCAGCGCCGCCATGTCGGAAACGTCGCAGTCGACCAGGAGATTACTGCCGAGCTCCTCCGCGAGCGGGCGGACCCGCTTCTCCAGCGCCTCGCCCTGATAGCTGAAGGCCAGCTCAGCCCCCTGGTCGCCCAGCGCCTTGGCGATGCCCCAGGCCAGTGACCGGTCGTTCGCAAGCCCCATGATCAGCCCGCGCTTCCCCGTCATCAACCCTGCGCCCATGACCTATTCCCCTTTTGCTTCCTGCCGCTTGGCGGCTGCAATTTCCTCTTCGCGCGAGGGTTCCTCGACTGGCAGCTCGTCCTCGAACGGTCCCTCATAATGCTCGCCCCTTAGCGCCTTTCCGCCCGGCTCCACCAGAGCGGCGTTGAGCTCGGCTCCGGCGACCACGCCGAGCCCGGCGATGAAGAAGAACAGCAGGGCGACCATGACGCCCGCCAGGCTGCCGTAGGTGAGCTCATAGCCGCCGAACAGTCCGATCGCCCAGGGCAGCACCTCGACCGTCGCCAGCCACCAGAGGGTGGCGATGAAAGCGCCGGGCCATTTGCGGCACTCGATCGTCCGGTAGCGCGCCGGGGTCAGCGCAAGGAAGATGATGTAGAAGGTGGTGAACAGCGTGACTGCCGGGGCAATGCGGTAGAAACCGAGGTTGCTCGCCAGACCCTCCGAGCCCGGCAGCTGTGCGATCACGAACTGGTGCACCGAAGAAATGACGACGGTCACCGCGAAGGCGCCGAACAGCAGCACCACGGCGCCGAGGATGATCGCCATCGCCGCCAGCCGGTACTGCCAGAAGCTGGCCGAATATTTGACGCCGTAGGCGCGGCGAAGGATGTCGCGGATCGTCTCGATGAAGCTTGCGGCCGTCCACAGGCCAATGATGGCGCCGAACCATAGCAGCGCGCCCGACCGCCCTTGCAGCACTTCATCGACCGGGCCTTCGAGCACGTGGCGGACGGTAGGAGGAAAGCGGCCAAGGATGGTGGCGACCGCCAGGGCGGTGTCCTCGGTCAGCCCGAACAGCCGCGCGACCGCGGCGGCGAGGATCAGGAAAGGGAAGATCGCCAGCAGCGAGAGATAGGCGAGGTTGCCGGCATGGATGAAGCCGTCGTCGTAAAGGCCGATCGCCACCCGCTTGGCGACGACCAGCGGCCGGATCTCGCGCTTGGCCCGTTCGATTGCAGCCTTGCCGAAGCGCGCCCTCAGCCTTGCCAGACGCTTGCGCCGTTCCTCGGGAGAATAAGGATGGAGCTCCTTCATGCGGCGGCGCTATTCAGAAGACCAGCCCTAGACCCCGAGCGACGCCCTGGGGTTTCCGCCGCCGTCCCACCCTTCCGCAAAGCGATGCAGCGCATCGTCATGCGCCGGGATATCGACCGCCAGCTGGACCAGCAAATCGCCTCGGGCGCCGTCCTTGCCCGTGAAGCCGCGCCCCTTGATGCGCAGCACCTTGCCCGAGCTAGAGCCCTTGGGGATGGTCAGCATCACCGGTCCTTCGGGGGTGGGCACCTTGACCTTGGCGCCGAGCACCGCTTCCCTGAGGGTCACCGGCAGGTTGAGACGGATATTCTTGCCATCGCGGGCAAAGAAGGGATGCGGCGCGATCTCGATGGTGACGATAGCGTCGCCGCGGCCGCCCGGCCCTTCCTGGCCCTGTCCGGCCAGTCGAATCTTGCTCCCGTCCTCGACGCCCCTGGGCAGCTTGAGATCGAGCGTGCGGCCGCCCGACAGTGTCACCCGCTGCTCCTTGAGGCAGGCGGCGTCGACGAACGGCACCTTGAGCCGATAGGCGACGTCGGCGCCCTTCTGCGGCGCACGCGCACGCCCGAACCCTCCGAACGGCCCGCCGCCGCCCGCGCCCCGCCGGCCTTGGGCCGCAGCTCCGAACAGGCCTTCGAACAAGTCGGAAAGATCGGCGGCGTCCGCGCTGAAGCCGCCCGGATAACCCTCATGGCCTCCACCGGCGCCCGGCCGGGCCCCTCCTCCGCCGCCGCCGAACCCCGAGCCGAAGGGCATGCGCGGGTTGCCGTCCTCGTCGATCTCGCCCCGGTCGTAACGGGCGCGCTTGTCCTTGTCAGACAAGAGGTCATAGGCCTTGGTCACCTGGGCGAAGCGCTCGGCGGCCTTGGGATTGTCCTTGTTGCGGTCGGGATGCAGCTGCTTGGCGAGGCTGCGATAGGCCTTCTTGATCTCGGCCTCGCTCGCCCCGCGCTTGATTCCCAGCTGCTGGTACAGGTCCATCCGTTCGCTTTCGGTGCACCGCCCGTCGCCGTCAAGGCTCGGTCAATCTCGACACCGGCCATCCAAGCGGGCAGAGGTGGCGCATGAATGACGATCCCTTCGCCCTGTTCAATGCCTGGTACGAGGAGGCAAAGGTCGCCGAAATCAACGATCCCGACGCAATGTCGCTGGCCACGGCAACGCCGGAAGGGCGGCCCTCGGTGCGGATGGTGCTGCTCAAGGGCCATGGTCCCGACGGGTTCAATTTCTACACCAATGCCGATAGCCGCAAGGGGGATGAGCTGGCCGCCAATCCGCAAGCGGCGCTGCTGTTCCACTGGAAGGCGCTACGCCGCCAGGTTCGGATCGAAGGCCCGGTGGAACAGGTGAGTTCCGAGGAAGCCGACGCCTATTTCGCCACCCGCGGCCGGGATTCGCAGATCGGCGCCTGGGCTTCGGACCAGTCACGCCCGCTCGATCGGCGGGAGACGTTCGAAAGGCGATGCGACGAAGTCGGTCTGCGGTTCGACGGACTGGACGTTCCGAGGCCGCCGCGCTGGACCGGCTTTCGCGTGAAACCTGACCAGGTCGAATTCTGGAGCGACCGGCCGCACCGACTCCACGAGCGCCGGCTGTTCACTCGTGCCGGAGACGGCTGGACAGAAGGGCTCTTGTACCCGTGAACGGGGCCCATCACCACCATCACCACGGCCATGGCAATCATCACCACCGCCATGGTCCCGGCGAACGCGCCAGGCTGACCGCCCGCGCCGCGATCGCCAGCATCACCATGGCGCTGTTCCTGGTTGCTCTGAAGAGTTGGGCAAGCTGGGACACGGGCTCGGTGGCGATGCTCGGGTCGTTGGCCGACACCGTGCTTGATTTCATCGCCAGCCTGATCACCTTCCTCGGCGTGCGCTGGGCGGCGATGCCGGCCGACGAGGAGCATCGCTACGGCCATGGCAAGGCGGAGGCGCTGGCCGCGCTGGTGCAGGTCATCCTGATCACCGTGTCGGCGCTCGGGATCGCCTGGCGGGCGTTCGACCGGCTGGTCAGCGGCACGCCGACGGAAGGACTTGAACTTGGGATCGGCGTGTCGATCGTCGCCATGGCGGCGACCTTCGCGCTGCTGGGATACCAGCGTTACGTCATCCGCCGGACGGGCTCGGTCGCGATCATGACCGACCATGTCCATTACCAGACCGACGTGTTGCTCAACCTGTCGGTGATCGCCGCCCTGACGTTCGACCAGCTGCTCGGCTGGCGGCTCGCCGACCCGCTGTTCGGCTTCGCCATCGCCGCCTGGCTGATGTACGGCGCGTGGAGCGCCGCCAGCCATTCGGTCGACCAGCTGATGGATCGTGAATGGCCCGACGAGGAGCGCGAGGCCTTCCTCGCCGCTGCCGCCGACTATCCCGAGCTGGCCGGCCTGCATGACCTGCGCACCAGGACATCCGGCGCTCACCGGTTCGTCCAGTTCCATGTCTGGGTTCCGGGCGACTGGACGGTGACCGAGGCCCATCGCAGGATGGACGAGGTGGAGGAGCAGCTGCAGCACCGCTTCCCGGGAACCGAGATCATCATCCATCTGGATCCCGAGGGACATGTGGACCGCGAGGGGATTCTGCCCCAGCATTTGACGGAGCGCGCGCGATGACGCCTTTGCCCATCTTCCAGGTCGATGCCTTCGCCGAAAAGCCCTTCACCGGGAATCCGGCCGCGGTCATGCCGCTCGACCATTGGCTGCCGGACGAGGTCATGCAGGCGATCGCGGCGGAGAATAACCTCAGCGAGACGGCCTTCACCGTGCCCAGCGAGCGGGACGATGCGGATTATGATCTGCGCTGGTTCACGCCAATGACGGAGGTCCCGCTATGCGGTCACGCCACCTTCGCGGCGGCGCACATCCTGATCAAGGGGCCGGAAATCCGCTTTTCGACGCAATCCGGCGTCCTGACCGTCACGCGCGACGGCGACATGCTGCAGATGAGTCTGCCCGCTTTCACGCTGGAGGCCGGACAAGTTCCGGGTTTGCTCGAAGCTCTCCGGCTGGAGCAGGGGGAGGTCCACATTGCGGAGGGCGCCGAGCCGGCGGTCATCATCCTCTTACCGGACGAGCAGGCCGTCCGGGCGGTCAACCCTGATTTCAAGGCCCTCAAGGCACTGAACCTGTTCCTGGCCATCGTGACTGCGCCGGGTACCGAGCAAGACATCGCCAGCCGCGTTTTCTGTCCGTCCGTCGGGATTGACGAGGACCCGGTGACCGGGGCCGCCCATGCCGCACTCGTGCCCTTCTGGGCGGACCGGCTGGGACGAACCCGTTTCACGGCGCTCCAGGCCAGCAAGCGGACCGGCCTATTGGATTGCGAGTTGCGCGATGACCGCGTGATCCTTGGCGGACACGCGGTCACCGTGATCGAGGGCCATTTCCAAATCTAGCAGCCAATGCTCTCAGAAATTGTAGAGCAGGCTGGCCATGTAGGAGCGGGTACGGAACTCGCCTTCGATTTCGGGCCTCAAGAATGCATCGATGGTCTGATCGATGTCGGTGCCGTCAATGGTCAGCCGATTGGGGTTGCCGTCGTAAGCGATCTCCTGTTGCCTCACCCTAACGATGCCTGAATTGAAATAGCGGTGCTTGACGCCGAGTTCGACATGGTCGGACACTTTGTACCGGGCGCCGATAATATACTGCCATGCCCAGGCGCTGTCGCTGTCGCCCAGCGCCCTGACCCAGGACCGCCCGTATCCGCCGCCAGCATAAAGGGTGGCGCGCTTGGCGACCGGCAAATCGAGCAGGGCGTCGATCATTGCCGACCTTGCCCGCATCTTTCCCGACAGTTCGAAATCGCCGATGGTGAGCGCGGCCAGGCCCGGGGCGCCAGGATCCGGCGCCTGCGAAGGCCGGTTGAGCGCGCTGTTGAGCGTCTCGATGAGGCTGTCGGCAGTCTCGTCGGGCTTCAGGTCGCGGAGGCCGACCGACCGTTGCCCCAGCTCGAGCTCAAGCCGGATGATGCCAAAATCATAACCGCCGATGACGGCGACATCATAACCCTTGTCATAGGGTACGATGAACACGTCGTCGAATTCCTGGTCGTCCGGGCCGGCAGGGCCCGACGGCAAGGCCGGATCCTGGCTGGCGGCGAAATCCGCAACTTCGTCGACGTCATTGCTGCGTCCGGACGACAAGCCTGCCTCGATGCCGATGTACGGCGAGCCGGAATGAGCCGCGGCTGGAATCGCAATGCCGAGCGACACGGCGGCCGCCGAAAGAAATCGGTACATTGATTACCCCTTTTACCCGGCGCGCCCCGAATCATGCCCGGCATGGTCCAGGGCGGGCGCCCATGCGGCTGATCCCGATTCGTGATAAATTCGTCAACCTCAAGCAGTCGGTTCCGGTGGCGGAAAAATGAGGCAATGCACCGAATTGGCCTTCCCCAGCTGCCTGCTTGATGCAATGCTGGCTCATCGCCGGGGAGGAAGCATGCGTAAAATTGCGATCGCCGTCGTTGCACTCGGGCTGTTTGCCGGTTCCGCTCCTGCAATGGCGAAGGAAAAAATCGATCCCCGGATCGGGGCAGCGATCGCATGCGCAAATATCGCCGACAATGACCAGCGCCTCCGCTGTTTCGACCAGGCGATTGCCGGGCTCAAGCAGGCCCTGTCGAGCGGCCAGCTGATTCCGGCCGACGACGCCAGGAAGCCGCTGGTCCTCGAAGGAACGGTCAAATCGGCCGGTCATTTCGGATTCAATCGATTTTGGGTGGAATTGGACTCCGGCGACCGTTGGGAATTGGAATGGTCGAACCGTTTCGACCAGGTTCCACCGAAGCGGGGCACGAAGGTGACCATCAAGCGAGCCGCGATCGGCGGCTATTGGGTCAAGGAAGTGGGCGGGTCGAACCGGCGCGCCAGCTATCTGGGCCGCCGCAGCAACTAGGCAGCCTCCGCTTCGTCCATGGCCGCGGCCTCGGTCGCGACGATGGTCCCTCCGCCGAGCAGCCGCTCGCCGTCGTAGAGGACTGCGGACTGACCCGGCGCGACGCCATATTCGGGCGACGCGAAGCTTAGCTTCTTGCCGTCCCAGCGACCGGCGACCGGTCGCGCGAGGCTGCGCACCTTGGCCGCGACCTCGGCCTGGTCCTCGGCAATCCAGTTGATGCCCTCGACCCGGGCTGCCGCGATCGCCAACGCTCGTCGGGGACCAACCACCAGCCGGCGTTCCTCCGGCTCGATCCGAACGACATAAAGCGGCTCCGGCTGGCCGCCGATCTCGATCCCGCGACGCTGCCCGATGGTGAAGTGGACCACGCCCTCGTGACGGCCCAGCACCCGGCCGTCGAGGTCGACGATTTCGCCGGGTGCCGCAGTCTCGGGCCTCAGGCGCTTGACCAGCCCGGCATAGTCGCCGTCAGGCACGAAGCAGATATCCTGGCTGTCGGGCTTGTCGGCGACGATCAGTCCCGCGTCCGCCGCCAGCTTACGCGTTTCACTCTTCGGCAGGTCGCCCAGCGGGAAGCGCAGATAATCCAGCTGGTCCCGCGTCGTGCCATAGAGGAAATAGCTCTGGTCGCGGGCCGGATCGCGCCCTTTCCACAATTCAACCCTGCCATCGCGCTCAACCCGACGGACATAGTGGCCGGTCGCCAGGCAGTCGGCGCCGAGCTCGCGCGCGAAGCCGATCAGGTCGGTGAACTTCACCCCCTGGTTGCACAGGCTGCACGGCACCGGCGTCCGGCCCTGGGCATATTCATCGGCGAACCTGTCGATCACGCCGGTACGGAAGCGGCTTTCATAGTCGAGCACATAATGGGCGATTCCAAGCCGGTCGCAGACGGTCTTGGCATCGTAGATGTCCTGTCCCGCGCAGCAACTGCCCGACCGCTTCACCGCCTCGCCATGATCGTAAAGCTGCAGGGTGACCCCGATCACTTCGGCACCGGTCTTCGCCGCGAGCGCCGCCACGACGCTGCTGTCGACGCCACCCGACATTGCAACGACGATACGGGCATCGCTCGGGGAGCGGCCAAGCTGGAAATCGATGGTCATGGAAGTTCGAATTCGGCGCGTCTTTACTCGAAATTCACCCTGTTCGGCTAGATCGGCCGTACCCAATCGGGGGGCGAGGGGGCGTTTCTTGGCGCGATTCGACGGCAATCTTAAGGCAGCGGGGGAGGCCAAGCTTGACGCCCAGGAGCTGCTTTCGGTGCTCTCGGCCGGTTCCGGCCGCAAGCAACGGGAAAGGCAGGACGCGATCGCCTGTTTCCTCTCCGTCAGCGAGGGGTGGCGGGATGCCAGGGAAGCGCTGAAGGGCGCCTTCGCAAGCGGCCCGAAGCCGTCATGGTTAACGGGCGATAAGGATTGATGAAGGGGCGGGTTACCCTTGTGTTTCAGACCTTCTCAACGGCCTTCGGTTAAAAATAGGCCATCGAAGGAAGTTTAACGTGGTTGAGGTTCGATAATGCTCGAGAATCAGAAAATTCGTCCCGCTCAGGTGATTGGGCCGCTCGGCGAACCGCTGACGCTTGATTCCCTGCCGCCGGCCAACACGACCCGCTGGGTTGTGCGCCGCAAGGCCGAGGTGGTGGCCGCGGTGGCGGGCGGACTTCTGAGTGTCGACGAGGCCTGTCAGCGTTATTCGCTCAGCCTCGAGGAGTTCACCGGCTGGCAGCGGGCGGTCGACCGCTCGGGTATGCCGGGGCTCCGGGTGACGCGGATCAAGCATTACCGCGACCAGTATGAGCGCCAGCAGCGCTACTGATTAAGACGTCCCTTTCGATTGCAACCTTAAGGGCTCCGCTGCCTCCCGGCGGGGCCCTTTTTCATGTCGATTTCCCCTGCGGGCTGGACAGCGGCGTTGCATTGCCGGAACAAGTGGCCTGCATCGTGCGTCCTTGATGCCGTAAGGCGCCCCGCGTGCCGGGATCCCATCAAAGTAGTATTTGATGGGCACCCAATAAAATGGGGCGGCCAGGAGAGGAGGAACGAACATGGGTATCATTATGTGGCTTATCGTCGGGGGCGTAGTCGGCTGGCTCGCCAGCCTGATCATGCGTACCGACGCCCAACAGGGCATCCTCATGAATATCGTCGTCGGCATCGTTGGCGCGGTCCTCGCCGGCCTTCTGCTCGGCCAGGGCAATATCAACCAGGGCCTGACGCTCGAGACGTTCCTGTGGTCACTGCTCGGCGCGGTGATCCTGCTGGCAGTGGTCAACCTGATCCGCCGCGGCAGCGTCCGCTAGCTATTGGCCGAAACGAAAAGGGGTCGCTGGAGGAATCCGGCGGCCCCTTTTTCATTCTCACTGCAATTCGAAGCTCATCGACACATTGACCTGGAGCTGCTGCGTACCGGGGTCGATCTTGGTGTCGGCGGCGGCACCCCGCTCGGCCATCATCGCCACCATCGGCATCGGCGGCGGCACATGCATTCCGCTGCCTTCGCTGACCGAGATCAGACGGACCACCCGCTTGCCGAGCGCACGGGCATAGAGATCCGCCCTCGCCCGGCCGTTCGCAATCGCCTTGATGCGCGCCTCGTCATAGGCCTCCTCGGGCCTGTCGACGGTGAGGTTCGGGCCGTTGATCTGATTGGCGCCCTCGGCCACCAGTGCATCGAGGATGGCGCCAGTTCGCTTCAAGTCGCGGAACTTGACGTTGACCGTGTTGGTCGCCCGGTAGCCGGTCAGCCGCGGCGGGCGATTCTGGTCGTAATGATATTCAGGATTGAGGTTGATCGAGCTGGTCTGGATGTCGCGATCCTCGATTCCCGCCCGCTTCAGCGCCGCTCGAACGCGCTCCATCCGGGCGGCATTCTCCTCGATCGCCGCGGTCGCGGTCGGCTGCAGCGTCTGAACGCCGGCCGAGATGATCGCAATATCCGGGACCCGCGACACCTCCCCAGTTGCATTGATGTCGAGCCGGGTCCCACTGATCAGCGGGACCTGGACCGGGACGGTCTGGACCTGCGCCGTCGCGGTCGCCGGAATCAAGGCGGCTCCCAGCGCCAATGCCGCCAATAGGCCGTTACGCATCTTCACTCTCCCAACAAAAGCCATCGCCGCGCATCGTGAATGAGCGGCCATGGCCCGGAAATGAACGGATAGGCGATCAGGCGCGGCGGCGAAGCACGAGGCGATAGATCAGCAGGATGAGGAAGGCGCCGACGATCGCGGCGACGAATCCGGCCGCTTCGCCCTCATCGTACCAGCCAACCGCCTTGCCCAGGAAGCCTGCCACGAGCGCGCCCGCAATGCCCAGAAGGATCGTGATCACGCAGCCGCCGGGGTCCTTTCCCGGCATGAGCAGCTTGGCGATGCCGCCCGCGAGCAGGCCTATAACGATCCAGCCGAGGATCCCGTAGTTCTCGAGCAAACCTTCCATCCCTTGCCTCCTCCCAGTGGTAAATCGCGTTCAGTCTACCTAAATGCAGCGGACGCTTAATGGGGCCCGCTCGTTTCACCTTAGCAACAACGCGCATCGGTGTAAGCGGTGCCGCCGTTCGTAGAAAAAGCCTTTCCACGAGGGATGCGGCCGGTGCAGTTGCACCAAGTGACTTATTTGCGTAATACAGCGCGAGCAGGAACTCTGCGACTGATTACGGACTGGCTGAAAGTATGCGGTATATGAACCGGGAAACCACATTCGCAGGCTCCGACACGCTGGTCGTCGTCGACCGGTCCAAGCGGCGGCGCAACATCATCATCGCCGCGGTCGTTGGAATCGCGGCCGTCGTGGCCGCCCTCCTGATGCTCAGTGGGGGTGGTGGCGAAGAGCAGGCTGCGGGCGGGCCGGGCGCTGGTCCGGGCGGCGGGCAGGTGCCAACCGTCACGGTGGTCGTGCCGGGCCGTCAGTCGGTCGCTCGAACGATTGCCGCGACCGGGTCGCTCGCGGCCCGCGTCGACATGCCGGTCGGTGTCGCCGGCGAGGGCGGCATGGTGGCCGCTGTCCTGGTTCAGCCCGGCCAGTGGGTCCGTGCGGGACAGACGCTTGCCGTCATCGATCGTTCGGTTCAATCGCAACAGACCCAGCAGATGGCGGCGCAGGTGCAGGTCGCGCGGGCCGATGCCGCGCTGGCGCAGAATGAATATGAGCGGAGCGAGGCCCTGGTCGGCCGCGGCTTCGTGTCGAAGGCCGATCTGGATCGCAAGCGCGCCGCGCGCGATGCCGCCAACGCCCGAGTGAGGGTTGCCCAGGCAAATCTCGCCGAAATGCGTGCACGGGTAGGCCGCCTAAATATCCGTTCGCCCTCGGCGGGCCTGGTCCTGGAGCGCAATGTCGAGCCCGGCCAGGTGGTGAGCCCGGGTTCCGGCGCCCTGTTCCGGGTGGCCAAGGGTGGCGACATGGAGCTTAAGGCCCAGCTCAGCGAGGCGGACCTCCTGGCCCTGCACGTCGGCTCTCCGGCAACGGTGACCCCGGTCGGATCGACGCAGACCTTCACGGGCTCGGTGTGGCAAATCTCGCCGGTAGTGAACGTGCAGAATCGCCAGGGAATCGCTCGCGTCGCTCTCGCTTATGACCCGTCGCTGCGGCCGGGCGGCTTCGCCTCGGTCGAAATCGTTGCGGGCTCGCAGGAGGCCCCGGTCCTGCCGGAATCGGCCATCCAAAGCGATGACAAGGGCAATTTCGTCTATGTTGTCGGACCGGGCAATCGGGCCGAGCGCCGGCCGGTGAAGACCGGGACGGTGACTCCGACGGGCATTGCGGTCGTGGAGGGGCTTCGAGGCAACGAAATGGTGGTCCTTCGGGCGGGCGGCTTCCTCAATCCAGGCGATAAGGTCCGGCCGCAGCGTCAACGTGGCTGACGCGGCCGAATTAGGACAGGTAGCATGAACTTCAGAAACATTTCGGCCTGGTGCATTCGCAACCCGGTTCCGCCGATCGTGATGTTCATCGGCCTTACCCTGGCCGGGCTGGTCGCGTTCATGCGCATGGATGTCCAGGACAGCCCTGACATTGAGTTCCCGGTGGTCATCGCCAGCATCAGCCAGCCGGGCGCCGCGCCGACCGAGATCGAGAACCAGATCACCCAGCTGGTGGAATCATCGGTGCGGACGCTGCCCGGCGTGCGCTCCATCAGCTCGACCGCCAACGAGGGCTCCTCCACCACCGTCGTCGAATTCGAGATCGGCACCGACGTCAACCAGTCGGTCAACGAGGTGAAGAACGCGATCGACCAGATCCGCGGGGAGCTGCCGGACGGAATCCTGGAGCCTTTCATCGAGAAGGAGACCACGTCCAGCAATCCGATCGCCTATTTCGCGGTCGCCGCGCCCGACATGACGATCGAGCAGCTTAGCTGGTTCGTCGACGACGCGGTCGCCAAGCGATTGTTGGCGGTCGAAGGCATGTCCCAGGTCGAGCGGAATGGCGGCGTCGACCGGGAGATCCGAGTCATCCTAGACCCGGCGCGAATGCAGTCGCTCGGGGTGACTGCTTCGCAGGTCAATACGGCCCTGCGCCAGCTCAACATCAACGCGGCGGGTGGCCGGGCGGAGATCGCCGGCTCGCGGCAGTCGGTCCGGGTGCTCGGCAACGCCGGCGACGCCTATGAGCTGTCGCAAACGCAGATCCAGCTGCCCGGCGGACGGACCGTCCAGCTGGCCGATATCGCCAGCGTCAGCGACAGCTTTGGCGAACAGCAGCGCATCGGCAAGATCCGCGGCGCGCAGGTGGTCAACTTCTCGCTCGCCCGCGCCAAGGGCGCCTCGGACGTGACCGTCTATGACGAGGCGGTGAAGGAACTGAGAAAGATCGAGAGCGAGAATCCGGGAATCAAGTTCACCGAGCTGTTCACCAGCGTCGATTATACGAAGCAGCAATATAGCAGTTCGATGCTGGCCATGATCGAAGGGGCGGTCCTGGCGGTGCTGGTGGTGTTCCTGTTCCTTCGCGACATCCGCGCGACCTTGATCTCGGCTGTCGCGATCCCGCTCTCCGCGATCCCGGCCTTCTGGTTCATGGACCTGATGGGGATCACGCTGAACTCGCTGTCGCTGCTGGCCCTTGGCCTGGTGGCCGGCGTGCTGGTCGACGACGCGATCGTCGAGATCGAGAACATCGTGCGCCACATGCGCATGGGGAAATCGGCCTACCAGGCCTCGATCGACGCCGCCGACGAGATCGGCCTGGCGGTGCTTGCAACCACCATGTCGATCGTCGCCGTCTTCCTGCCGGTGGCGATGATGCCGGGCATCTCCGGCCAGTTTTTCAAGAACTTCGGCTACACGGTCGTGCTGTCGGTGCTGATGAGCCTGTTCGTCGCCCGAATGATCACCCCAATGATTGCGGCCTATTTCCTGAAAGCGCACGGACATCAGTCCCACGGCGAAGGCTGGATGATGGATCGCTACATGAGCGTGCTTCGCTGGTCGCTCGATTCTTCGAAGGCCAAGGCGATGCGCGCCAGGCTGGAGCGCGTGCGGCTGCGTCCCGGTTATTGGTTCGTGGAATTCCTTTTCATCCTGCTGGTTGTCGCCGCCTTCGCGGGTGCGATCTACTTCGTGCCGAAGCTGATGACCCCGCTCGAGCTGCCGGCGATCATTCCGATGCTGGCCGGATTCGTCCTGGCGCTGCTGGCGGGCTACCTTGCAGTCAAGCTGCTTGGCCTGGCGATCCGTGCGACGGGAGGCGGAGCGGCCCGCTACCACGACTTTTTCGCCCGCCGCTGGACAGCGCGCTTCCGTGACCATCGTATGTGGATTGTCGGTATCGGCTTCCTGTCATTCATGGCGACGATTGCCATGTTCATGTCGCTGCCAGGGCAGTTCTTCCCGACCACCAATTCGGATTTCAGCCGCGTGCGGATCGAAATGCTGCCGGGAACGACGATCGAACAGACCGAGGCGGTTGCCGACAAGGTCGCCGCCATCATCAACGAGCAGCCGGAAACGCTGAACGCGCTTGAGAGCATCCGTGAGGGCACTGCCTTCATCTTCATCACGCTCAAGAAGGACCGCGAGCGGACCAGCATCGAATATGAGCGCGATATCACTCCCCAGCTGGCCCAGATCGCGGATGCCCGAGTGAGCTTCCTGTCGCAAAGCGGCGGAGGCGGAACCGGGCGCGACATCTCGATCATGCTGTCAGGCTCAAACCCGGACCTGCTCAACCAGACGGCGGCCAAGCTGGTCGACGAGATGAGCGGCTTGAAGGAAATCAGGGCGCCGAGAGTCAATGCGGACCTGCGCAGGCCTGAACTTCTGATCAAGCCGAACCTGGATTTGGCCGCCCAACTCGGGGTGACGACCACTGCGCTCAGCCAGACGATCCGTATCGCGACGATGGGCGACATCGATCAGAACAGCGCCAAATTCTCGCTCAGTGACCGCCAGGTTCCGATCCGCGTCATGCTGCCCGAAACCTCCCGCCGGGACCTCGAAACCATTCGCAACCTGCCGGTTCCGACGGCATCGGGCGGCAGCGTCCCGCTCAGCCGGGTGGCGGAGATCAGCTTCGGATCGGGCCCCACCACGATCCAGCGCTACAACCAGAACCGCCGCATTTTCGTCGGAGCCGACCTGGCGCCGGGCGTGGTCAAGAGCGAGGCAATGGCCAAGATCAATGCCTTGCCGACCATGGCCAACCTGCCGCGAGGCGTTTCGAACGCTCCCTTCGGCGAAGACGAATGGCAGGCGGAAATGATGCAGAGCTTCCTGGTCGCGCTGGCGTCCGGCGTGATGCTCGTCTTCGCCGTGCTGGTGCTGCTGTATCGACGCTTCATGTCGCCGCTGGTCAATATGGGCTCGCTGCTGCTGGCGCCCCTTGGCGGCCTTCTCGCCTTGGCAGCCATCGGCCAGCCGCTTTCGCTGCCGGTGTTCATCGGTATCCTGATGCTGTTCGGGATCGTCGCCAAGAACTCGATCCTGCTGGTCGATTTCGCAGTCGAAATGATGGACCATGGCATGCCGAAGGCCGAAGCCCTCATTGAGGCAGGTCACAAGCGCGCCCAGCCAATTGTGATGACGACGGTGGCGATGGTCGCCGGCATGATCCCGACCGCCGTTTCGCTGTCCGGTGACGCGGCCTGGCGTGCGCCGATGGGCACGGTGGTGATCGGCGGCCTGATCCTGTCGACCCTGCTGACCCTGCTCATCGTTCCGGCCGCCTTCAGCCTGGCGGACGGCGTCGAGAAGCGCATCGGTCCGTGGCTGCGCAGGCGCGTGCTCACCTACCA
>DASTCB010000124.1:0-31716 GCA_035711585.1 Sphingomicrobium sp.
ATGTGCTCAAGCTGAAGGCCAGCGATACGGTCGTGCTGCTCGACTCGCGTGGCACTCGCACGCTGAGCGGGCCCGGCAGCTTCAGCGTAACGGCCAGCACCGGCGCGGTCAGTGGCGCCGTGCGCACCGCCGGCACCAGCGCGCGCCGGGTCAGGCTCGGGGCGGTCCGGGGTGCCAAGGCACGCAGCGTCTGGCAGGCCGACATTTCGCAATCAGGCAATGTCTGCATCGCCAATCCGAGCGAACTTACCCTGTACCGCGGCGACGCGACAAAGGACGCCACCGTGACCCTGACCGATTCCGGCGGCCGCACCGCGACGGTCGCATTCAAGGTGGACCAGTGGGACGCCGCCTGGCCGAAGGACATTCCTGCAACGTCGGGCGCGCGCGTCAATGTCACCGGGATTGGTGAGCCGGCGACGCTGACCCTGCGCCAGCTTGCGCCGATTCCGACCGGTCTTGAATCCATGGCGCAGAGCCTGATCCGGGCCAATTGCGAAGGGCAGCTCGACGCGCTGATCGATACGATCAGTCCTCGCACCGAAGGCTGATCGAGCCATGACGCTGATGCTCGGTCTGTTCATCGGCATCTTCGCTGCGCTTCTTGTCGCGCTGATCGCCAGGTCGCGGATGGTCAACCATGTCATGCTCGGCATCGCCGGAGCGTTGGGCCTGGTCTATGGCGCCAGCGCCCACGGGATGATGAGCGTCATCCTCCCCTTCCTGATCCTGATCGTGGCAGGCGTTCAGGTGGTGAGCGCGCTTAGCGCCAACCGCGCCGCCAAATTCACGCCCGAGGAACAGGCCATGATCGAGGGGCCGCTGGCCGGGCTTGGCAAGGCCCAGGCACGCCGCCTGATCGACCAGGGCATGTGGATGGACGGCCGCGCAGGCGACATCCTCATCCGCGAAGGCGAGGCGGCGGCACAGCTCTACTACATCGCCAAGGGCGGCGGCGATGTCCATTCGCACGGCCATCTGGTCGGCCGCGTTGTCCCCGGCCAGCTGGTCGGCGAGGCGACGGTGCTCGGCGAGGAGGCGGCAATTGCCACCGTGGCCCTCACCGAGCCGTCACGCTTCTGGTGCGCGCAGGGCCGCAGTCTTAACGCCTATCTCGCGGCCAATCCCGACGCCCGCCACGCGCTTGAGCATGGCTTCACCGTCGCGCTTCGCCAGAAGCTCGAAGCGATGAACCGGGCCGCCGCCGCGAACTAGCGGAGCCTCAGTTGACTGGGAAGCCGCGGCGCCTGAGCAGCGCCGAGACGTCGGGGTCGCGGCCGCGGAACTGGCGATAGGCCTCGGCCCGGTCGGTCTCGTTACCCGTCGACAGCAGATAGGTACGGAACCCGTCGGCTGTCTTGCGATCATAGGGATTGCCGGTCGCCGCGAACGCTTCCCAGGTGTCGGCGTCCATCGTCTCCGACCAGAGGTAGCTGTAGTAGCCGGCCGAATAGGAGTCCGACGAGAAGAGGTGACCGAACTGCGGCAGCCGGTGCCGCATCACCATTTCCTTCGGCATGCCGAGCGTGGCCAGTGCCTCACGCTCGAACTTGTCGGGATCGACCACGCCGTCGGGGGTGGTGTGAAGCATCATGTCGACCAGCGCCGATGACAGATATTCGACCGTGGCAAAGCCCTGGTTGAACTTGTCGGAGGCCTCGATCTTCTTGACCAGCTCCTCCGGCATCGCCGCGCCGGTCTGATAGTGGCGCGCAAACTTGTCGAGCACCGGCCGGGTCATTAGCCAATTCTCGTTCACCTGGCTCGGATATTCGACGAAGTCGCGGGGGCTTCCCCCCAGCGACGGATATTTCACGTCGCTCAGATAATAGTGAATGGCATGGCCGAACTCGTGCCACAGCGTCGATGCATCATCGAGGCTGATCAACACCGGCTGGCCGGGCGACGGCTTGGTGAAATTATTGTTGTTCGAGCCAAGCACGATATTGTCGCCGAGCAGGCGGGCGCGGCTGCGATAGGTGGTCGCCCAGGCGCCCGAACGCTTGCCCTTCCGCGCATAGGTGTCGAAGTAAAACAGGCCGACCAGATCGCCGGACTTGGCGTTGGTCACCTCGAAGGTGCGCACGTCCGGCTGGAACACGGGCACCTTGCCGGTATTCTCGGTGAACTTCAGGTCATAGAGCTGCTCGGCCGACCAGAACATGCCTTTGACGAGGTTGTTGAGCTCGAAATAGGGCTTAATCTCGTCCTGGCTGAGGTCGTACTTCGCCTTGCGCACCTTCTCCTGGTAGAAGCGATAGTCCCACGGCTCGATGGTGGTGACGCCGTCCTTGGCCGCGAACGGCTTCATGTCGGCGACCTCTTCCTTGACCCGGGCGACCGCCGCGGGCCAGACGCGCTGCATCAATTCCATCGCCTTGGCCGGGGACTTGGCCATGGTGTCCTGCATCCGCCATTCGGCATGGGTCGCATAGCCGAGCAGCTTGGCCCGGTCGGCGCGCAGCTTGACGATCTTGGCGATCAGCGCGTTGGTGTCGTTGGCGTCGCCATTGTCGCCGCGCTGAACGAAGGCCTTCCACACCTTCTCGCGCAGGGCCCGGTCGGTCCCGAAGCTGAGCACCGGCTCGACGGCCGAGCGGGTGTTGGCGATGGCATAGCTCCCGGCCGGAAGGTTGGCCGCCTTGGCGGCGGCCGCAGCCGCATCCTTAACGTCGGCAGGGACTCCGGCCAGATCCGCTTCGGTTACCGCCGTATAGGTGGATTCATCGGCCAGCAGCTTGGCGTTGAAGTCGGAGAAAGCCTCCGCCAGCTGCGAGTTGTAATCGGATAGCTGCGCCTTCTGCGCCTCGTTGAGCTTGGCGCCGCGACGCACGAACCCCTCGTAGGTGCGGGTCAGAAGCCGCTCCTGCTTGGCGTCGAGGCCAAGGTCGGCGCGCTTTCCGTAGAGATACTCGATCCGCGCGAACAGCTTGCCATTGAGGTTGATCTTGTCGAACGCCGCCGACAGCTTGGGCGACCATTCCTTGTTGATCGCCTGCACTTCGGGCGAGGCGAGGTTGCTGGCGTAAACTCCGAAGATCGACTGGACGTAATCGAGCCGCTCGCCGGCCTTTTCCATCGCCTCGATGGTGTTGGCGTAGGTCGGCGTGTCGGGGTTGTTGGCAATCACGTCGGCCTCCCGGAGCAGCTCGTCGATCCCGAACTGGAACGCCTGCGGGAACTGCTCGGTCTTGACCTGGTCCCAGGGGGGAACGCCGTCATAGGGCCCCGTCCACTCCTTCAGCAGGATGTTGTCGGGGACGACAATCGTCGCGGCCGCGGAGGCCTCGGCCTGGTCGGCGCCAAGGCCCGGCGTGGAAATTGCGGAAAGCGCAATGGCGGCCGCACCGCCAAGCAGGATCGTCTTCAACTTTCAAACCCCTCCCAAATTCGGAAATTGCCCGTGCCCCTAGCGGCCTGGGCCTGAACAATCGGCAACGATTTCGACGAGCGGCCGCATGGGTCGATGAAGGGAGTCAGTCGAGGATGCTGGCCGCAAGCAGAAGCAACAGCTTGGTGTCGACCGCGTGGCCCTCGGCGCGCTTCTTCTGGACGAAGGCGGCTATCTCAGGGCGAGCGACGAGATGGACCTCGATCTCCTCATGGTCATTGCCGCCGCCCTCCCCGATCCGCCTGAGGCCGTGGGCGCGGACCAGCGTAAATCCTTCCGACACCATCCCCGGCGAGCTGAAGAATTCGCCGATCACCTCGATATGCTCCGCGGTGAAGCCGGTTTCCTCCTCCAGCTCCTTGATCGCCGTTTCCTCGACCCCCTTGTCATCTTCGTCGCCGACCAGGCCTGCGGGAAGCTCTATGCATTGGCGATACCCGAGCGGAATGCGCGGCTGCTCGATCAGCACGACCTTGCCTTCATGTTCGGCCAGGATCACAACCGCATGGATTCCGCCGCAGCGCTCGACAAATTCCCACCGTCCGTCACGGACGATACGGATGTATTTGCCTTCCCACTCGACCGTGCGGGTCATAACTCGATCAACTTGTCCGGGATCTCGTTGGTGTCAGCGGACGACTTTGGAAAGTGTTCCGCAAGCACCGCACCGACAATCTCCACGGCGGTGACGATTCCGTCCGCCGGCCGGCGGGCCTTCACATGGGTGAGAAGCGCCGTCATCGCCTCGCCCCAGGTTTCCGGCGTGGTCACCTTTGTAATGGCCTCGTCGGCGACGATCTCGGCGCGATGTTCGGCCATCGACAGATAAATGAGGATTCCGGTGCGGCCGACCGTCCGCCGCTCCGCCGCCGTCTTGAACAGCATGATCGCGCGCCGCCGCACACGCCGTGTCTTGGTCGATCCAGGGGTCAGCAGCATCCTCAATGGCCGCCATTTGAGGATGAACAGCACGGCCAGGAACTTCAACAGCGCGAAGAACAGCAGCAGCGTCAGCAGCTCGCGTAAGCTAGGTTCCGCCGACCAGCCGGTCAGGCGATCGTGCCAGCCCTCCAGTTGGCCGGGCAGCGCGGCGAAATAGGCCAGCACCGAGACCATCGCCAGAACCGCCCAGTGCAGGCCGACATCGTGATAGGCATCCGACTGGTCGGCGCAGATGGCGACAATCTCGCCATCGCTCTTGGCTTCGGCCGAAGCGATTGCGACACTTACGCGGGCATGGTCGCCAGGAGTCAGGTCGTACATCACCAACTCCCCGATGCGCCGCCGCCACCGAATCCACCGCCGCCGAACCCGCCGAACCCGCCGCCTCCGCCGCCGCCGCCGAACCCGCCAAAGCCGCCGCCTCCGCCCCATCCGCCGCGGCCGCGGGAAGCGTGGCTGAGCGCCTCGAGGCCCCACAGGATGACCGCGACGTCCCCGCTATCGAATCCGCCGCGGCGCCGCTTGCCCTTGCCACGATAGTAGCGCCGTCCACCGGCGGCCCGCGCGATCGAGCCGATGATCACAAAGAAGACAATGATAATGAAAACGACGGGCACGGGGTTGATGTCGACATCCCGATCCCTTCGCTCGGCGCTGGCCTGCACTGTCTGCCGCTGTACTTCCTCTGGGGAAAGCCGCAGCTGCGCATCGATCGCGTCGGCCCCGGCAACGATACCGCCGGCCATGTCTCCCGCCTTGAACCGGGGGATGATCGTGTCGCGAATGATCCGCCCGGCGACGATGTCGGGCAGAATGCCCTCGGCGCCATAACCGGTTTCGATCCGCACCTTCCGCTCGGCCGGGGCGACAAGCAGGATGACCCCGTCATCCTCTTCCTTGCCGCCGAGCCCCCAGTGACGACCGAGCCGATAGCCGTAATCCTCGATGGTCAGTCCATCGAGGCTTTTGACCGTCGCCACCACGAATGGCCGCCCGGTCTCCTTCAGCAGCGCCTCGGACCTTGCGTTGAGCTCCGCCACCTGCTGGGGATTGAGCAGGCCGGCCTGATCGACCACCGCCCTCCCGCCATGGTCTGGAAAATTCTGGGCAGCCGCCGGCACCGCAACTAGCAAAAGCACCGTCATTGCGAGCGCAGCGAGCCGAAGGCGACCGCAGGTCAACCATTCCAGCAGATTCTTCTGGATCGCCACGGCCCCCGGACCAGGTCCGGGGTCCTCGCGATGACGCCTAAAGAACACCTCAGCCCGCGGCGTTGAAGTCGACCGTCGGCGCTTCCTGCGCTCCCGCGGCAGCCTCGAACGGCACCTTGGGCTTGGCGCCGTAGAAAATCTTGGCGCCGATCGCGTCCGGGAAGGTCCGGATGGTAGTATTATAGGAACGGACCGCCTCATTATAGTCGCGGCGCTGGGTCCGGATGCGGTTCTCGGTGCCCTCCAGCGCAACCATCAGGTCGGCGAAGCGGCCCTGGCTCTGCAGCTGCGGGTAGCGCTCGACGATCATTGTTCCCAGCAGGCTGCGCGCACTGGACAGGCCTGACTGGGCCTCATTGTAGGCGCGCACCGCCTGCGGGTCGTCGAGCTGGTCGGGAGTAAGGCTGACCGAGGTGGCGCGGGCGCGGGCCTCGGTCACCTGGGTCAGGATCTGTTCCTCGCTTCCCGCCGCGCCTTTCACGGTTTCGACCAGATTGCCTATCAGGTCGTTGCGACGCTGATATTCGGCCTGCAAGTTGCCGAACTCGGCATTGACCTGCTCCTCGGCGGTCGGAACCGAGTTCAATCCGCAGGCCGCCAGGCTCAGCGCGGCCAATGGAGCAAGCAGCTTAAGGCGACGAATAGCATTCATCTTCCACACCCCTTCGTTTCGGAGCGCAAACGTAGAGATACCGACGCCGGGATTCAATAAGCTGTCCTAGACAGGCAACACACATTGGCCCGGATTGCTTTCATTTCGGCACTGTCGCGCTAATCTGTCGACTTCGCGACGCACCGAAGGGGAAATTCATGCTTTCCGAATTCAAGGCCTTCATCGCCAAAGGCAATGTGCTCGACCTGGCGGTTGCTGTCATCATCGGCGCCGCATTCGCCACCATCACCACCAGCCTGACCAGCGACATCATCATGCCGGTGGTCGGCGCCATCTTCGGCGGCCTCGACTTCGCCAATTACTTCGTATTGCTCGGCCCAATCCCGGAGACCTTCAAGGGCGATCCGACGAGCTACGCGGCTATGAAGGAAGCCGGCGTCGCCGTGCTCGGCTGGGGCCAGTTCGTCACCGTGGTGATCAATTTCCTGATCCTGGCCTTCGTCATCTTCTTGCTCGTGCGTTACGCCAACAAGATGGTGAAGAAGGCCGAGGAGACACCGGCCGGCCCGAGCGAGGTCGAGCTTTTGACCGAGATCCGCGACGAGCTGAAGCGGCGTTAGAGCCGGATCATCATCTCCGGAATACGGGTCGATCCCGGACCCACGTCCCAATGGACCTGGCGACCGCCGGGCGCGGCCGCGGGTCCGTCCTCGCTGTTGTTGGTCAGTATCTCGCCGTCGGTGGTGATGGTGAAGCGCCCCTGGGCGCGCGACACCGGCCCCTCGCTGCCCTTGTCGGGCAATCCCATCGCCTTGGCCCGCGCCCCGAACGGGCCGGACGCGCCGGTGAATGCGGGTGCATTGACCTTGACCGAGCCATCGGTCCGCGGGCGGATGGTGATGAAGGGGATCATCAAGTCGGAATCGGGCATCAGCGGGAAGGCGAAATCCTGGTTGAGCCGCCCTTCGAAGTGATAGTCGACCTCGAACAGGCCCTTGCCCTTGTAGGTGACCGACCGCCAGCCCTGGTGCTTCATCAGATTTGCGGCAAAGCGACGGTTGGCTTCATCGTCGGAGCCTGGCAGCCCGAATAGCTTCGCCATCTCCTCGGTTTCCTTGCGCTTCTTCTCAACGCGCTCGGCTTCTTTCTTCTCATGCTCGACTTTGAGCCGCGCCAACTCGGCTGCTGTGCAATCGCGAGTTTCCTCCGATGCATCGTCGCGCTCGCCAACCGCCTTGGTCGGCCCTTCAGGAAACTGGATATTAGCAGTGGCAAGCTCGGCTCGGCCATCTTGATAGCAATTGGCAAGATCGTCGCTCCAGGCCACCGGAGTCGAACGACCTGGCTCCTCCGGCATTTGCAGCATGATCTCGCCCCGATAATCGAGGACGAAGGTGCCGGCCTTGTTGAGGGCCAGGTTCGACGTGAACTTGCCGGGCCCCCACAGGCAGCCGGCAAGCACCAGCGGCAGCGCCGCCGCCGCGACCATCTTCACCCACATTCGCATATGTGCCCCCGTTCCCCCGCATTTACTTCGGCCGGCCACTATACCCCGCGGCCTGGCGCAGCGCATCGCCGTCCATCACATAGCCGTCGCTGACCACCGTTACGACCCGGCGCAGCGCGCCAATCTCCTTCGAAACGTCGCCGTCGACCAGAACCATGTCGGCCTCCTTGCCGATCGCGATCGACCCGGTACGCTGGTCGGCCTTGACCACCTTTGCGGGCAGGATCGTCGCGCTCTGCAGCGCCTGAGCGGGCGTGAAGCCGGCCTGCTGGTAAATCTCGAGCTCGCGGATCAGCTCGATGCCCATGCCGTCGGTGCCGGCAACGATCGGCACGCCGGCCTCGTGCAGTCGCCGCACCAGCTCGATCATCTTGGCATAGCTCTTGCGGTAATCGTCGCGGGTAAAGTCTTCGACTAGCGGATAACCGCCCGAGGTGAACACCGCCCGCTCGAGCACCGGCGAAATGATGCCCATATAGGGCGCATAGGCCGGGTGCGGCGTTCCGCCGTCCTGGGCGAGCAGGCTCTCGAAGATGACGATGGTCGGATCGACGATGGTCTTGCGCTGGGCGAGGTCGGCGATGAACCCCTTCATCAGCGGCCCATCGAGGTCGACGTCCTTGAAGAAGCGGGCCGGTCCTTCCATCCGCTGCCGGGTATTGGCCTTGTCGATCACCTCCCTGGGCATGGATTCCATCACCACGAAATTGAGGTGCGTGAGCTCGTCATAGCCCGCCGCGACGGCCTCGCTCGGCTTCATGGTCGCCGGGACATGGCCATGCACGTGCAGGCCGAGCTTGTGCGCTTCGGCCGCCGCCGGCTTGATCCAGGCCGGGTTCATCGAAGTGTAGAATTTGACGCCCCACAGGCCGGCGTCCTTGACCTTGCGCACCGAAGCGATCGCTTCGGCTTCGCTTCTTACCACTTCGGCGCCCTGCGCCGCGAGTGGGTCCTTCTTGTCGATGATCACCGAGATGAACGGTTCGCCCATCAGCAGCTCGCCCGAAGCGCGCCGCTTTACCGCGTCGACCGCGCGGTCGAAGGTCGTTCCCGGGCTGCGGAAGCTGGTCATGCCGTTGGCCATGTTGGACAGCACATCCCAATCGTCGCCGATGTGCATGTGGCTGTCCCAAATGCCGGGCACCAGCGTCTTTCCACGACCGTCGATCACCTTGGCGCCAGGGGGCGCCTTGACCGAACCGGCGGCACCGATGGCGGCAATCTTGCCGTCCTGCGCCAGCACCGCCTGGTTGGCGACGAACACGCCCTTGTCAGCGTCGAACAGCTGGACGTTGTCGAACAGCACTGGGGATTTCGCCTCGGGCGTCAGGAAGCGGGCGGCGACCGCCTTGACCTCGGCTGCCGTCGCGGCCTCCTGCGCGTTGCGCAGCTGCTTGAGCGCGCCCTCGTAACCCGCCGGGATCGTCGAAAGGTGGCCGACTTCGCCGAAGTAGCGCTTGTCCTCGTCGAGCCACACTGGATAGGGCGTGGCCAGGACACCGCGGACATAGGCAAGCTGGACCGTCTTCGGCCCGTTCGGCCCGTTGATCGTCTGCGTCGGGCCGAAGGTCATCGTCGCGTGACCGCTCGGCAGCAGGTCGACTCCCGTACCGCCCGCAGAGGCGAGCGCATTGATCAGCGGTGCGTTGGCGATCCCGACCCCGCCCGCCGGGATGTAATGGCCCCTGGCCGGCGCAGTTCCCTTGTCGCTGGTGCTCGTCCAGTGAGCCTGGCCATTCTCGACCTTATATTCCTCGGCGGCATCCCCGGTCATCGTCACGCCGCGCACGGTGAGCGCCTCGACCGACCCGTCGGCGGCCATGGTCGTCACCTGGTCCATCTCCGTTATCCAGCCACGCAGCTCCTGCGACCAGCGGTAGGCCGTCGCTCCGTCGGGGAGTTGCCAGCGCCATTGGTCGCCATGCTTGCCGGCTTCCGACACGACCACATAGTGGACCGCGTCGGCGGGCGGCTTCATCAGCTGGTCCTTGGGCACCGGCGCGCCCATCGCGGCGGCGGTGATGTGAGCAGAGGCCGGAACCAACGCCAGCGGCGCGGCGGTAAGCAAGGCAGCGACAAGCAATCGACGCATGGAAATCCCTCCCTGGAACGTGCGCCAGAACTGGCAGCGCCCCAATGGAAAGGCAATTGACTCTTCGATAAACGGATAGGGTGGGAGGCTTCTGTTGCCCGGTGCCTCCCGAACCGCTGGAATCCCCTTCTGTTGCCCGGTGGGGTCCGACCGCGCTTTAGCTTTGTAACGTCAGACCGTTAGGCCCTCAGTTACGCGGCAAGAGCGAGCGCCTCGTTATCGTTGGCACTTGTGTGAATGAGCCGTTGCGGTGGCTCAATCCGATCGGCAACCAGGCCTTTATTGCACTCGTCGATCCTGTTTCGCCCCCATCAGCAACGGCGGAAAACCTTTCGTTTCGCGCTTCGCCGCTGGTGGTGGAGGCGCCGGGGTACTGCCCCCCGGGTCCGAAATGCCTATTCCACCCGATAGTCTACCGACATAGCCGGTCTCCCGGCGCGACCAAGATAAGGGACAGGCGTTAATGTTTCAACCAATTGACAAAATGGCCTCGTCACGGAACCGTCTCGGATGCGGTTGCGTTTGAAGCGGTCACGTGGGGCCGGCGATTCCGCCACCGCACTGAGAAAAGGGGATTTTTGATGAGGAAAATTTCATTCGCCGTTGCCGGTGCCGCTGCTCTGGCTCTTTCCGCGTGCGGTGGGCAAGGCGACGATTCCGCAGGCGAGAACGTCCAGGAGAATTATGAGGCCGCTGCCGAGAACCTGGAAGCCGCAGCGGACAATGCCGCCAACGCCGCCGAAGCGGCTGCGCTCGAAAACCAGGCTGACGCGCTGGAAGAACAGGGTGAAAAGGCCGAAGAGGCCATCGACGAAGCCGACGTCAACGCGGCCAACGTCAACGCCATGTAATAAACTTTCGCTCCCGTACCGGGGGCGGAATGGAGGGGCCGGCGCCGAAAGGCAGCCGGCCCTTTCTTATGAGGCATTCTTGGAGGCTTCCCGGGCCGTCCGTCAGCCAGGGAAGCCGCACGAGCGGTTGTTTTTCGCCCTAAGTTAATTTCTGTTATCGACAAGGATTAAATTTAAAGTTAATGCATCCTCGTTGGGATGCATTGGCGTTTTCCCTGCGCCTTGTACGCGACAGAAAACCCGCCCCGGAAGCCTACCCGTTCGGCGGGTTTTCTTTTGCCTGCGCCAGTTGTCATGACCTTCCCCTTTCTGGTCCCTGCGCCTAGGGGATCGCCATGAGCGACGACGCTATCCCCGCCGCAACGTTGGTTGTCTGGCGCGATACGGGCGCGGAACCGGAGATTTTGGTTGTGGAGCGCGCCGCGACGATGGCCTTTGCCGCCGGCGCCATCGTCTTTCCCGGCGGCCGGATCGATGAGTCCGATCGCCAGCTTGCGATGGCGCTGGGGCGCCCGAGCGATGCGCCGAAAGTGACTGCGATCCGCGAAACAATCGAGGAAACCGGAGTTGCTCCGGGCCTTCGCGATCCGATCGATCAGGCCCTCGGCCTGTCATTGCAGGCGTCGCTGCACCAGGGCAGCGATTTCGCCGCGCTGCTGGATGCTCATGGACTGGCGCTTGATCTCGAGGCGCTGACACCCTTCTCGCGCTGGATGCCGGCGTTCAAGCAGCCCCGCAAGTTTGACACGCTCTTCTTCCTTGCTGCCGCTCCCGCCGGCAATTGGGCTCCGCAACCCCAGCAGGGTGAATGCGTCGCGGCGGAATGGGCCAGCCCGTCCGGGCTGCTCGACCGAATCCAGCGGGGAGATGCCAGCGCCATCTTCCCGACCAAGCGCAACCTTGAGCGGCTCGCCCAGCACGGCAATCTTGAGGCGGCGCTGGACGACGCCCGGTCACACTCGCTCGACACGATCATCCCTTGGGTCGAGGAAATCGACGGAATCCGGCACGTCCGCATTCCGGAGGGACGCGGCTACCCGGTGATCGCAGAGCCGCTGGCCACCGCCTTTCGTGCCTAGGGGCCAATCGAGGCGGGGCTGGGGCTGCTGGCTCTTCTTCGTGCTCCTCATCCTCCTGGCCTTCCTCGGCTGGCGCGAAGTCCGGCGAATGATGCGCGAGCATCCCGAGCGATTCCCCTGGACCGAGCTCAGCCTGAGCGATCCAATCGGCCCGTTCACCGGGATCAAGCTGGCCGCGCTGACCGGCGAACCGCGCCGATGCCGCGCACTGCTCAGTGATGCCGGGCTGGCAGAAACGCCGTTCGAACAGCCGCCGCCCGCCGACCACCAATGCCGCTTTACCGACGGCGTGCGAATCCGGCCTGAAAGCGACCGCTCGATCGTCTGGACGCCATCTGGACTGGTCACCTCCTGCCCTGTCGCAGCTGCGCTCGCCATATGGGAGCGCGACGTGGTCCAGTCTGCCGCGCGACGTCATTTCGGGGAACGCGTCGTCCGGATCGACCATGCCGGCAGCTTCAGTTGCCGCCGGCTGTACGGGCGAGCCCAGGGCCGGTTCAGCGAGCACGCCACGGCAGACGCGATCGACGTGCTCGGCTTCCGCCTGGCCGATGGGCGACGAATCTCCGTGCTGCGAGACTGGCGCGGCGATCCGGCGGAGGCGTCCTTCCTGCGCGAGGTCCGCGATGGCGGCTGCGACCTGTTCGCAACCGTCCTGTCGCCCGACTATAATTCCGCCCACGCCGATCATTTTCATTTCGATCAGGCTGATCGCGGCTCATTCGGCTGGCGACTCTGCCGTTAAGGGCCAGACCAAGAGCGACTCACTCCCATGCGAAAGGGGCCCCGGTTTGCACCGAGGCCCCTCCTCATTCGCTTGCCGCGGCTAGAGCGGCGAGCGAACTAGCTCAGATGCTTCGACAGGTGCTTGTTCATTTCGAACATGGTGCACTTGTCGGTGCCGAAGACCTTCCGCAGCTTGTCGTCTGCAAGGATTTCCCGCTTGTTATTCGGGTTCTGCAGGTTGTTCTTGCGAATATGATCCCACACCTTCGACACGACCTCGCTACGCGGCAGCGGACTCGAACCCACGATCGCGGCAAGATCCGACGACGGGGTTACCGGGCGGGCGAGCCCGCCACCTGCTTTACGACCAGTCCCTTTTGCCATTTGGCCCTCCTGTTGTTCTGAGGAGAGATAGAGCGCGATTCCCCTCTGTGTGCAAGAGGGAGACGGGGATCAAAGTGGTTAATTTGACGGTTATTTGAACGGAACGACCCGATTGGCGGCGTCATGGCCGATATCGGCATGTCCCGCGAAGGGAATTCCGGCCCGTTCGCACCAGTCACGAACAATCGAGTCGGCATCGCTTCCGAACATCGGATCATTCTCCGGAATCTCGCTCATCCGGCCCATCCGTATAGCGATGACGGATCGCAACGCCGGGCTGCCGGTGACATGGAACATGGCCCGGTCGATCCGATACTCATGCTCTGCGACATCTTCGATCAGCAGCTCGGCACCGCCGAAGTCCGGCTCGATCGAAGTTCCCAGCAGGCTGGACAATACGGTCAGATTGAAGGCCAGGGTTCGCTGGCCCGTCCTGAGGCCAGGCTCCAGCGACTGCTCGTCGCGCCTGACCAGCCAGTCCAGTGCACGGTGGATTGCTGCCTCGCCCCCCTCGCGGGCGATATCCTGGACCATTGGTCCATGGGCGACCTCGAGCCCGGCCTTGTCGAATGCGGCCAGCAGGAAGCCTGCGTCGGAGTAGCCGAGGTAGGTCTTGCGGCGCGCCGCAGGCGGGATATCGGTGACCGCGGCCTCGGCAATGCGGTTCGACCCGTACCCGCCGCGGGCGAACCAGACGGCGTCATAGCGTTCGTCGGCCATCACCTCGCGCAGGGCTGCGAGCCGAGAGTCATCAGGACCTGCGAAATGCCCGTCCGACAGGAAGCATTGCGGGTGGATCACCAATTCCGCGTCGCCGCGCTCGGCGACGATCGCCAACACGGCATCGGCCGCTTCCGGCCTCAGGGTGCAGCTTGGCGCGACGACCGCAATTTTCATGCGGTGCTGAATTGCACATGCCCGCTCCGCCGCCTAGGCCATCGCGCCAATGACCGACCAATATTTCTTCTGCGGAATCGGCGGGAGCGGGATGCTGCCGCTTGCCGCCATTCTTCGCGCCGGCGGGGCGCGCGTATCCGGGTCCGACCGCTCGCTCGATGCGGGGCGGCTCGGCGACAAGTTCGAATATCTAAGGTCGCTCGGCATCGGCCTCGCGCCGCAGGACGGAACCGGCCTTGGGGACGGCATGACCCTCGTCACCTCCGCCGCTGTCGAGGAAAGTATTCCCGACGTTGTCCGGGCGCGCGAGCTCGGCCTCGAGCATCTGACCCGGCCGCAGCTGCTCGCCCGGCTGCTGAATGACGCGCAGAAGAGCATCGCCGTCGGCGGAACCAGCGGCAAGTCGACCGTCACCGGCATGATCGGCTGGATCCTGCACACGCTGCATCGGCAGCCGACGGTGATGAACGGCGCGGTGATGAAGAATTTCGTTTCGCCGAGCTCGCCCTTCGCATCCGCGCTGGTCGGCGATCCCGAGCTGTTCGTCAGCGAGGTGGATGAAAGTGACGGTTCGATCGCTCTCTATCACCCGACCGTCGCAGTGCTGACCAACATCAGCCTCGACCATATGACGATGGACGAGCTGCGCGCTTTGTTCGCCGGGTTCCTGTCCCGGTCATCCAGGGCGGTGCTGAACCTCGACGATCCCGAGACGCGGCTGCTGGCGGATGCGATGCAGGCCGACAAGCTGGTCGGCTATGGTTTCGACAGTCCCGCCGCCAGCCTGATCGGCCGAAACCTCGAGCTGCAGGCCGATGGCGTGCGCTTCACCGCGGAAATCGAAGGACAAAGCTATCAGTTGGCGCTTGGCGTCCCAGGTCGCCACAACGCGCTCAATGCGCTCGCCGCGCTGGGTGCCGTCCATGCGCTGGGCATCCCCATCGGTGAAGCCGCCGCGGCGCTCGCCCGCTTCGCCGGGCTGAAACGCCGGCTGGAGACCGTGGGGACCGCCGGCGGCGTGACCGTGATCGACGACTTCGCGCACAATCCCGACAAGATTGCCGCGACCTTGGCCACCCTTACGGCACAGCCGGGACGCTTACTGATCATGTTCCAGCCGCATGGTTATGGCCCGCTGGCCAAGATGGGTGAGGAGCTGGCGGCGACATTCGCCAAGGGGATGAGGGAGGGCGACCGCCTCATCTTGCCTGACCCAGTCTACCAGGGCGGGACGGTCGACCGGTCGCGCGGGTCGGACTGGCTGGCCGGAGCGATCCGGGATGCCGGCGGCCATGCCGAGCATATCGCGGATCGTACCGCGATCGGCGAACACCTGCTGCGCGAGGCCCTGCCCGGCGATCGGATCGCCGTCCTCGGCGCCCGCGACGACACGCTCAGCGAATTCGCGGCAGATCTCGTTAGACGCCTAGGAACCTGATCCGCCGTCGGCCATTTGCATCGTATGGGCGGACCTGGAAGCGTCATCGGCTGGAAGCTCGATCGCGCTCAGCGTGAGGAACTGCTTAGCCGCTTTCCGCCGCGCTACCCGCACGCGATTGCCGACCATGTGACACTGCGCTCCGACGCCCGCGGCGATCCGCTACCGCCGCCGGTCGAGGCCAGGATCGTCGGTCACGCCGACGATGGCGATAGCCTGGAGACGATGGTGGTGGCGGTCGACGGCTCAGCCGACCGGCCCGACGGTTCGATCTTCCATATCACCTGGTCCCTGGACCGGTCCAAAGGGCGCCGCGCCAAGGAAAGCAACGATCTGCTCAAGGAGCGCGACTGGGAGCAATTGGATGAGCCTGTCCCGGTCAAGACAGAGCCGGCGAGATTCGGGTGAACCGCCAGCTATTCCTTGATTGCGACGGGGTGCTTGCCGACTTCGACGCAGGCGCCAGGGAAGTGCTGGGCATGTCGCCCCGCGCCTTCGAGGAACGGCATGGCCGGCGTGAATTCTGGCGGCGAATAGCCCGCGCCCGCGACTTCTATGCCGGCCTGCCGTTAATGTCCGATGCGCGGACTTTGTTTGACGCGGTCGCCCATCTCGACCCGATCATCCTGACCGGCCTTCCGCTTGGTAACTGGGCCGCGCCGCAGAAGGTTCGCTGGGCCGAGGAACATTTCCCGGGCACGCACATCATCACCTGCATGGCGCGCGACAAATATCGCCACATGAAGGGTCCCGACGTGCTGGTCGACGATCGCGCCGATCATCGCGCCAAGTGGGAATCGGCCGGCGGCATATTCGTGCACCACAAGGATGCGCGAGGCAGCCTCGAGCAGCTCGCCGAGATTCTTGAAACGGTGAAGCTGCCGGCCCGAGCGTAGTGCTCGCCAGTCCCCCAGACTGGCTTCGCGATATGCTTAAGCCGCGGCGGCGATATCGACCTTCTCGACCCACTCCGGCCAGAACACCGGCTCGCGGGTCGACCAGCCCGGCGCGGTTGCAGCGCTCTCGCTGATCGACTGGAGCAGCACGCGGCGGCGGTCGGGATGGAGGTGCGGAAGCGCCGCAGCGGCGCAGAAGGCCGACGGCAGCCACGGCCGGACGCTCGCGCCCAGCAGCCGCTCGTATAGGAAGCGGAAGGCCGCGAAATTCTGCAGGCGGTCCTGTCCAAGGTCGAATGCTGCGATGGTCACAAGCATGCCAAGGAAGGGCTCGATCATGTCGAGGCCGCTGTCGTCCGGAATCTGCACACGGAGATGATCGAGTTGCTTGTAGAAGCGCGCCTGCGCAGTGATCGCCGCGGCTTCAATCTCATCGCGGGCCCAGGTCTCGATCGGATCGGAGCGACCATAAGCGACGTCGAGCGACCGGCGAATATAACGCTGCGTCGCCTTCGGAAAGGAAGCGAACTCCTTCATCTCCGAAATTAGGAGAGCGCCACCAGCCGGCTGGCTCGTCCTGGTCGTCATGATCCGTAACTCCTCTTACCCTAAGGTAGGATCATGCGGCCGATTGGGTTTCCAATCTCTTAACCAAAATCCCACCCCCCATTCATATTGAATCAAAGGGGAGTCACCGCCGCAACATGAAATTATCACACAGCCGACTTCTTTTTGGTGGCTGTGTTTTTCAGGGCACGTTGGTTTGGGCGATTTTGGCGCTTGAGCTAAATCGTTGCGCCTACGTCACTTCTTCTGAGGATTTTCTGGAAAGCTGGACGATGGCGCTGGTTCGCTCGAACTACCGGGCTGTGTGGCCGAGCTGGGATCGGACGCGTCCATCGATTCGTCGCTGCCTAGGTCGACCTTCGCGTCCTTGTCGTCGGGGTGCTTCTTCACCTTCAGCTCGAGTGTGCGATCGGGGTCGGCCGATAGCGTCGGCTTTGGAGCCTGTTCGCCCGCCTTTTTTTCCGTTTTCTGGTCCGGCATGATGGAGCCTTCCGGGATTGGTGCGTGGTCAGAACGGCTGCCACCGCCGCCCGTTCCCCTTGAACTCATTGAATTGTTCGACCGAGGGACGGTGCGCATCTGCCAATGGACGGGCGTGACATTGTCGTTTCGCGACGACATTCCCTAATGGGAAACTGATGACGTCGCTATTTTCATCCAACGGTCGCTTCGCCGACTGGCGCCTCGCTGCCCAGTCGATCATCGGCTTTTGGGCATTCTACCTCGTCACGGTGCTGTTGCGCGGCCTGTTCGATCCCGAGGCGGCCTCGGCGATCGGCTTCCGCGGCATCAACGCCGCGCTCGGCCTGGTCCTTACCTTTCTCATTTATGTGGCGATCCGGATTTTCTCACGCGAGGGAAGCATTCGCCGGATGGCGGTCGTCGCGGCTGTCGCGGCGCTGCCCGCCGCGGTGATCATGTCAATCGCTTCCTTGCGGATGGCGACCTGGTCGGACCCGATCGCTCCGGCAAGCAAGATCATGACGCAGGAGGGCGTGGCGATCGTTCAGCGCGGCAACGTCATCCGCATCGTGCAGGACGACGGCAACGAACTGCAGGTGACCCTGCCGCCGATGAAGGATCTGCTTGCTGACAAATACCCCCGGCTGATCGCCGACGGCACCGTCACCTGGTACTTCCTGCTGGCCGCCTGGTGCGCCTTTTTCATCGCCATGACCCAGCAGCGCCGCACCCGGGTCACCGAGCGTCGCCTGGCCGAGGCGGAGACTGCGGCTCATGTGGCGCAGGTCCGGGCGCTGCGCTATCAGGTCAATCCGCACTTCCTGTTCAACACGCTCAACAGCCTGTCCTCGCTGGTCATGTCGGGGCGTTCCGACAAGGCGGAGGAGATGCTGATGGCGCTGTCCACCTTCTTCCGCACCAGCCTTTCGATCGATCCCTCGGCGGACGTCAGCCTGGCCGAGGAGATCGCGCTCCAGCGGCTGTACCTCGACATCGAAAAGGTTCGTTTCCCCGACCGCCTCGAGGTCGACATCGACGTTCCCGAAGATCTCGAGCAGGCCCGCATTCCAGCCCTGCTGCTTCAGCCGTTGATCGAGAACGCCATCAAATATGGCGTGTCGCAGACCACGTCCCGGGTAAAACTGTCGATCCGCGCGCGCCATCTCGACGGCGGCCGGATGCAGCTCGACGTCATCAATCGCACGGTCGGAGCGCCGGGCAAGAAGATGAAGGCCGTGCCGGCCCACACCGGGACCGGTCTCGGGCTGTCGAATGTTTGCCAGCGGCTGGAGGCCCATTTCGGCAATCGCGCGGATTGCCGTTTCGGGCCCATTGAAGGCGGCTATGAAGTTTCGCTAGCCATGCCACTGGATGAAGATGACTGACTCGAACCAATTGAAAATCCTGATCGCCGATGACGAGCCGCTCGCGGCGGAGCGGCTGCAGATGCTGCTTGCCCGGATTCCGGACGTGCATCTGGTTGGCACAGCCCATGACGGCGAGAGCGCTGTCCGAATGGCCGAGGCGCTCGATCCGAACCTCGTGCTGCTCGATATCGCCATGCCCGGCCTCGACGGCATCGAAGTGGCGCGCGCGCTTGGCCGTAACGGTCATTCGCCGGCAGTGGTGTTCATCACCGCCTTCGACCAGTTCGCCGTCGCCGCCTTCGATGTCGCGGCGATCGATTATTTGATGAAGCCGGTCGACGCCGAGCGGTTGACCCGCTCGATCGAACGCGCCCGTGCTTTCCTCCAATCACGCGCAGAACGCGGACCGGAGGAGGCGGTCCACGCCCCCTCGCTCTGGCTGGAGGAGTTCTGGGCATCCGATCTGACCGGACTGGTACGAATTGCTTCGCGCGACATCGACCGGGTGACTGCGGAACGTGATTACATGCGACTCCACGTCGGCAAGCGCAGCTGGTTGATCCACCATTCGATGACCGCCCTCGAGGAGGGGCTCGACCCGGAATTGTTTGTCCGCCTCCACCGCTCGGCGATCGTCAGGCGTGACTTTATCTCGGGCTTCAGCCGCAACGCCTCCGGCCGGTGGATCGCTCGCCTCGCTGACGGCAATGAGCAGCCCGTCGGCCGCCTCTACGCCGATCAGGTACGGGCCATCGCTGGCCGCTGACGACTGCAGATCCTGCGCGTCAAGGGTGCGACGCGAAGGAGGGTCGGGATGTCAGGGGTCTCCCCTCCACTCGCGCCGCAGCCCCTAGAAAAGCGCTAACGGTCTGATTTTGCATGTTCCGCTCGACCGGACTCCGTCGGGGCTCGACGGGCGTCGGCGCGACGATACGAACAGGCTCGCCCGAACGACGAACGGTGGGCCTAGGTCTCGGCTTTCTCGTTTCGCTCGCCGCGCGAAGCAACGCCGGCCGCGGTCACGTCCCAGGTCACATTGCCCAGCGTGCGGGTGATGTCAGGCAGCACCTCGACCGCGATCAGGAGGGCCAGCGGCTCGATCGGCACCCCCATCGCCAGCGAAATTGGCGCGATCGAGGTCACGAACGATAGCGCCCCGGGCAGGCTCACCGCCCAGTAGCTGGCGACTGCCGCCACCGCGAAGCCGGCGATCAGGTTGCCGGCGTGGAGCTCGATCCCCATCCAATAGGCGACATAGATGGCGACGGCGATATTCATCGCCGGGCCGGTCGCCCGGAACAGCGCCACCGCCAGGGGCAGGGTCACATCGGCATTGCGCTGCGGCACCCGAAGCACGCGCGCCGCGTCGAGCATCGCCGGCAGCGAAGCCAGGCTCGACTGGGTCGAGATGGCGACCGCCTGCGGCGGGATCATCGCCCGGGTGAAGTCGCCGAACTTCCAGCCGGCGAAGCCGATGGCGACGCCATAGGCAGCCAGCGTGACCAGTATGCCGACGACCGAGACAAGCACGACATAATGAAGCACTGCGCCAAGGGCGGCGCCCCCGGCGCCGGCGCCGACCGCAAAGGCCAGGCCCAACACGCCGGCCGGGGCCAGCCACAGCACCCAGCCGACGACAATCAGCATCGCGTCCTGGATCGCCTTGAAGAATCGGCTGACCGACTGCCTCCCCTCCGCGTCTATCCGGGTCACCGCAAAGGCGAAGATGGAGGTGAATACCACCAGCGCCAACACCTTGTCCTCGGCTGCCGCGGCGATGGGGTTGGTCGGGATAAGGCTGCGGAGCCAGTCCTGGACAGTTGGCACCGATGCTGCTGCTGCGCTGCTGTCGACCGTGGCCAATCCGGCACGCAGCGCCTGCGCGGCGTTGGCCGGGAGCGGAAAGGCCTCGAGCAGGGCCGGCATGGCTAGGGCGCCGAACGCGGCCGACGTCGTCAGCACGATCACGAAGAACAGCACCGATCGTCCCGCGACCCGCCCTGCCCTCGCCTGGTCCGCGCCCGAGACGACGCCAGTGATCAGCAGCGCGATAATCAGCGGGATCACCGTCATCTTGAGCGCATCGAGCCACAGGCCGCCGACGGTCGACGCCACGGTGATCAAGGGCTCGCGGACCGCGGCCGCCCGATTGGAAAGCGCGCCCAGCAGCAGGCCGGCGACGAGCGCGCCAAGCACCAGCCAGGTCGAGCGCTTGCCGTTCCTGGTCATTGCGGCTTGCGAAACTTAAAGAAGAAGCGGTCGGTCCTCCCGCGGATTTTCTCATCGAACACGTTGAGGTTGTGGTCGTCGGCCGTGTTGCGAAGCAAGTCGCTTTCGCCTTCAAGCACGAAGCCGGCGCGCAGGAAGTCAGCCTTCACCACCGCCGGGTCGATCCGGTGCAGTTTTTCCACCACCTCACGAGTATCGCCTCCTGGCGCCGCGACATGGTCGATGATTCCGACCACCGCGCCAGGCTTGGCAGCGGCATACAGCCTGCTCAGCCAGGCGTCCGGCTCCATCCGGCCGATCTTGCGCTCCGGGTTCTGCCAATAGACGTCATGGTAATCGAGGTTCATCAGGATGAAGTCATAGGCGCCGTTGCCGAGCGACGGCTGCTCGAACGGGCTGTTGATCAGCAGCACATTCTTCTGGCGCCCCGCGAACTCCGCGAACGTCGCCCGTCGTTTATCGTTGAGAAATTGGTTGGGCTGCCAGACCACGAGGAAGCCATCCGGGCCTACCGCCGGCGCAATGATCTCGGCCCAATATTGGTTGGCGCCGAACATATCGAGCACCCGCATCCCCTTTTCTAGACCGAGGTAGTTCAGCACCTCGGCCGGCTTGCGGGATTCGTCGAGCTTGACATTGGCCTCGGTCCGGCTGGCCGTGGCCGCTACCGCCGCCGCGACATCGGCCGGTTCGGCCCATGCCGATGCCGGAATGGAAATCGTCAACAGTGCCGACAAAATGATCGCGCGCATGCCCGCCTCCTCCGCAGTTTCGGCATGGCTTATCGCGCGTGTGCATCGTCCGCCAGTGGATTGCCCCGAGCTTTCGACGAATGGTAAGGTGCAAGCTCCGTCTCCAAGGGGCAAGACGATGGCGACCGTGACGCAGGCGGCCGCCGAGCGGGGCTCGGCGGAACGCAAATTCTACAGCAGGATGGCGCTGTTCCTGGCATTATTGGTGTTCCTCGGCTTCGCGCCGAGTTTCTATCTTCGCGATGTCGTCCCCTCCTATCCCAGGCCGAACCCCAGCCTTCCCGGGTGGGTGCTGGTCCATGGCGCGGTGTTCACCGCCTGGATGCTCGCCGTGATCGCCCAGACCCAATTGGTCGCCGCCGGCCGACGCGACATCCACATGAAGCTGGGCGCACTGACCGTCGTGCTGGCGATCGCCATGATCCCGCTGATGTATCTGGTGACAGTATGGCAAGTCGCGCGCGCCAATCAGCCGCCCTTCACCGATCCCCTGACCTGGACGATCATCCCCTTCGCGGTGATCCTCCCCTTCGCCTGGCTGGTCTGGACCGGCTGGAGCAGGCGGGGCGAGCCGCAGTGGCACAAGCGCTCGATGCTGTCGGCGGCCATCTTGATCGTAATGGGACCAGCCATCGGGCGCCTGCCGATCGCGCCGCCTACTCTCGGCGGCTTCACTTTCATCCTGCTGCTCGGCCTCGCCTTGTTCATTCCGTTGTTCCTGTGGGACCGGCGGAGCCTGGGCCGGGTTCACCCGGCGACGTGGCTCGGTTTTTCGATGGGCGCAGTATCGGTGTTCGTTCCGCTGATCGTCTTTTGGCTCGACCTCGACTGGGCTTCAATCGTCGCCCGACTGCCGGGAATTTAGACGAAAGGCGGCTTCCGCGAGCCGAACCGCGCATCCCCGTAACGACCTGCGCGTTTGCTGGGCTGCAAGCCCTGCTGACCGATCGTTCCCAGCGGGGCCCGCGAGGCGGCGGTCAGGCCAGCACCGCCGCCTCCTTTTTTATGCGGCCTGTGCCGGCTTTTCGGCAGCCATCGACTGAAGCAGCTTCAGCGCCTCATGCGCTGACAGCGCCGCGCCTTCCTGCCACAGGCCTGCATAGCTGAGGTGCTCGCCGGCGAAAACGATCGGTCCTTCGGGCCTCAGCAATTCGGCATATTGGCCGGTGCGCGCGCCACCGGCGCCCGCGAAATCCGGCCAGATCGCGCCGACCCCTTCAGACCAGGGCACGTTGCCCCATCCGACAGTCACACCCTTCGCCAGCAGATTTGATTTGCCGGGATGGAGAGCCTCGATGCTTTCACGGCAGATCCGGAAGCGCTCCTCGTCGCTCAATGAGGCAAATCGTTGCGGATTGTCCCGGTTGGTCCAGCCGGCGACATAGGCGGCGACCAGCACCCCTTTGGGCGAGAAAAAGCCGTCGGAGGGATAGATGACATTCTCATTCAGCCGGTCGGTCCAGGCAAGGCCGCCGAACAAATCATTGTCCGTTTCCCAGAAGCGCGGCGCTTCGAACGCGACCTTGACGCTGGGCAAATAGTTGATGCCCTTGAGCGCCGCCTTCTTCTCCGGAGAGAAGTCATTGGGGATGCGATCGAGCAGATTGGCGGGAAGCGTCACTATGGCAAAGTCCGCCTCGGTGACCCCCTTCCCCGGTCCATGCTCAATCCGCACCCGATCACCCATCCGGCGGATTGCCGTTACCGGGGAATTAAGCCGCACCTGCGCCTTCACTTGCCCGTAAATCGCCTCAGGGATCGCGTCCATGCCGCCAACTGGCTGGAGCATGGCCGGCTGCATGTCGTTGATGCTTTGGAAGAAGTAAGGAAAGCCGATGGATTGGTTCGGCAATAGGTCCTTCAGCGTGAGTGGCGAAAGCGGGGTTGGCGCTTGCGAGTAGCCGCCGGGCTCCTTTGCGAACCCGGATGCAAATGACGCTTGAGAATAACGCCCCTTGTCGTCCAGCAAGCCGTAGAATTGCAGGAATTGGCGAAAGGCTTCCAACTCGCCCTTCGGCATTTCCTGGTCGAGCGCTTTTTGATCAATGGCCTTGGCCAGCAGTTCGGATATCCGGCCGTGCAAGTCATAGACCATGCGCCGCTCGGGCTGGACCTTGCCCGCAAAATCCCAGCCCGCGCCGCGATTGTCATTGACGAAGGTTTCCATCTTGACGCCGAGCCGCCGGGCATAGCCAAGCACGACGCGATGGGTGGCCGGGATGCGGGCGGCGCCGGCGTTGAAATAGAGCCCCTTGTCGAACCTCGCGAGCTGGTCCGGACGACCCGTTTGGACGATCCGATCGCCCCCGCGCACCGTCCATACCCGACCCCCGACGCGATCGCGGGCCTCAAGCACGGTTACCTGGTAACCGGCTTGATTCAGCTCATATGCGGCAACGAGCCCGGCAATCCCCGCGCCCAGGATGACAACCGACTTGCCGCGGCCATCCCCTTTCGGAAGTTCGAAGTTTTCGGCGTGGGCCGGGGTCGAATAGGCCAGCCCGAGCGCCTCCATCCCGAGGAAAACGGCGCTTGTGCCACCGACTGCGCCCAATTGGGTGAGCATTGCACGACGCGTGAGTGGCATTGGAACCCCTTCCCTATTTTGCGGCAGTGACCTCTATTTCGACCAGCCAGCCGGGATCGACCAGGCCGGCCACCTGCATCGTCGACCGCGCCGGTTTGTTGGGCTGCGCAGCGGTTCCGAAAAACTCGCGATAGGCCTTCATCATGCCCGCGAAATCCATGCGCTGGCCCTGTGGCGCAACCAGGAAGACGCGCATCATCACCACATCGCCCAAGGCCAGGCCCTGGTCCTTCAAGGCGGCCTCGACCTTGCGGAGCACCGAGCGCGTTTGCGCTTCCGTGTCCCCGAAGCGAGCGACCGAGCCCTCCGGCGCCTTCGCATCGACGACGTCGGGTACGGTGCCGCTGATGTAGACGAGCCTGCCGCCGGGAGGGACCGAAACCGATGTAGAGATTGGCGATCCGCCGGGCCCCATCCGCTGGGGCGCATCCGTCGCCAACGCCGGTGCACTCGCCGCGAGCGCCATCAAGCCGAAAGCCAAGAATCCGGTGCGCATTCGACTCGCCCCTGCCCTGCCTGGGCGGAACCTAGCATCCCGCACCACCCATGAGGAAGGCCATCGGCAATGCGTCGACCCTCTTCGACCCGCGGCTGGATTTGCCGAAAGGGGAAATGCCCAGCGCATGGTCGACAATTGCTGGAGTCATGCCGGTGACGTTGCCCATGCCGAAACGAGGCGAGGAGCGGTCCCTAAAACAGAAATGGGGGCCGGCATCGCTGCCAGCCCCCATCTGCGCCGACCTAGGATCTGCCGGTGTTCGCTAGCCTGACGGTCCGAAGACCCTCCGCTACTCGATCCTGGCTCACCAGATCAGGCGTCGCTTCCGATCGTGGTCCCGACCGAAGTCGGGTTCTCGATCTTCTGCGGCCCTTCTTGGGTTGATCCCTCCGCGTCGCCTGCCCCCAGGGGGAGCCGCGAACTGCGTCAGGAAGACCAACTCTTCCGGCGCCTCTTCCGGTTGGTCCGACTTGGGCCGAAGCCCGCCTCATCGCCATCCGGTGGAGATCGGTCCTTCCGTCGCCTGCCGCTCCTTCTTGCCGTTTCCGGCCTTCCGGTGAGGCGGGGACTTCCGTCCCGATCACGAATTGAACCTGCACAATGAATCCGAGTCGCGCAAAGGGAAAAATGCACGTCCAGGCCTGTGGATAATGTGGATATCGGGCGTAACTCCCGATTCGTTCGCCGGGATTCCACCCATCATCGCGATTCGCCGCGCCGAATAGGGTTTTCGGCAATGGATGCAAGCCGTGCCGCGGTTGCCGTTTCGTTCCCATATGCCTAGTTCGAACCCGTGCCCGAATCTGCCGTCCCTGCCTCCGAACCTCCATATCTCGCCGGCCTCAATCCGCCGCAGCGCGAGGCGGTGCTGACCACCGAAGGTCCGGTGCTGGTGCTGGCCGGCGCGGGCACGGGGAAGACCGCTGCCCTCACCGCCCGCCTCGCCCACCTGATCGCCACCCGCAAAGCTTGGCCCAACCAGATCCTCGCCGTCACCTTCACCAACAAGGCGGCGCGCGAGATGAAGGAGCGCATCTCGGCGATCACAGGCGGCGCAGTCGAAGGCATGCCCTGGCTCGGCACTTTCCACAGCGTCGGCGCCCGAATGCTCCGCAGCCACGCCGAGCTGGTTGGGCTGCAGTCCAATTTCACCATCCTCGACACCGACGACCAGCTGAGGCTGCTCAAGCAGCTGATCAGCGCCTCGAACCTCGATGAGAAGCGCTGGCCGGCGCGGCAGCTGGCAGGCCTGATCGACCAATGGAAGAACAAGGGCCTGACGCCAAAGCAGATCAGCGCTGCCGACGCCGAGGCCTTCGCCAACGGCCGGGGACAAGAGCTCTACGCCGCCTATCAGGACCGGCTGCGCGCGCTGAATGCCTGCGATTTCGGCGACCTGCTGCTACACATGCTGACCATCTTCCGTAGCCATGCCGATGTGCTGGAAAGCTACCGCGACCGGTTCAAATATATCCTGGTCGACGAATATCAGGACACCAATGCGTCCCAGTATGACTGGCTGAAGCTGCTCGCCGAGCCGCGCCGCAACCTCTGCTGCGTCGGCGACGACGACCAGTCGATCTACTCATGGCGAGGCGCGGAAGTGGCCAACATCCTCCGCTTCGAGCAGGATTTCCCCGGCGCCAGGGTCATCCGGCTGGAACAGAATTATCGCTCCACCCCGCACATCCTCGCCGCCGCCACCGGCCTGATCGCCCATAACGCCGGGCGGCTCGGCAAGACGCTCTGGACCGAGGTCAACCAGGGCGACCGCGTCCGCGTCATCGGCGTCTGGGATGGGCCGGAGGAGGCGCGCCGCGTCGGCGAGGAGATCGAGACGCATCTCCGCCGCGGCGGCTCGCTCGACGACTGCGCTATCCTGGTCCGAGCCCAGTTCCAGACCCGCGAGTTCGAGGAGCGGTTCATCGCCATCGGCCTCGCTTACCAGATCGTCGGGGGTTTCCGCTTCTACGAGCGAGCCGAGATTCGCGATGCCCTCGCCTATCTCCGCCTGGTCGCGCAGCCGGCCGACGACCTCGCGTTCGAGCGGATCGTCAACCAGCCGAAGCGCGGGCTCGGCGACAAGGCGCTCGCTTCTATCCACGCGCATGCGCGCGCGACGGGCCAGCCACTATTGCTGGCCGCGGCGTCGATGCTCGACAGCGACGAGCTCCAGGCCCGCGCCCGCAACAGCCTGGCAAGGTTCGTGGCCGACATTGCCCGCTGGCGGCAAATGGCGGGCGAGATTTCGCACCCCGAGCTGGCCCGCATCCTGCTCGACGAGAGCGGCTACACCGCCATCCTCCAGGCCGAGCGCAGCGCGGAGGCCGCCGGTCGTCTCGAGAATCTCGCCGAGCTCACGCGCGCCATGGAAGAGTATGACAGCCTCGGCGCGTTCCTCGAGCATGTCAGCCTCGTGATGGACAATGACTCGCTGCAATCGGGCGACCGGGTCACCATCATGACTATCCACGCGGCCAAGGGGTTGGAATTCCCCATCGTCTTCCTCGCCGGCTGGGAAGAAGGCGTTTTCCCGTCGCAACGCTCGCTCGACGAGGGCGGTCTCGCCAGCCTCGAGGAAGAGCGTCGCCTGGCCTATGTCGCCATCACCCGCGCCCGGCGCCAGGCGACCATCCTCCACGCCGCCAACCGTCGCATCTATGGCCAGTGGACCAGCAGCATCCCTTCTCGCTTCGTCGCCGAGCTTCCGAAAGACCATATCGAGGAAGAGACGACCATGACCGGCGGCGAGAGCTTGTGGCGCGCGCAGTGGAGCGAGCGGTCCGATCCCTTCGCCCATGTCGCCCGCCCCTCGCGCGGCCCGGGCTGGCAGCGGGCGAGCGCCGGCGGCTTCAGCCCGCAGCCGCAGGGAGGGCGGCGTCACGGGGTTTCTGACGCCTACGCCCGCCCTCCCATCGAGGCCCGCGCCTCCGCCGTCAGCCTCGGCAACAAGGGCCGCGACGATCTGTCGGTCGGCCAGCGCGTGTTCCACGGCAAGTTCGGCTACGGCATGATCGAGGCGATCGAGGGCAACAAGCTGGAGATCGAGTTCGAGAAAGCAGGCCGCAAGAGGGTGCTGGACAGCTTCGTTTCGCTGCCGTGAAGGGCAAAAAGCCAAGCCGTCATCCCGGATTTAATCCGGGATCTACCTTCCTGCTGGCCTACGCTTCGATCTACATCATCGCGTAGAAGATTGCTCCCCCGACCACTGCGACGGTCATGACCAACGCCATCAGCTGCGTCTTCTTGGCGCCTGCGTCTTCATATTCCATGACAATCCCCCTCTCGGGCGGCCCTCGCCCGCCGCGCACTATATCATTGCGGATTCCCGGTGACTCGGTGAGATTTTCGACGAAAGTGAACCGATTTCAATTAGTTGCCTTTAGCACACAGCCGCTCTCTCACCATCCGTCGAAAAGCGGCCTGTCAACCCTTTCGGTCGGCTGCTTCCCCGCCTAACAATTGACCGTCCCACTGCCCGTCTGGAGCCCGTGATGAATCGCGCCTTTCGCCACGTCCTGCTGTGGACCTCACTGGCCCTCGCCCCCGCCACACTCGCCCAAACGCCCGTGCAAACGAGACAGGTGGGAACCGCCACGCTGCAGAACGTCCCGGAGATCCCGGCCGAGGTGAAGGCCTCGGTCCAGCGTTACCAGAATTACCGCAACGCGACCTTTCTCGACTGGCTGCCCGACGGGTCGATCCTGATCCTCACCCGCTTCGGCGCAACCAACCAGGTCCACCATGTCGCGGCCCCCGGCGCAGCGCGGAAGCAAATCAGCTTCTTTGACGAGCCCGTTGCCGATGCCGACGTCATTCCCGGAACGGACCGCTTCATCCTGCAGCGGGACACGGGCGGCGACGAATGGTTCCAGCTCTACTCCATGGGCCTCAAGGGCGAGCCGATGCAGCTGACCGAGCCGCTGACCCGCAACCAAAGCTATGCGTTCAGCAAGGACGGACGGCTGATGGCCTGGGCACGCGCGGTCAAGGGATCGGGCGATTATGCCGTGCTGGTCGCCGACCCGGCCGATCCAGCCAGCCGGCGGGTCGCGTACCAAGCCAAGGGCGCGGTGTCGGTGGCCGACGTCTCGCCCGACAAGAGCAGGCTGCTGCTCGAACGCAATCTTTCCAACCGCGAGACCAGGCTGGCGCTGCTGGACCTCGCCAGCGGCCGGGTCAGCGAGCTGCCCTGGACCGGCGAGCCGGCCCGCTACGAGGTGAGCCGCTTCGTTCCAGGCCGCGACGCGATCCTGACGGTCACCGATTATCGCAGCGACCTCCGACGGTTGGTCGAGATCGACCTTGGCAGCGGCAAGCGGACGCCGGTCAGCCCGACGCTGGACTGGGACGTCGAGGATTATGACATGACGGCCGACGGTCGCCTCCTCGCCTATGCGGTCAACCAGGACGGCTATTCCAGGGTCCGTATCATTGACCGCAGCACCGGCGCGGAGCTGGCAAGCCCCGGTCTCCCTGGCGGAGTCTTGAGCGGCTTCGAATTCTCGCCCGACGGAAGCAAGCTGGCCTTGAGCATGACGACGGCCCGCTCGGCCGGCGACGTATGGACGTGGGACCTGGCGACATCGCGCCTCACGCCCTGGACCAGCTCGGAACTGGGCCCGATCGACCCCGCCAGCCTGTCGGAGCCAAAGCTGATCCGGTTCAATTCGTTCGACGGCCTATCGGTCCCCGCCTTCGTCTATCGTCCGGCCGGGATCGCGCCCGACGCCAGGACACCGGTGGTCATCGACATCCATGGCGGGCCGGAATCGCAGACCAGGCCGATCTTCAACCCGATTGCCCAGCAAATCGCCAATGCCGTCGGCGCGACGGTAATCCTGCCCAACGTCCGCGGCAGCGACGGTTATGGCAAGCGCTATCTCAACCTCGACAATGGCCCGAAGCGCGAGGACAGCGTCAAGGACATTGGCGCGCTGCTCGACTGGATCGCGGCCCAGCCCAACCTCGATAATGACAGGGTGGCGGTCTACGGCCAGTCATATGGCGGTTACATGTCGCTGGCCTCGATGGCCCATTATTCCGACCGGCTGGTCGGGGCGGTCGAGCGCTATGGGATCAGCGACTTCATCACCTTCCTCACCAACACGGAAAGCTATCGCCGCGACAATCGCCGCGCCGAATATGGCGACGAGCGCGATCCCGAAATGCGGGCGGTGTTCCAGCGGATCAACCCGCTCGCCAATGTGTCGAAGATCAGGAAGCCGATGCTGGTCATGCAGGGCGCCAACGACCCGCGCGTGCCGCAGTCGGAGAGCGAGCAGGTCGTCGCCGGCATCCGCGCCAACGGCGTCGAGAGCTGGTACGTGCTCTACGCCGACGAAGGCCACGGCTTTTTGAAGAAGCACAACAACGACCTGAGGCGCGAGGTGGAGACGGTGTTCCTCAAGCGACTATTCGAGGGAAAATGACCGGAGATCCTCTCGTCCGCGACAATCCGGAACGGCACCAGTTCGAGATCGAGCTGGGTGGCGGCGAATATGCCTTTGCCAAGTATAATCTGCTGCCGGGAGCGATCCGTTTCTATCATACAGTCGTGCCGGAAAGTCATGGCGGCCAGGGGCTCGGCACCGCGTTGGTCCGCGCCGGCCTTGCCGTGGCTCGGCAGCGCGGGCTGAAGGTCGTCCCCATCTGCCCGTTCTTCGCGGCCTATCTGCGCAAGCATCCCGAGGAGCAGGATCTGGTCCCGCCCGAGCACCGGCATTTGATCGACGATTAGGCGCTCTTTGCTATTTCCAGCCCCACTCCCTACATAAGCCCCGCTACCAGTCGCATGACGTGGGTTCGAGCGGCTTGCGGGCCGCCCCCTTCCTGTCCGCCTCTTCTAGCCTTAGACGGATCGGCAGTCGGTCCGTCCATCGGGAAGGACCCCAATGATGCCCCAAGGAACTGTGAAATTCTTCAACGACGCCAAAGGTTTCGGCTTCATCACGCCAGACGGCGGCGGCCAGGACGCCTTCGTCCACGTGACTGCGCTCGAAGCGGCCGGGATGCGCACCCTGTCGCAGGACCAGCGCGTGGAATATGAGCTGGCACCAGATCGCCGCGGCCGCGAAAGCGCGACCAACATCAAGGCGCTCTAGCCTTCAGGCTGGCCCGGCCGTTCCGAAAAGCTGGTTCGGCCGGGCCATCGCCAACAGGAGCATCAAGCCCCGTGACGTCGAACATGACCCTCTTTTACCAGGCGCAGGCGGACGCCGCCCGCGCAAGGTCCGACGAGGCGACTCTGCAAAACGTCAAGGACAACCAGCTGCGAGCCGCCGCGGCTTGGGATGCGCTGGCGGTCCGGTCGGAAAAGTCTGACCAGTTGCGCGCTGCCGAGGCATTGCGCAAAGTGGAAATTGCCGAGAACTAGCCGCCCCGCCGCCCCATCCTCATGTCGATCGCGATCGCGCTTCCGGCTATGGTCGCGAACACGAACAGGGTACTAGCGATCCCAATTGCCAGCTCGGCCGTGCTCTGCAGCGCCGGATTGAGGAAATAATAGGGATACCAGCCGTCGAATGCGCCGCGAGTCATCGAATAGGCAAGGTAAAGCGCGGGCGGGGCGAGCGCCCATTTGAGGTCACCCCACCTGAGCTCGCCATGCGGCATCAGTGCCCATAGCAGCGCGGTGAGGATCGGGGTCACGTCGTGCAGCACCATGTCCGCGACCTTGGCCCAGCCGACCGGATTCCACAGTGAGCGCAGCAGCAGCGAATAGACGAAGCCGACGGTGACGATCGCGGTCAGCCCCATCAGCCGCGCTCGCGAACCGGTTAGCAGTCCCGTCCTGCCGAGCGCGATGGCGGTGGCCATCGTCGCGATGCCAATGTTGGAAAGGATGGTGAAGAATCCGACGAAGCGCCAGCTGCCCGGAACGACGCCGGCGAGGTGGATCAGCAGCACATATTGCAGGACCAACCCTGCCCAGGCCGCTACCGCCAGGCCCGCCGCCACCAGCCTCGATGCCCGCATCCCTCACCCCCTGCACTTCCTTGCTGCCGCTTAGCATAAAAATGGCAAGGCGGCCGGGGGGGGGAGAGGCCGCCTTGCCATTGTCCCGGGGTCCAACTTCGCCCCCGCAGCCTGACCAAATGGGCAATTCAAGGGAGTCGGCTGTTCGACTCCTTTCGACTGCCGTTCCTGGCTACGCCATAACTTATTTTAGATTCAAGGGTTTAAACGAAATCTATATGCAAAAGGCCTGGACGATCGATCGCCCA